>NZ_JBIAZN010000005.1:0-395506 GCF_042899225.1 Streptomyces sp. NPDC000134
CCGATCGGAACCGATCAGGTCGGGGTATCAACATATCTGGCGTTGACTTTTGGCACGCTGTTGAGTTCTCAAGGAACGGACGCTTCCTTTGTACTTACCCGAGAGACTCTCTCAGGCTTTCCTCCGGGCGCTTCCCTTCGGTGTTTCCAACACTATCAGGCTTTTCCAGTCCCTCTGACCACCCTCCTGCGGACATGCAGGAGTGGAGCCGAAGATTAGGATCTGACAGGTTGGTCGCTGCCGGGTGAGGACGCGTGGTCGCGCCGCTCCGTCTCCAGCAGGAGTATCGACTGTACACGGAGCCGTGGAACGGGTGCAAATCGATGGGGACTGTGGTCTAGACCTCTATTCGGGAGCACTCATGCGGAACCGGTACTTCCTATGACATACCCTGCTGCTCAACGTGCCGTCCGGGACAGGCAGCGACGGCCGCCCATCTGCATCTCCACTCTGGGAGGCTTCCCATGACCACCGTGTCGTCCCCGCTGGCAGGACGCGCCATCGGACTGGCCGCCGTGCCCGATCCGGTCTTCTCCGGGGCCATGGTCGGCCCAGGCACCGCCATCGACCCCGTCCGGGAGCCCTCCGCGGCGGTCGCTCCCGTGGACGGGGTGATCGTGTCCCTGCACCCGCACGCCTTCGTGGTGGTGAACGAGAGCGGGCACGGCGTGCTGACGCACCTCGGCATCGACACCGTGCAGCTCAACGGCGAGGGCTTCGAGCTGCTCGTGAACAAGGGCGACACCGTGACCCGCGGCCAGGCGGTCGTCCGCTGGGACCCGGCCGCCGTCGAGGCCGCCGGCAAGTCGCCGGTCTGCCCGGTCGTCGCGCTGGAGGCCACCGCCGAATCCCTCTCCGAAGTCCGTGAGGACGGCGAGGTGGCGGCCGGCGAAAGCCTTTTCCTCTGGCAGTGACATCGGGTGCCGTCGCGTGACGGCCGGCAGGACAACCACCGCGGCGGGCGCCGCACTAACGGAGACGGGTGAGATGGAGACAACGCTGCGAGGCGTCGGTGTGAGCCACGGTGTGGCCATAGGCGAGGTCCGGCACATGGGGACGGCGGTGCTGGAGCCGCCCGCCAAGCAGATCCCGGCGGAGGAGGCGGAGCGCGAGCAGGGGCGTGCGCGTCAGGCCGTGGAGGCCGTGGCCGCCGATCTGATGGCGCGCGGCAACCTGGCGGGCGGCGAAGCCCAGGCGGTGCTCGAGGCGCAGGCCATGATGGCCCAGGACCCCGAGCTGATGGCGGACGTCGAACGGCGTATCGCCGTCGGCAGTACGGCCGAGCGCGCGGTGTACGACGCCTTCGCGGCGTACCGGGCGCTGCTGGCCGGTGCCGGGGAGTACCTGGCCGGCCGGGTCGCCGACCTCGACGACGTGCGCAACCGCATCGTCGCGCGGCTGCTCGGGGTGCCCATGCCGGGGGTGCCGGACAGTGACGAGCCGTACGTGCTCATCGCGCGGGACCTGGCGCCGGCGGACACCGCGCTGCTGGACCCGGCCCTGGTGCTCGGGTTCGTCACCGAGGAGGGCGGGCCGACCAGCCACAGCGCGATCCTGGCGCGGGCGCTCGGAGTGCCGGCCGTGGTGGCGCTGCCGGGCGCGGGCGAGCTGCCCGAGGGCACGGTGATCGCGGTGGACGGCAGCAGCGGCGAGATCTTCGTGAACCCCAGTGCGGAGAAGAAGGCGCAGATGGAGGCGCAGGCCGCCGAGCGGAAGGCCGCGCTGGCCGCCGCGACCGGGCCGGGGGCGACCTCCGACGGGCACAAGGTGCCGTTGCTGGCCAACATCGGCGGGCCGGCGGACGTGGCCGCCGCGGTGGAGGCCGGGGCGGAGGGAGTCGGACTCTTCCGTACCGAGTTCCTCTTCCTGGACGACAGCGAGAGCGCGCCGTCCGAGGAGAAGCAGGTCGCGGCCTACCGGCAGGTGCTGGAGGCGTTCCCCGAGGGGCGCGTGGTGGTGCGCGTGCTGGACGCGGGCGCGGATAAGCCGCTGGACTTCCTGACCCCGGCCGACGAGCCGAACCCGGCACTGGGCGTGCGCGGGCTGCGGACGCTGCTGGACCACCCGGAGGTGCTGCGCACCCAGCTCACGGCGCTGGCGAAGGCGGCCGAGGGGCTTCCGGTGCACCTGGAGGTCATGGCGCCGATGGTGGCGGACCGGGCCGACGCCAAGGCGTTCGCGGACGCCTGCCGCGAGGCCGGGCTGCGGGCGAAGTACGGGGCCATGGTGGAGATCCCGTCGGCCGCGCTGCGGGCGCGTTCGATCCTGCGGGAGGTCGAGTTCCTGTCGCTGGGGACGAACGACCTCGCGCAGTACACCTTCGCGGCCGACCGTCAGGTGGGTGCGGTGTCCCGGCTTCAGGACCCGTGGCAGCCCGCGCTGCTCGACCTGGTGGCGCTGGCCGCCGAGGCGGCGAAGGCCGAGGGCAAGAGCTGCGGGGTGTGCGGTGAGGCGGCGTCCGACCCGCTGCTGGCATGTGTGCTGACCGGGCTGGGTGTCACCTCTCTGTCCATGGGCGCGGCGTCGCTTCCTTATGTCCGGGCGTCGCTGGCCAAGTTCACGCTCGCCCAGTGCGAGCGGGCGGCGGCGGCCGCACGGGCCGCGGACAGTGCCGAGGAGGCACGTCACGCGGCGCAGGCGGTGCTGTCCGGCGAGTAGGGACCGGATGTGGTGGTCCGAAGGGGCGCTCCGCCTGTGGGTGGGGCGCCCCTCCGGCGTTCAGTGGTGGTGGTCCGGCCGGGGTTCGTCGTCGCCGAGGTCGGGCGGCTCGCAGTAGTCGACGCCCGGTTCCGGTGAGATGAGGTCGCCGGAGTCGGCGTCGGTGCAGTAGGCGTCGAAGACCTCGCTCGCGGTGAGGGGGGTGAGGCCGTGGCCGCGCAGGCGCCAGCCGTAGATGCGGTCGGGGTGGCCGGGACTGGTGGTGCGCATGACGAGTCCGCCGGGGGTGTGGGTGGCCAGGCCGACGGCGAGGACGCTGGTGAATTCCAGGGCCTCGGCCTCGTCGAGGTGTGTGGTGCCGTCGGTGTCCTCGTCGGCGTGCAGGACGGAGACGAGGGTCTCCGGGGCCGCGGAGACGCTGCAGACCAGGTGGCGGTCGCCGGGTGGGGCGGTGTCCAGGACGCGGGTGAGCAGGTGTGAGGCGCGGGTGAAGGCGGCTCGGCCGATGTCCTGGCCGCAGGAGGCGCAGGTGCCGAGGCGGGCCAGCAGGGTGCTGGCGTACTCCCAGGTGGCCTGGCGGACCGCTTCATCGACGAGGGTCGGCAGGAGGTCGGCGAGGGGCTGGCCCTCGTACGGGACGGTCGGCCCGGTGGCGGCGAGTTCGGCGGTGAAGCGGGTGCGGCTGGTGTGGTGGTCGGGGTCGAGACCCGACTTCGCGCAATAGTCGGCGTACTCCTCGGGGTCGAAGAGGGCGATGGTGGTGTGGGAGCCCTGGAGGGCGCGGGTCCTGAGGACGGCCTCGACGTGCCCCAGGTAGGCGGTGTGGTCGTGGAAGGTGAAGCTTCGGTAGCGCCGCATGGCGCGGAAGTCGTGTTCGTCGGTGAGCAGGCCGATGGTGCCGGCGATCTCGCGGCGCAGGACGCGTCGCGGGGTCAGGTCGGTGTGCGTCATGTTTCCCCCTGTGTGCACGGTCGATCGATGCTCACTCACCGTAACCGCGGGCACTGACAACGGGCCGGGATCAGGGGCGTCGGCGGGCCAGGTCCTCGTAGAAGCGCAGGAGGTCGAGGTTGTCGATGGAGCCGGGGTTGACCGCCTTTTCCAGGGGGGTGCCCTGGAGGAGGCGTTTGACGGGGACCTCGATGCGCTTGCCGGTGAGGGTGTGGGGGATGCCGGGGACCTGGACGATCTCGTCGGGGACGTGGCGGGGGGAGAGCTGTTCGCGGATCGTCCGTGTGATTCGGGCCCGGAGGGTGTCGTCGAGGACGGCTCCGGGGGCCAGGTGGACGAACAGGGGCATCCAGTAGCCGCCGTCGGGCTGTTCGACGCCGATGACGAGGGACTCCCTGATCTCGGGCAGGCGTTCGACGGCTTCGTAGATGTCGGCGGAGCCCATGCGGACGCCCTGCCGGTTGAGGGTGGAGTCGGAGCGGCCGTGGATGACGACGGTGCCGCGTGAGGTGACGGTGATCCAGTCGCCGTGGCGCCAGACGCCGGGGTAGGTGTCGAAGTAACTGTCGTGGTAGCGGCTGCCGTCGGGGTCGTTCCAGAAGTGGATCGGCATGGACGGCATGGGGTTGGTGACGACGAGTTCGCCGAGCTCGTCGGTCAAAGGGCTGCCGCCGGGGTCCCAGGACTGGAGGTCGGTGCCGAGTCCGGGGGCCTGGAGTTCGCCGATGTGGACCGGGAGGGTGGGGACGGCGCCGGCGAAGCAGGAGCAGACGTCGGTGCCGCCGCTGACGGAGGCGATCCACAGGTCGGCGCCGGCGGCCGCGAACTCGTCGTGCAGCCAGCGGAAGCCGTCCGGCGGGAGGGGTGAGCCGGTGGTCGCGACGCACTGGACCTTCGACAGGTCGTGGTCGCGGGCGGGGTGGACGCCGGCCTTGCGGCAGGCCATGACGTAGGCGGCGGAGGTGCCGAACAGGGTGGTGCCGGTGCGTTCGGCGACGTGCCACTGGGCGCCGGTGTCCGGGAAGCCGGGGCTGCCGTCGTAGAGGACGACCGTGGTGCCGGTGAGCAGGCCGGAGACAAGGAAGTTCCACATCATCCAGCCGGTGGACGTGTACCAGAAGAAGCGGTCCTCGGGGCCGAGGTCGCAGTGCAGGCCGAGCTGTTTGAGGTGTTCGACCAGGATGCCGCCCTGGGACTGGACGATGGCCTTGGGCAGGCCGGTGGTGCCGGAGGAGTAGAGCACCCACAGGGGGTGGTCGAAGGGGACCTGCTCGAAGACGGGGTCGGTGTCGGCGGCGGTCAGGGCCTGCCAGTCCAGGGTGCCGTCGGGGGCGTCGGTGCCGAGCAGCGGGATGTGCACCACCGCGCGGAGGGTGGGCAGTTCGCGGCGGAGTTCGGCGACCACCGCGCGGCGGTCGTGTTCCTTGCCGCCGTAGCGGTAGCCGTCGACCGTGAACAGGACGACCGGTTCGACCTGCTGGAAGCGGTCCAGGACGGCGCGGGCGCCGAAGTCGGGGGCGCAGGAGGTCCAGACGCCGCCCACGGCGGCGGTGGCGAGGAGGGCGACGACGGCCTGGGGGACGTTGGGGAGGTAGCCGCTGACGCGGTCACCCGGGCGTACGCCGAGGGCGCGCAGTTCGGCGGCGAGGGAGCCGACCTGGCGGCGCAGCTCTCCCCAGGTGACCGGGCGCGGTTCGTGGGTCTCGTCGACGTACAGGAGGGCCGGTTCGTCCGCGCGGGTGGCGGCCGCGCGCAGGGCGTGTTCGGCGTAGTTCAGTCTGGCGCCGGGGAACCACTGGGCGCCGGGCATCGCGCGGTCGCCCAGCACCCGCGCGCAGGGGGTGGAGAAACGGACGTCGAACCACTCGGTGACGGCCTGCCAGAAGGTGTCGAGTCGCTCGACGGACCAGCGGTGCAGCGCCGGGTAGCCGCCGGTCGCGGGGGCGCCGTGGTGTTCGGCGGCCCAGGTCTGGAAGCGGGTGATCGCGGCTCGGGCGATGCGCTGCGGATCGGGCTGCCAGAGAAGCTGGGGGTTCACGGTCGTCATGGGGCGGCTCCCGGACTGTGCGCGTCGTGTGCGTCGTCCCGCGCACGGGCTGGGGTGTGCGCGTGACGCGGCTGACGCGGACGATGCCATGTGATCGACTTCTGCACCAGGGTGCGCCGCACATAGTCGCCATCGTGAAGATGTGGTCCCGGCACGGGTGAACGGGAGTTGAACGGCGCCCGTTCGAGGGTCGGTCGGTGGCAGGGTGAGCAGCATGGACGGTCGTGACCTGGTGCGTTCGGTGAGAATGGTGGGTTCGTTGCGGACGGGTCAGGGGTTGCGGACCGTACGGGCGGCCTGGCGTCGGCGGCGGGCCGACGCCGTGGGGCTGGAGCGGCGGGGGGCCGAGCGGGCCCGGGTGCCGGGCCTGCTGCGGGAGGCGGAGTCCGGGCCGGGCGGGGGCGTGGTCCGCTTCGAGCGTTCGGAGCTGCGCATCCTGGTGGCCGTGAACGGTGCCGTCTTCTGGAGCTGGGACGGGGCCGGTCCGGAGCCCTCGTACGCGCTGGCGCGGTGTCCCGAGCCCGATCCGCGGGCGGCCCTGGAGCCGGACAAGGACGGTGGCTGGCGGGTGGTGGCCGAGCGGGTGACGGTGGCCGTCTCCAGGCACGGCGCGGTGGAGGTGCGTACGCCGGGCGGGGTGACGCTGCGGCACGAACTGCCGCCCCGGTGGTGGGAGCCGGTCGATGGGGGCCGGGCGCGGTGGCTCCAGCGTTCGGAGGTGACCGCCGACGCGCGGTTCTTCGGGCTCGGGGGGCGTGCCTCGGGGCCCAGGCTGCGGGACGGGACGTACCGGCTGTGGAACACCGATGCGGGGGCGGCGTCCGGGCCCGGGGACGGTCCGCTGTCCGTGACGATGCCGGTGCAGGTGGTGGTGGCCGACGCGGGCACGCACCTGGTGTTCTACGACAGCTCCTGGGACGGGTCCGTGGTGCTGCGGGAGGGCGAGGAGGGGGCCGGGTCGGGGCACGACCGGCCGGGGACCAGCGTGCTGCGGATGGAAGGGGGGCCGCTGCGCTGCTGGGTGTCGGTGGGGACGCCCGCGCGGGTGCTGCTCACCTGGGCCGCGCTGACCGGTGCGCCCGCGCTGCCGCCCGCGTGGGCGCTCGGGCACCATCACGCGCGGCGGGGCGTCGGCGATGAGCAGGAGGTGCGGCGGATCGTCGCCGGCTACCAGGAGCGGGGGCTGGCGCTGGACGCCGTGCACCTGGACGCCGGTCCCTCCGGCGGGCACCGGGTGTTCGGCGTCGACGAGGAGCGGTTCCCCAAGCTGCCGCAGCTCGCCGAGGACCTGCGGGCGGACGGCATCCGGCTGGTGTCGGCCGTCGGTCCCGCGGTCCGGGCGGAGTCCGGTGACGCCGTGTACGACGGCGGGGCGGCCCGGGACGCGTTCGTCCGGGACGCCGCCGGGGAGGTCGTGCGGGGGGTGGCGCGGTCCGGGGAGGCGGTCTTCCCCGACTTCACGCACGCGGGCGTACGTGCGTGGTGGGGCGGTCTGTACGAGCGGCACCTGGGGCAGGGCTTCACGGGGTTCTGGCACGGCACGGACGAGCCGACGTCGTTCGCCGCGTTCGGGGAGCCGGCGCTGCCGCGTTCGGCCCGGCACGCCCTGGAGGGCGGCGGGGGTGACCACCGGGAGGCGCACAACGTGTACGGGCTGTGCATGGCCCGCGCCGGGTACGAGGGGCTGCGCGAGCTGGTGCCCGGACAGCGGCCGTTCGTGGTCTCGCGGTCCGGCTGGGCCGGCCTGCAGCGCTACGGCGGTACCTGGTCCGGGGAGGTGGCCACGGGCTGGGCGGGGCTGCGGGCGTCACTGGCGCTGGTGCTGGGGCTCGGGCTGTGCGGGGTGCCGTACTCGGGGCCGGACATCGGGGGCTTCGACGGCAGTCCGTCGCCGGAGCTGTATCTGCGGTGGTTCCAACTGGGCGCGTATCTGCCGCTGTTCCGGACGCACGCGGGTGCGAGGGCGGGACGGCGGGAGCCGTGGGAGTTCGGGGACGAGGTGCTGGCGCACGCACGCGTGGCGCTCGTCGAACGGCGGCGGCTGCTGCCGTACTTCATGACGCTGGCGCATCTCGCCCGGCGCACCGGCGCCCCGTACGTGCGGCCCCTGTGGTGGTCGGCACCGGAGGACCGGGCGCTGCGGGACTGCGAGGACGCCTTCCTGCTGGGTGACTGTCTGCTGGTGGCGCCGGTGCTCGCCCCGGGGACGCAGCGGCGCGCGGTAAAGCTGCCGCGCGGGCGCTGGTACGACACGGCCACCGGACGGGCGTACGAGGGGCCGGCCCAGGTGCTGGTCGAGACGCCGTCCGCGCGGCTCCCGGTGTTCGCCCGCGCGGGGGCGGTCCTTCCGGTGCGCGGCGCCGACGGCGGCCTGGAACTGGAGGTGTGGGCGCCCGCCCGGGGACGCACCGGGGGCGGGCTGGTCGTGCCGGACGCGGGCGACGGATTCGCCGAACCGGAGATCGAACGGTACGCCGCCCGCTGGCAGGGCCCGCGGCTGGTGGTCGAGCGGGAGGGCGTGGACGGCGGGAGCGGGTCGCCGTATCCGGTGCGGGTGCGGGGGCTGGCGGAGGGCTGACCTCCCGCACGGTCCGCGGGGCCGTGGACGGCGGTACGGGTCTGAGTGCCGTACGCGGGGGCCGGCCTCCGTACGGCACTTGACGGGCTGGTGCCCGTGCTGCCCTGAGCGCCGTGCGGGCGAGCCGGCGTCCGGGCGTGGCTCAGTACCGTCCCTCGAACCAGGCGCGGACGGCGACGGAGTGCAGGGGGAAGGCGAGTTCCTCGGGGCGGCGCAGCAGGTGCCAGCCCTGTGTCTCGTCCGTGGGGGCGGAGGGCGGGAGGCCGTCGGCCGGCCGCTCGGGGAGCAGCCCGAAGAGGAGCAGGTGGCCGTCGGGCGCGCTCATGGCGTCGGCCAGGCGTACGTCGCGGCTCGGCGCGTCGATGCCGGTCTCCTCCTTGAGTTCGCGGACGACGGCCTGCCGCCAGTCCTCGCGGTCGTCGACATAGCCGCCGGGCAGTGCCGTGCCCCCGCGTGCGGGGGACACGGTCCGGGTGATGACCACCAGGGAGGTGCCTTGGGTGTCGTACACGGGCTGGAGGGCGATGGCCACCGGCAGCGGGTTGCGGTACGCGACGGTGCCGCAGGCCGGGCAGGTGCGGGGCCAGCCGGAGACGCCCGCTCCGTAGGGCGTGCCGCAGCTCGAACAGTGCGAGCCCGGGGAGGAGTTGGGGACGTGGGTTTGATTCTCGGACACGCGGCGGACTGTAGCCGATCGTGGTACGGACGTCTCCGGCGGGCGGCTCAGCGGCGGCCGGTCAGGGAAGCGGCCGAGACGGGGAAGTCGAAGTAGGTGTCCGGGTACGCCTCGGGCTTGTAGGTGAAGTGCCACCACTCCTCGGCGAGGTTGACGAAGCCGAGGTCCTCCAGGGTGTTCTTGAGCAGCAGCCGGTGGGCGCGCTGGGCGCCCTGGACGCGCGGGTCGAGGGTGTGGGAGAGGGTGTCGAAGCAGTCGTAACCGGTGCCCATGTCGACGGAATTGTCGGGGAAGCGCTCGTCCTCGGGCGCGGTGCAGGGGACCAGGGGCCGGCCCGGGTGGTAGGGGCGGGTGGGGCGGGACGGGAGCGGGACGAGGGTGAGGTCGACGGTCGAGCCTCGGCTGTGGCCGGACTTCTCGGCGATGTAACCGTCGGCGAACAGGCGGGTCTTGTCGACGTTCGGGTAGAACTCCGCCTTCATCCGCTGGTCGTCGAGGTCCTGGGCCCAGCGGACGAAGTGGTCGACGGCGCGCTGCGGCCGGTAGCAGTCGTACACCTTGAGGGAGTAGCCCTGGCGGCGGAGTGCGGTCTGGGCCTCGGCGAGGGCCTCGGCGGCGGGGCGTGTGAGGACGCACAGGGGCTGCCGGTAGCCGTCGACGCGCTCGCCGACGAAGTTGTGCGGGGTGAAGTAGCGGATGTCCTCGATGATCGTCGGGGCGACGCTCCGCAGGGCGACGAAGTCCCGCGGGGCCTTCGGGTCGCCGGTCGTCGCGTGCGCGGCGGTGGGGGCGGCGGTGACGGTGAGCAGGGCGGTGAGGGTGGTGACGAGGGTGCGGAGGGAGCCGGAGAGTCGTGTCATGTCCCCTGCATCTATCAGGAAGGTGCTCCGTCGCGGAAGTGGCCCCCGCGGACGGTCGCCGGGCGGTACGGGTGCGTGAACGTCTCATGAACTGGCCCTGGGGGTGCGCTCGCGGCGCCATCATGCTCGCGTGCCCTCCTGGACGGACAGCCTTCGCTTCGCCTTCCAACCGGTGGTCAATCTGATGACCGGCGGGGTCGCGGCGCTGGAGATACTCGCCCGTCCGGAGGCCGGCGACGCCCTGGCCGAGGCGCGGCGCGATCCCGAACTGGACGGCAGGCTGGCGGTGTCGGCGCTGCGGGCGGCCGTGCGCAAGGAGACGCTGCTGCCGCTGCACGTCAACGTGTTCGCGGCCACGCTCGCCGACCTCGGCGGGCTCGGGGCGCTGCACGACGCGGTGCGGGAGGCGGCGCGGCTGCCCTGGGAGGTGACGATCGACATCGGTCCGCCGTACACCCATGTGCCGTCGCGGGCGCTGCTGGAGGCGGTCGCCTCGGTGCGCGAGCAGGGGTTCCGGATCTGCGCGGACGGGGTCGGGGACGGGGACGTACCGCTGCGGGCGCTCGCGGACCTCGCGCCCGAGCTGGTGAAGCTCGACGCGTCGCTGCTGGCGCGGCCGGCGGCCGTCCGGGCGATGCGGACGCTGTGCGACGGGCTCGGGGCGCTGCTGGCGGTCGAGGGCGTGGAGACGGAGGCGCAGTGCGCGGCGGCGCGGGAGGCCGGGGCGCAGTGGGCGCAGGGCGAGCTGTTCGCGCCCCCGGCCCGGCTGCCCGCGGCGGACGTGTACGTTCCGCCGCGCTCCCCCGCCGTCTCGCCGGTACCGCGGTCGGGGCCGTCGGTACGGGAGTTCGTCCGGCCGGCCGCGCTGCTGCCGGTGACCGCGTCGGCGGGTCGGGTACGGGCGCTGCTGACCGGGTCGCCCGGGGTGTCCGGGGTGGTGCTGGTGGACCGGGCCGGGGTGCCGGTGCGGTCGGTGCACCGGTCGCGGTTCCTGCTGTCGATGTCGGGGCGGTACGGGCACGCGCTGTACGCCGACCGGCCCGCCGTCAGGCTGGGCGACCCGCCGCGGACGGTCGGTGCCGACGCGACGGCGCGGGAGGTACTGGACGTCGTCGCGGTCGGCGGGCGGGACCGGACCTCGGACGACGTGGCCGTCGTCGACGCGGACGGGCGGTGCGTGGGGGTCGTGCGCCTCGCCGATCTGGTACGGGCGCTGGCCGAGACGCGGGTGGAGGAGGCGGCGGGGCTCAATCCGCTGACCCGGCTGCCGGGTTCGGACGCGATCACCGTCGAGGCGGACCGGTGGATCGCCCAGGGGCGGGGGTTCGCGCTGAGCTGGGTCGACGTGGACGGCTTCAAGCAGATCAACGACACGGCCGGGTTCGCGGCGGGCGACGAGCTGATCCGGGCGGTCGGGCGGGCGCTCCAGGGGCTTGCGGCGGGATCGGCCCGGGTCGGGCACATCGGGGGCGACGACTTCGTGGTGCTGACGGAGGCGGGGGGCGGGGCGGAGCTGGACGCGCTCGTCGCCGGGGTGCTGGACGTGCCCTGGGCGGTCGGCGGGCGGGCCGTGACGCTCTCCGTCGCCACGGTGCTGTGCGCGGCGGGGAGCGTACGGGACCACCGGCAGGCGGCGGCCTGCCTGGCGCCGCTGAAGCGCGTCGCCAAGGGGCTGGGCGGCGCGAGCTGGGTGGTGGGGCGCGCCGGAACGCAGGGTCACCAGGTGCGGCGGGGGGTGAGGGCCAGGGCCGCCGGAGGGTGGTAGGGGGCGAAGTGGCGGGTGGGGCCGGGGCGTTGATCGTGTGATCGGGTGGGTGGGGTTAGGCGGGTCGTCATGCGGTCGGACAGGCGGGGCGGGGGCGGAGGGCGGTCGCCGGGGCGTGGAGGCGGGCGCCGGGCGTCGGGCACCGGGCACCGGGCGCCGGGCTCAGGGGCGTGGAGGCGGGTGCCGGGCGCCGGGGCGTCGGGCTCGGGGGCGTCGGCGGGCACGTGCGTGGGACGTGGTTCCGGGTCAGGTGGTGACGGGGCTACGGCGGCGGGCCGCTGCGTACGCCATGGCGTGCTGGACGACGCCGACGAGGATCTCCTTGACCGACTCGCGGTCCCGGGCGTCGCACATCACCAGGGGGACGCCGGAGTCCAGGTCGAGGGCCCGGCGGACGTCCTCGACCGGGTAACGGGCCGCCCCCTCGAAGCAGTTGACGCCTACGAGGAACGGAATCGCGCGCCGTTCGAAGTAGTCGACGGCGGCGAAGCAGTCCTCCAGGCGGCGGGTGTCGGCGAGGACCACCGCGCCGAGCGCGCCCTCGGACAGCTCGTCCCACATGAACCAGAAACGTTCCTGGCCGGGCGTGCCGAACAGGTAGAGCACCAGGTCCTCGCGGAGCGTGATGCGGCCGAAGTCCATGGCCACGGTGGTGGTGTGCTTGCCCTCGACGCCCTTGAGGTCGTCGACCGGGCGCCCGGCCTCGGTGAGCAGTTCCTCGGTGCGCAGCGGCCTGATCTCGCTGACCGCGCCGACGAGGGTGGTTTTGCCCGCGCCGAAGCCGCCGGCCACCAGGATCTTGAGCGTGACGGGCTCGACGGGGTGCTTGCCGCCCTGGGAACGCCCGAGGACCATCGTTTCCTTCTCCTCACAGGGCCCGGAGGCCGTTGATCACATCACGCAGAACGCTTTCGTCCGGCAGCTCGGCCGGGGGCACGGGCCGGTTCACATGCACCAGGTCGGCGGCCACCAGGTCACCGACGAGTACGCGGACCACGCCGATGGGCAGGTCGAGTTCGGCGGCGAGTTCGGCGACCGACTGGGGCGTCTCCCGGCAGCGGCCGACGATGTCGACGTGCTCCGGGGAGAGCGTGGTGTCGGCTTCCGGATCGTCCGCGTGCGGTTCCGCGACGACCACCGCGATCAGGTCGAGGCGGTGCTGGGCCGCGCTGGTGGTGCGGCCCCGCGTCATGGCGTACGGACGGACTACGGGTCCGGCCTCGTCGTCGAACCAGTGAAGTCTTGCCTGACCGTCTGCGCTCATGTCATCTCACTACCCGCCCGAGGGCAGATCGGTGCGCGGCGCGGTGCCCAGGTGTGCGCCGACGCGCTTGACGAGCAGGGTCATCTCGTACGCGACCTGCCCTACGTCGGAGTCGGCGTCCGACAGGACGGCCAGGCAACTGCCGTCGCCGGCGGCGGTCACGAACAGGAACGCCTCGTCGAGTTCGACGACCGTCTGCCGGACGTCACCCGCCTCGAAGTGGCGGCCGACGCCCTTGGCGAGGCTGTGGAAGCCGGAGGCCACGGCGGCGAGATGCTCGCTGTCCTCGCGGGTGAGGTCCCTGGACGCCCCCGTCGCCAGTCCGTCCCCGGACAGGACGACGGCCTTGCGGATGCTCGCGACGCGGTCGACCAGGTCGTCGAGGAGCCAGTTGAGTTCCCCGGCGGTGGTCGTGGTCCGGCCGGTCGTCTTCGGTGCGGTCATCGACCGTCCCCCTCTTTCGTTCCTTGTGGTGCCTGTGGTGCGGGTGCTGCTTCAGGTGTTTCAGGTGTTCCAGGTCCTTCTGGGGCCTGCGGTTCTCGGGCCTGTGCTGGGGGCCGCGTCTCGTCGTCCTCGGCGTTCTCCCGGCGGCCGCGCTGCCAGCCGCGCTGGAGGGACGCCATACGGTTGCGTACTTCGTCGGCGTCCCGTTCGGCCGGGTCGGCGCGGTCCTCGGGGCGCCGCTCGGGGTCCTGCCGCAACTGGGGGGCCAGGCTGGCCTGCCGTACCCGCCGGGGCAGACCGCCGGGGGCGGCCGTGTCCTCGGGGGGTGTACCGCGCCGGCGGCGGGTCGGCAGCGCCGGTGCCGGTTCGGGGGCGTTGTGGTCGTCGCCGGGCGCCGGGGTGTCGCGCCGGGGGCGCTCGGGGACCGGGCGGCCGTGGGAGCTGACCAGCTTCGGGGTCGTACGGCGGGGCAGCGGGGCCGGGGCGCCCGGAGCGCTGCCCGCGCCCGGCCGTTCGGTCGCGTCACCGGAGCCGGGGGCCTCGCGGCCGGGCCGGTCGGGCGTGTCGTGCCGTCCGTGCCGGTCGCCGTAGCGGGCGCCCGCCGGTTCGTCCGCCGTCGGGGCGTGGGAGCGGCGGGGGCCGAACAGCCCGCCGCGGTCGCCGTCCGCGCCGCCCAGCGGGCCCGGCAGGCCGTCGAGGGCGTCCAGGTCGACGGGGGCCTCCAGTTCGACCGGCCCGTCGAGGATCGAGGCGGGCAGACCGGACGCCCGTACCGGCGTCTTGGCGAGGGACGGGCGGCCGTCCTCCTTGGCGCGCTGGGGGCGGTCGAGGCGGAAGCCGACGCCGTTGGTGTCGGGGGCGTCCTCCGTGAGCAGCGAGTCCGGCAGGAAGACGACCGCGGTGGTGCCGCCGTACGGGGAGGGCTGGAGGGAGACGCGGACGTTCTGGCGCTGGGCGAGCCGGCTGACCACGAACAGGCCGAGCCGGTCGGTGTCGGAGAGTTCGAACTCGGGTGTCTCGGCGAGCCGGAGGTTGGCGTCGAGCAGGGCGTCGGCCGTCATGCCCAGGCCCCGGTCGTGGATCTCCAGGGTGAAGCCGTTGGCGACCCGCTCGCCCAGGACCTGCACGGCGGTGTGCGGGGGCGAGAACACCGTGGCGTTCTCCAGGAGTTCGGCCACCAGGTGGGTGAGGTCGGCGACGGCGGGCCCGGTGACGGCGATCCGGGGCAGCCGGCGTACCTCGATCCGCTCGTAGTCCTCGACCTCGGCGACCGCCGCGCGGACGACGTCCATGAGCTGGACGGGCCTGCGCCACTGCCGGGAGGGCGCGGCGCCGGAGAGGATGACCAGGCCCTCGGCGTGCCGGCGCATACGGGTGGTGAGGTGGTCGAGGCGGAACAGGTCGGCCAGTTCCTCGGTGTCCTCGGTCCGGCGTTCCATGGTGTCCAGCAGGGTGAGCTGCCGGTGCAGCAGGACCTGGCTGCGGCGGGCGAGGTTGACGAAGACCTCGGAGACGCCCGCGCGGAGTTCGGCCTGTTTGACGGCGGCCTCGACGGCGGCGCGCTGGAGGGTGTTGAGGGCCTGGCCGACCTCGCCGATCTCGTTCTTGTCGTACTCCAGGCGCGGGACCTCGGTCTCCACGTCGACCTGCTCGCCCGCCGACAGGCGGCGCATCACGCTGGGCAGGCGGACGCCTGATGCCTCGTGGGCCTCCAGGCGGAGCTTTCTGAGGTCGCGGATGAGGGCGCGGCCGACGCGTACGGACAGGAACAGGGAGAACAGCAGGGCGACCACGCCGAGGGTGCCGGCGATGACCGCCTTGGTGATGACGGCCATCGCGACCGGCTCGGCCCGGTTCTCGTACCGGTCGGCGGCCTGGTCGTCGTAGGTGCCCAGTTCGTCCAGCACGTCCCCGGCGACCGTGTCCCAGCTCTTGGCGTCGATGCCGCCGGGCGTGCCGGAGCCGGCGGCGATGACGGCGTCCTCGGCGGCGCGCAGGGGCGCGGAGGAGGCGTTCTGCCAGAACCGTTCGTAGCGTTCGCGCTCCGCGACCGGCAGCGACGGCAGGGTGACGTCGTACATCATGGTGCGCTGGGCGACCAGGTCGGAGACGTCGTCGACCTCGTCCCGGGAGACGCTGCCGGTGACCAGGGCCGAGCCGAGGAGGGCGTCCTCGCGGGAGAGCAGTTCACGCGCCCGTGAGAGGTTGACCAGGGCGCGGTACTGCTTGTCCATCGCGACGTTGTCGATGACGCTGAGGTCGGCGAGGAGCAGGTGGCAGGGGTCGACCAGGCGGTTGTAGAAGCCGAGGGCCTGCTCGCGGTCGACGGTGCCGTCCTCGACGCCGCGCCGCAGGGACCGGATGCCGTCGAAGGCGTCCAGGGCGGCGGTCAGCCGCTCGTCCTCGGCCTGGTCCAGGGCGTCGCGGACATCGGAGCCGGCGGCGTTGCCGCGGATCTCGGCGATGGCCTCGTCGGTGGCGGCGCGGCTGCGCCGGAGGTCGGCGAGGCCGTCGGAGGCGCGGGGGTCGGCCAGGTAGACCAGGGTCTGGCGGCGTTCCTGCTGGAGGACCCGGACGGTGTCCTCCATGGGATAGCCGATCTCCTCGATCAGCGTGGAGACGGTGAACAGCCGGCTCGCCTCGCGCCAGGTGAGCACCGTGGCGAAGGCCCAGATCACGGTCAACGACACCAGCGGCACGAGAAGCAGCGCCACGATCTTCCGGCGGATCGACTTCCCGCGAAAGCGCATGGCCTCCCCCAGCTCGAACCCCACCGGCAGGGGCACGGATGTACGTCAACAAACGGCGCGAGCCTACTACTCACCCACGGATAACTCGAAGACCCGTCCGGACGGCGAACTCCCCTGTACGCGGCATTGGATGGTCAGTTGTCCGGCCATTGCGGGAGATTGCGTCCCGGGAACCGTGGGGCGGGCACGGAGGGCTGGCCGGGCGGGTGCGGCGACCGGTTGGCCGGAATTCCTCGCCGCTCGGCCATCTTCCGGGAATCCCCGGGAATCTTGAGGAAGGGCCGCTCGTCCTACTCTTCGGGAGATGGGGGCGGAATCGGCCACAGGAGCCGCATCCCGCATCCGTGCGGCGTGAATGAGTGCAAGCCGGGCAGCCACAGGGGAGTCGGGTCCTTCGGGACGGGGCGAAGCGGTCTGCCGGCGGTGGGGAGTGACACGGTGATGGGCACGGTGGGGCGTCGCGAGGCGCCCGATGACAGCGGCACGGTCCGGCTGAGAGCACGGCACGGGCCTCGGGCACCGGAGCGGAGGCCCGAGGCGCCCGGACCACCGGGTGACCGGCGGGACGCCGGCGACCGGGGAACCCGCGCGGGATACGCGTACCGGCCGTTGTGGGTGGAGGAGCCGGCCCGGCGGCGCAGGCTGCCGGACCCGGTGCGGACGGCCGCCGTGCGGGCGGTGCTGATAGTCGCCGTGACGCTGATCCAGGCGATGGTGGCCTTCCTGGCCGCGCTGGCCGGGTCCTGGCTGGCGTTCCCCATGGTGATCAGCGGCGTGGCCAGCACGGTGGTGGCCACCTGGGGTGTGCTCGACGTCTGGGTGACCCGGCAGGTGTGGAAGCAGCGGCACGGGGTGGTGTCGGTCCCGAGCAGCACCGCGCGGGCGCTGCGGCGCGAGCGCCGTCGGGCCCGGCGGCGGGCCCGCGCCATGGAGCGGACGCGGGAGCGGATACGGCGCCGGGGCGGCGCGGGGCAGTTGTCCCACCCCTGAGCGCCCCGCCGTTGCCATACCACCGGGCGGCGCCGCCGACGCCTCGGCGTTGTGCGCGCCGCCCGGCGCTGTCGGCGCACCGGCGCCGCCCGGCGCACCGGCGTCGTGGGCGCCGGGGCGGTGTTGTCCGCGCCGGGCGGTGTTGTCCGCGTCGGGCGGCCGGGCGTCAGGCGGGCCGTTTGAACATGCGGGTGGCCGTGATCTCGCTGTGCACGGCCTCCCCCTCACCGGCCGGGGCGACCTGGGGCAGACCGGGCCGCAGGTGTTCCTCCACGCTGATGTACTTCAGCCCGGCGCGCAGGTCGGCGTCGTTGCGCAGCCGGATCACCAGGGGGAACTCGGCGAGCGCGGTGGTGTCGAACAGGCCCGTGGTGTAGAGGAGCTGCACCCCGAGCGCGTCGGACACGGCCCGCTGGAGTTCCAGCAGGTACGTGGCGTTGGCGCGGCCGATGGGATTGTCGAGGAACAGGGTGCCGGCGTACCGGTGCTTGTCCCGGCCCCGGTCGTTGGAGCGCAGCGCGGCCATCGTGCAGTACAGGGCGATGGCGGCGGTGAGCAACTGGCCGCCGGAGAAGACGTCGCCCATCTGTCCGACGGGGACGCGCTCGGCGCGCAGCACCGCGTCGGGCTTGAGGATCTCCACCGCGACGCCCTTGGGCCGCAGCGCCGCCGCGACCCCGCGCAGCAGCAGGGACATACCGTCGCGCCGCAGGTCGGAGTTCTTCTTCACGGCCGCCCGGGTCGCCTCGTCGATCACCTCGCCGAGCCGCTCGGTGAGGGTGGCCTGGTCGGGTTCCTCGAAGCGGATACGGAGGAACTCCTGCCCGGACCACTCCCCGAGCCCCTCCGGAAGCCGGGAGAGCCGCTGGGCGGAGCGCAGGGTGGCGAGGGCGGATTCGACCAGGCCGCGCAGCCGGTCCACGATCGAGTCGCGGTTGCGCTCCAACTGGGCGAGTTCGTCGGTGAGGACGCGCAGCCGGGGCGCGAAGGCGTCCGCCCACTTCTGCGCGTGCTCGGGCAGCGCGGAGGTGGGCAGTTCGCGGATCTGCTGCCGCGCGGGGGTGCGGACCTGCTCGTAGCGCGTGGAGTTGGCGTGCCGGACCAGGATGTCGCTCGCCTCGCGCACGGCGGAGTCGGCGGCGGACAGGTCGGCGGCGCAGGCGCGCAGTGCGCGGCGGGTCTCGGCGGCGGACTGCCGGGCCTCGTCCAGGCTCCCGGGGTAGGGCTCGGGGTCCTCCTGGTCCTCCTCGGGGTGCTCGCGCAGCAGGTCGCGGAGCATGGCGGCGATCTCGTCGAAGCCGCCGGCCGCGTCCTCGGCGGCGCGGTGCGCGTCGAGGAGTCCGGCGTGCGCCTCGCGGGCCTGGGCCAGGGCCTCGGTGCGGGAGGCGAGTTCGGCGGTGGCGGTGCGCAGCAGCGTCTGCGCGTGCTCGGCGTCGCGCGGGACGAGGTCCCCGGGCAGTTCGGTGTGGGCCTCGCCGTCCTCGGGGGCGAGCCGCTCGGCCTCGCCGCGCAGCCGGCCGAGCTGCTCGCTGGCGCCGGTCATCCTGGTCTCCAGCAACTGCACCAGTTCCTCGGCGCGGGCGGCGGCGGCCTGCCGGGACGGGCCGTCGGAGCCGTCGGGCGACTGGAGGAGCTGCTCGGCGCGGGTGCGGACCTTGTTGCTGAGCCGGTCCAGCTCGGCGCGGGCGGCGCTCTCGTCGCTCTCCGCGCGGGCCTGCTCGGCCCTGAGGTCGGCGCCGACGCCGACCTTCTCGTACAACTGCGAGGCGGCCCGGTACGCCTCCCGCAGCGCGGGCAGCGACGCGGCGGACGGCCGCGCACCGTCCTCCGGTACGTCGTCGGGGGCGCCGGCGATCTCGGCGCGCTCGGCGCGCAGCGCGCGGGCGGTGCGGCGGGCGTCGTCGGCGGCGCGCTGGGCGGCGCGGCGGTCCTCGTCGGCGGCGCGGGCCCGCTCCAGGCAGGTCTGGGCGCGGGTCTCGGCCTCGGTGGCCTCGTCGGCCAGCTCCCGCAGTCCGGCCTGCCAGCCGGCCCGTTCGCGCAGCCGGAAGGCGAGTCCGGCGAGGGCGTCGGCGGCGCGGCGGGCCTTCTGCGCGGCCTCCTGCCGTTCGTCGCGGACCCGGACGGCCTCGGCGGCGGTCTCGTCGGCCTCCGCGCGGGCGGTGCGGGCCTCGGTCAGCTCGGCCTCGGACTCCTCGGCGAAGGCGCCCGCCTCCTCGGCGGCGCGGGCCAGTTCGGCGAGCCGGCCGGGCGGGCAGCCCGTGCGCCAGGAGGCGAGGCGGGCGGCCAGCTCGCGGTCCTTGCCGAGCCGGGCGGCGAGGGCGCGGATCTCCTCGTCGCGGGCGGTCGCCCGAGCGCGCAGCGCGTGCCGTTCCTCGTCGGCGGCCTGCTCGTCGTGCATGGCCGGGTTCGGCGGGACGAGGAACACCTCGCCGTCGTCAACCCCGGCGGCGGGGGCCGGGGCGAGCAGGGCGGCGGCCGTGCCGACGGCGACGGCGGAGCGGGGCAGCAGCGCGGCGTCGCCGAGGGCCTCGCGGGCGCGGGCGTGTGAGTCGGGGTCGGTGATGATCACGCCGTCGACCAGCTCGGGCCGGGCGGCCAGGACACGCGCGTGGTCGGCGGGGTCGACGGCCTGGGCGAGATAGCGCCAGCCGGGCAGGGCCGGGATGCCGTGCTCGCCGAGGTACTCCACGGTGGCCAGGACGTCGGGGCCGGGCGGCAGCAGCCCGCCGTCACCGAGGGCGCCGAGGATGCGGGCGTCGTCGGCGGCGGCGGTGCGCAGCTCGAACAACTGGCGTTCGGCGGCGGAGACGGCGTCGTCGAGCAGCTCGCGCAGCTCGTCGGCGAAACGGTCGAGTTCCTCCGCGGTGAGGGCGGTGTCGCCGGGAGCGGCGTTGCCGGGGGCGGTGTCGCTGGTGGCCGTATCGCCGGGGGCGGTCGGGGCGGGCCGGTTGCCGCGCCCGGCGTCCTGCCGGGGTGCGGGGATGCCGGGGCGTCCGCCGGGGGCGGCCAGGCCGAGCAGTTCGGCCAGCCGCTCCTCGGCGGCCAGGGCCTCGGCGGTGCGGCGCTCCGCCTCGTGGGCGCGGGCCGCCGCGGCGGCCGCGTCCGCCGCGCGGGCCGCCGTCAGTTCGGCGCGGCTCTCGGCGGCGGCGGCCTCACGCGCGTGCTCGGTGGCCCGGCGGGCCGCCTCCCGGGCGGTGTCCCAGGCGGCGACGGCGCTCTTCTCGGCGTCGCTGGCGGCGAGGGCGGCGCGGGCCGGGTCGGCGTCGGGGGTGCTGTCGTCGAGCCAGCCGGCCCGGACGGCCTCGGCGGTCTCCTGCTCGACCTCGGTGAGCCGCTGGCGCAGGTGTCCGGCCTCGCTGCGGGCGCGCTGGGCCTCGGTGGCGGCGGCGGTGGCGTCCCGGTGGGCGGTGTCGCCGGTCTCCTGGAGGACGGCGGACCGCTCCTCCTCCTCGTTGGCCTGGGCCTCGGCCTGCCCGGCCGCCGCGTGCAGGGCGCGGACGAGGTCGACGGCGGCCCTGGCACGGGCGGCGAGGGCGGGGGCGGCGTCCCGCTCGGCCTCCTGGATCGCGGCGGACACCCGGGCGACGCGGTCGGCGGCGGCGCGGTGGCGCAGTACCGCCTCGGCGGCCTGCCAGGCGGCGTGCAGGGTGCGGGCGTCGGCCAGCTCGCGCTTCTGCGCGGCGGCGGACTTCTCGGCGGCGGCGAGGGCCAGCGAGGCGTGCCGGTAGGCGAGTTCGGCGGCGACCAGCGCGGCGCGCTCCCGGGCCGCCCCGGCGTGGGTGACGGCGGACGCGGCGCCGGTGACGCGCTGGGCGAGGTCGGCGGCGCGGACCCGCTCCTGGGCGCCGCGCGCCGAGAGGCGGCGGGCGAGGGTCCTGGTGCGGCGCTCGGCGGCGGTGTGGACCTCCCGCGCGCGTGTGCGGGCGTCGGCGGCCTCCACGATCCGGCCGAGCAGGTCGGCGCTGCCGGCGGTGAAGTCCCGTTCGGCCATCAGCTCGGCGCGCCGGCCCAGCTTGTTGCCGAAGCCGCTGACCAGGTCGGCGAGTCCGTCGGTGTCGCGGGTGTCGGTGACCGCGCGCAGCAGCAGGTCGGTGAAGTCGGCGTCCTTCTTGACGGCGAAGAGACCGGCGGCCTCGCCCTCGTCGGCGTTCATCTCCCGCTGGTAGCGGAAGAGTTCGGGGTCCAGGCCCAGGTCGCCGAGGTGCTCGGTCCAGCGCTCGTGGATCTCCTCCCAGTGCACCTCCAGGTGCGGGTACGCCTTGCCCGCCTCGGTCAGCGCGTCCCGGAAGCCCTTCATGGTGCGCCGCCGGCCCTGCGCCCCGGAGGCGCCCTCGACGGGCGGGCGTACGGCGGTGGACTCGGCGACCGGCAGGCTGTCCAGGGAGAGCCCGGGGCCGGGCCGGAAGGAGTACCACGCCTCGGCGAACTTGCGCGGGTCGTTGGAGACCTGGCGTCCCCGCCACTCGCTGACCTTGCCGACGACGACGCACTCGCCGGTCAGCACGTGCTGCCACTCCAGGGCCACGTGCCCGCAGTCGTCGGCCAGGAGGAACTTGCGCAGCACGCCGGAGCTGGCGCCGCCGAGGGTGTTGCGGTGGCCCGGCAGCATCACCGAGAAGATCAGCTTCAGCAGGACGGACTTGCCGCCGCCGTTCTCCAGGAAGAGCACGCCGGCGGGCGCGGGGCGGCGCGGCGGGCCGACGGGCTCCTCCTCGAAGAACTCCCCCTGCGCGGGCGCGGGGTCGGGCACGGGCTCTCCGACGCCCCGCAGGTCAAGCACGGTGTCGGCATAGCGCGCACCGGCGGGACCGATGGAGTAGAGGCGGACCCGGGACAGCTCGTACATGGCGGACTCTCGTCAGTCTTCGTTGCGTCGTGGGGGGGGGCGGGGTCAGGAGGAGTGGAACGGCAGCCCGGCGTCGGCCACCAGCTCCAGGGCGTCGGTGTCCTCGGGGGGCAGCAGGGTCGGCGTGCCGTCGGTGACCGGGACGACGCCCAGTTCCAGCAGCTCGGCCAGCGCGGCACTGCCGGCCATGTCGCGCACCTGGAGCTGGTAGCGGGCGGTCGTGCGGTACGTGCCGCCGTGCTCGTCGCCGGTGCGCTGGAGGAAGCCGGAGTCGGTGAGGAAGGCGACGGCCTTGCCGACGATGCCGGTGGTGGAGCCGGGGAGTCTGCGGGCGTCCTTGGTGGCGCCGGTGGCGCTGCGCCGGGCCCAGATCCGCCAGGCGGCCTCCAGGCCGGGGGCGTCGCTGACCGGGTCGGTGTTCTCGCCCTGCTCGGCGGCGCGCTCCTCCAGGCGGTGGCACGCCTGGCGGACGAAGGAGTCGACGCCGTTGACGGTGACGCGGCCGATGTAGCCGTCGTCGGCGAGGTCCTCGGGGCGGGGGAACGCCATGGCGGCGACGGCGAGATGGGCCAGTCCGTGCAGGAAGCGGTCGCCCGAGTCGGCGGCGGCGCGGCGCGCGTAGTCGCCCATGCGGACGGCGAACACCGAGTCCTCGGCGGCGGTCACGGCCATGCCCGCACGCGGGGACACCTCCAGGACGATCAGCCCGAGGCCGGCCGCGACGGCGTCGGCGAGCCGGGCGAACGGGGGGTCCTCGCGGTAGCGGCGGAGCAGGTCGGCGTACTCCTGGTCGCGGGCGGGCAGCAGCTTGGGCTGGAGACCGAAGGCGACCAGCCGGGCCGCGTCGGCGGCATCGGCGGGCGTGACCGCGGCGGCGGCCGGCGCGGTGCCCTGGGGCTCCGGTTCGCTCCAGTCGGCGTGCTCGGTCACGGTCGGGGCTCCTTGCTGCGGGGGGTGTTGTGGGTGTGCGCGGCGGTCACGCCGCCTCCGTCCGGTCGGCGGCCATGCCGGCCGCGTCCAGCAGGGCCGTGCCCACGACGAGGTCGGCGCCGCCGAACTCGGGGTCGTCCAGTTCGGTGCCGTCGTCCACGGCGAAGAGCAGCTTCCGCTCGCCCTGCCGGTAGGCGGTGCCGACCGGCGGGCTGGCCGCGTGGACCGCCAGCAGGGCGACGAGGTAGGCCAGGTCCGGGTCGCCGGTCGCGCGGGCCTCGGCGAGCAGCCCGGAGAGCCGGCGCGGCGCGTCGTGCGGCAGGTCGAGCAGCTCCATGGCGACGGCGAGCTGCTCCTCGCTGAAGCGGCTGTCGTCGGGGGTGGCGATCAGGTCGGGCTCGGGCATCTCGGCGCCCAGGTGCTCGCGCTCGACGGGCGGTGTCAGCAGGATGTCGACGAGGTCGCCGACCCGCACGGAGACCGGCGTGCGCAGCCCGGTGCCGTGCGCGAAGAACGCGTCGGTGACGCGCAGCGCGCCCTCCAGGGGCAGCGGCAGGACGGGCGCGAGGAGGTGGCCGTAGAGGTCGGTCCCGGAGGTGGCGAGGGGGGTGGCGAACGCCTGCCGGTCCTGCTCGGCGCGGAAGAGGGGGCCCGCCTCCAGCAGCCGGGACTGGAGCTGGGTGTGCCGGCGGATGCAGTCCTTGACGATGTCGACCAGCTCGGCCGCGCGGCGCTTGTGCTCGGGGTCCTCGGACTCGTCGCGGGCCTTGCGGATGTTGGTGAGGATCGCGTTCTCGTGGCGGTACCGGTCGGCGACGTGGTCGAGGGCCTCGGCGATCATGTCGGGGACGGCGTTGAGCCAGTCCACCGCGCGGACGTTGCGCCGGGTGGCGTCGAGGGCCTTGCGGAGGGTCTCGGAGTACTGCACGGTCCGGTACCGGGCCTGCTCGGCGGCCAACTGGGCGTCGGCGAGCCGGCCCCGGCTGATCAGCACCTCCAGCTTGACCTCGGCGGCGATCTGGGCGCTGGTGACGTCGGTGTCGAGGGCGCCCACCAGGACGTTGACCGCCTCGTCGGTGGTGCGCAGGTAGACGGTGCCGCCGGGGCCGGGGACCTCTTCGAGCAGCTTGAAGTCGTAGTCGCGGCGCACATAGGTGCCGTCGGGGTCGAACGTGCCGTACACCGCGCGGAAGCCGCGGTCGACGCTGCCGACGTTGATCAGGTTCTCCAGGACCCAGCGGGCCACCCGCTCGTGCTCGGCGGCGGGGCGGCGCGGGGCCTGGGCGGCGACGCGGGGGACGAGCCGGGCCACGACCTGGTCGTGGTCGGCGCCCGTGTCGAAGTCCATGTTGAGCGTGACCAGGTCGATGGCGGCGAGGGCGATCTCCGCCATGCCGTACACCGAGTACTCGCCGGCGAGGTTGGCCTTGCGGGCGTCGAGGTCGTGCAGGGGGGCGGTGCAGGCGAGCGCGCGCAGGCGCCGCGCCAGTCCCTCGTCGGCGGCCGGGCCCGTCGCGGGGCGCGGCCCCGCGCTGAGCTGGGGCGGAACGCTGTCCGTCGGTGCAGGCGAAGTCACGGTGCACAGACTAGGTGCTGGGTCCGACAACGACCCAAACGGTACGCACGCCCCCGGCCGCACCGGCGTCCGGGCAGCGCGCCGGCCGCCTCACCGGGCCACGACGAGCACCCCGGGGACCCGCGGCGGACACCCGTGAGTCCCGCCTCAGCCCTCCTCCCCCACCCGCCGCCGGTACACCTCCACGAGCCTCTCCAGCGAGTTCCCGAGGTACACCGCGAGCAGGCGCTCGGCGCCGCCGCGGTCCCCGGCCCGCAGGGCCTCCAGGATCTCCTGGTTGCGGGCGAGGTACGGCTCGTGCAGGGCCCGCCAGTCGTCCACCACGTGGAAGGCGAGGCGGAGTTCGGCGAAGACGCTGCGCATCACCTCGTCGGTGCGCTCGCTGCCGGCCAGGGCGACCAGTTCCCGGTGGAAGTGGATGTTGGCGGTGCCCACCCGTTTCCAGTCGCCCTCGCCCGCCGCCCGCCGCCCCTCCTCGACCGACCCGGCGAGCGCGTCCAGCGCGTACGGCGGCTCGCCGAGGCCGCGGACGACGGCGCACTCCACGAGGGTGCGGGTGCGGTAGATGTCCTCGACGTCGTCGACGGTCAGGACCCGGACGAAGACCCCCCGGTTCAGCTCGTGCACGAGCAGGCGCTCGTGGGTGAGCAGCCGGAACGCCTCGCGCAGCGTGTTGCGGGAGACGCCGAGGGCGCCGCCGATGCTGTCCTCCGACAGCCTGGTCCCGGGCGGGAAGAAGCCCTCGGAGATCCGGCTCCTGAGGATGTCCGAGACCCGCTCGGCGGTGCTGGTGCGCCCCAGGAGCGCCCGGTCGTCCGCGAGTTGGGCGAGCTGCTCTGCCATGCCCGGAATTCAACCGCAGACACCGGAACGAGACAACATGGGTATTGAGGGATCGTTGAACGATACTCTACGGTGCTGGGCACGGCTCATTCCGCACGCACCCTCCGTCCTCCTCTGCGAGGTGCCCATGAGCACGACTCCGCCCCCGCCACCCCCTCCGCCCCTGGCCGCGTCCTCCGGTTCCGGTGAGCGCGCCGACCACGGCGGCGCGCTGGGCTGGCTGCGCGCCCTCGGCCCGCGCGGGCGCCGCGCCTTCGCGGGCGCGTTCGGCGGCTACGCCCTCGACTCCTACGACTACTTCACGCTGCCGCTGAGCATGGTCGCGCTGGCCTCGTACTTCGGTCTGGACAGCGGTAGGACCGGGCTGTTCACGACCGTCACCCTGGTCGTCTCGGCGGTCGGCGGCGCCCTCGCGGGCGTGCTGGCCGACCGGATCGGCCGGGTCAAGGCGCTGATGCTCACGGTGACCACGTACGCCGTGTTCACGGTGGCCTGCGGTTTCGCGCCCAGCTACGAGACGCTGCTGGTCTTCCGGGCGCTCCAGGGCCTCGGTTTCGGCGGCGAGTGGGCGGTCGGCGCGATCCTGGTCGCCGAGTACGCGAGCGCCCGGCACCGGGGCCGTACCCTCGGCGCGATCCAGAGTTCCTGGGCGGTGGGCTGGGCGCTGGCCGCGGTCGTCTACACGCTGGTGTTCTCGCTGGCCGGCGACGACCTGGCCTGGCGGATCATGTTCTGGACCGGTGCGCTGCCCGCGCTGCTGGTCGTCTGGGTGCGGCGCCGGGTGGAGGACGCGCCCGAGGCGAGCGCCGCGCGGGAGCGCAGCCCGGCGAAGGGCTCGTTCCGGGCGATCTTCGCGCCGGGCTCGGCCGGCTCCCCCGGTCTGCTGCGGGTGACGCTCTTCGCCGGTCTGCTGTCCACCGGCGTGCAGGGCGGCTACTACACGCTGGCCACCTGGGTGCCGACGTACCTCAAGGACGAGCGGGGGCTGTCGGTGGTCGGCACCGGCGGCTATCTGACGTTCCTCATCACGGGCGCCTTCCTCGGCTATCTGACCGGCGGTCACCTCACCGACCGGCTGGGCCGCCGGCCCAACATCTGGCTGTTCGCGCTGCTGTCGGCGGTGTGCGTCATGGCGTACGCGAACATCCCCGCGGGCGCGGACACCCTCCTGCTGGTGCTCGGTCTCCCGCTGGGCTTCTGCATGTCGGCGATCTTCAGCGGCTTCGGCTCCTATCTGGCCGAGCTGTATCCGACGGCGGTGCGCGGTACGGGGCAGGGCTTCACGTACAACACCGGACGCGCGGTGGGTGCCGTCTTCCCCACCGCGGTCGGCTTCCTGGCGGACGGCTGGGGCGTCGGCGGCGCGCTGGTGTTCGGCGCGATCGGCTACGGCGTCGCGGCGCTGGCGCTGCTCGGGCTGCCCGAGACGCGCGGGAGGGAACTGGCGTGAGCCGCACGCCCGCGACGCCGGGTGCCGCGCGACCGGCACCCGGCACTCGTCACCCTGCCGCCCCCAGCCCTCCGACCCGCCACCGGCCACCCGCCACCCGGAGACCCGGCCCGCCACCCGGCCGCTCACGCCGCCTCCGGGCTCTCCGCCGCCGACAGCGGGGCCAGTGCCGCCGATGCCGCCGCCGAGGCGGTCAGGCCGAGGCGGGCGCCAGTGCCGCGCGGGCGGTGGCGGACTTCGTCGGCGGTCAGGGTCAGCAGGTGGGGCGGCAGGTCGGCGCAGCGGGGGTCTGCCGCTCCAGGTGCGTCCCGGGTCTGCGCGCCGCCGGCCGCGAGGTCGGTGGACCGCACGGGGCCGGCGCCCGGGTCGCCCGGTCCGGTCGCGAGCAGGGCCGCCCAGCCCCGCCAGTGGCCGCCCGCGGGGTCGCCGACGCCCTCGGTCGGCGAGTCGCCGAGCGCCACGTACCGCAGGGGTCTCATGCCACCCCCTCCGGCACCCCGGGGAGCGGACGCCGGGCCGGGGACGGCGCGTCGTGGGCGGCGAGGAACGCGGCCACCGCCGTGTCCCAGCCGAAGCACTCCGCCCGCGCTCGTGCCGCCTCTCGCCGCTCCCCTTCCGTACGGACCGCCAGCAGCGTCTCCACCGCGTCGGCGAACGCCTCGCCGTGGTCGGCGGCGACCGCCCCGGCGGAGCCGATCACCTCGGTCAGCGCGGAGGAGGCGCTGGCCACCACGGGCGTGCCGCAGGCCATCGCCTCCAGCGCGGCCAGCCCGAACGTCTCGGCGGGCCCCGGCGCCAGGCACACGTCGGCGGACGCCTGCAGCGCGCCGAGCGCGCCCCGGTCGGAGACGTGCCCGAGGAAGGCGACCGGCAGCCCCCGCTCCCGCGCCCGCTGTTCGAGCCGGGCCCGCAGCGGCCCGTCGCCGGCGACCACCAGCACCGCCCGCGTGCCGCGCCGGCGCAGCGCCTGGAGGGCGTCCAGCGCGGTCCCGGGCCGCTTCTCCACCGACAGCCGGGAGCACATCACCAGCAGCACCTCGTCCACGCGCACGTGCCGCGCCCGCAGCCCCGGGTCGCGCAGCGCGGGGTGCCGCGCGGTCAGGTCGACGCCCAGTGGCGCCCGTACGACGTTGCGGACGCCGATCCGTACGAACTCCCGCTCGGCGAACTCGGTGGTGCACACCACCCGCGCGTAGGTGTGCGCGGTCCGGATGTTGAGGGCGTCGGCCGCGCGGCGGGCCGCCGCCCCGGGCAGGCCCCAGGTGCGCAGGACGCCGTCGGCGGTCTCGTGGGAGACCATCACGGCGGGCACGCGGGCCCGCCGGGCCCACTTGCCGGTCCAGCGCAGGGTGGTGCGGTCGGACACCTCCAGGCGGTCGGGGGCGAGGTCCGCCAGGAGGGCGGCGACCCGCCGCCGGTCGGTCAGGACGCGGTAGCCGCCGGTACCGGGCAGCGGCACCCCGGGCAGGGTGACGACCCGGCCCTGCTCGGTCTCCAGGTCGCTCGCGCGGTCGCCGGGCACGATGAGGACGGGTTCGTGACCGGCGGCCCGGTACCCCTTGCCCAGTTCGCGCAGGGCGGTGCGCAGGCCGCCGGAGGCGGGGGCGACGAAGTTGGCGAGCCGGACGATCCGCAGGGCGCTCATGCCGCCGGCACCGCCTTCCGGACGGCGAGCACGTCCGTGTAGTGGCCGATCAGCCGGTCGCCGACGGCGGCCCAGGTGCGGCCCTCGACGGCCGCCCGCCCGGCGCTGCCGTAGGCGGCGCGCAGCGCCGGGTCGGCGGCCAGCGCCCGCACCGCCTCCCGTACGGCGGCGGCGTCGCCGGGCGGCACCAGCAGCCCGGTGCGGCCGTGGCCGACCAGGTCGAGCGGGCCGCCGACGGCGGGGGCGACGACCGGCACGCCGCTGGCCATGGCCTCCTGCACGGTCTGGCAGAACGTCTCGAAGGGCCCGGTGTGGGCGAAGACGTCCAGGGAGGCGAAGATCCGGGCGAGGTCGTCGCCGCCGCGGCGGCCCAGGAAAACGGCGCCGGGCAGCGCCTGCTCCAGGCCGGGCCGGCTCGGCCCGTCGCCGACCACCACGACCCGTACGCCGGCCAGGGCGCCGACGCCGGCCAGCAGGTCGACCCGCTTCTCCGGGGCGAGCCGTCCGACGTAGCCGACGATCAGCTCGCCGTTCGGCGCGAGTTCGCGGCGCAGTGCCTCGTCGCGCAGGGCGGGCCGGAAGCGGGCGGTGTCGACGCCGCGCGGCCAGAGGGCGACCCGGGGCACGCCGTGCGCCCGCAGGTCGTGCAGGGCGGCGCCGGACGGGGCGAGGGTGAGGTCGGCGGCGCGGTGCACGGAGCGGATGCGCCGCCAGGCCGCCGCCTCCCCGGCGCCCAGGTAGGTGCGGGCGTAACCGGCGAGGTCGGTCTGGTAGACGGCGACGGCGGGGACGCCGGACCGGGCGGCGGCGGCCATGCCGCGCACGCCGAGGACGAAGGGCCCGGCCAGGTGGACGATGTCCGCGCGGTGCTCGGCGAGGGTCGCGGCCAGGCGCCTGCCGGGCAGGGCGACGCGGACGTCCGGATAGCCGGGGAGCGGGAGGGAGGGGACGTGCACGACCGGGCAGGGGGCGGTCCCGTCGGCCCGCCGGCCGGGCGCCGGGGCGGGGGCGACGACGACGGGGGTGTGACCGCGCTCGACGAGGTGCCGGGCGGTCTGGAGCGCGCAGTGGGCCACGCCGTTCACATCGGGGGGAAAGGACTCGGTGACGATGACGACACGCATACCGGTGTTGTCGCCGCACTGGACGTGCCCGCGTCAAAGTGGATCTGTCCGGGCGAGGAACGGCCCATGAGCGTTGCGCTGCGCCCCGGGCAGGTCAGGGCGGGTCCACGCCCGCCTGGCCGGTGGGCCACCCCCGGTCGGCACCCGGGGCGCGCCCCCGCTCACGCGGCGGGCGCGTCCGGCCCGATCCGGCTGCGGACGGCGGTCTGCACCTCGGCCTCCTCGGCGGGGTCGGCGGCGAGCCGGCGCAGTCGCTCGACGACCCGGGTGTCACCGGTCTCGGCGTGCCGGGCGGCGACCTCGCGGGTGGACTCCTCGCAGTCCCACAGGCACTCCACGGCGAAGCCCGCGGGGAAGGAGGGGTCGGTGGCGGCCAGGGCGCGGGCGGCCCGGCCGCGCAGATGGGAGGAGGCCGTCTCGCGGTAGACGTGCCGCAGTACGGGGGCGGCGCAGGCGATGCCGAGCCGTCCGGTGCCGTCGACGAGGGTCCACAGGGTGGCGGCGTCGGGGCCCTCGCCGCGCACCGCCTCGCGCAGCGCCGCGAGGACCAGGTCGGAGTCCTTGGCCACGCCCCGGCAGGCGAGGACGCGGCCGGCGGCGGCGCCGAGGGCGTCGGGCCGGTGCACCCAGCCGCGCGCCCGGTCCACGGCGTACGGACCGCGCATGCGTTCGAAGGCGTCGACCGCGGCGTCCACGACGGCCGCGGTGCCGGCGGCCACCGCGCCCTCGATCAGGTCGAGGGCCTCGGGATCGTCGCTGTCGGCGAGATAGCGCAGGGCGGTGCAGCGGGCGCCGTCGTCGCCGGACCGGGCGGCCTCGACGATCTCGGACCGGTCCTCGGGGCCGGCGACGGCCGCGAGACAGCGGGCGGCCGGCACATGGAGGGCGGCGCCGCGCTCCAGGCCCTGCTGGGCCCAGGCGAGGACGGCGCCGACGCTCCAGTCCGGGCGGGGTCCGGCGGGCCGCATCTGCCGCTGCCAGCGGTCGAAGCAGCCGGTCTCCTGGGCGGCGCGCACGCGCGTGGCGACCGCCGGGCGCGGATCGTCCGCCCACAGCCGCCAGGGGCGCGGTTCGAAGGCGTCCCGGACGGCGGCGGCCAGCTCGGCCTCGCCCTCGGCGCCCTCGGGGAAGCGGGCCAGCACGGGTTCGGCGAGGGCGCGCAGCCCGGCGTCGTCGTCGCGCAGCGCCAGCTCGTCCAGGGCCCAGGCCCAGTTGGAGCCGTGGGCCGCGTACCGGCGCAGCAGGTCGAGGGCGCCCGGACGGCCGTAGGAGGCGAGGTGGCCGAGGACCGCGAGGGCCAGGCCGGTGCGGGACTCGTCGGTGTCGAGGATGTCCTCGGCGGCGAAGAGGTGGGCCTCCAGGGCGTCCAGGCCGCCGCCCAGGTCGAGGAAGAGACGGGCGTAGTAGAGGGAGCGGTTCTCCACCTGCCAGTCGTGGCGGGGGTCGCGCACCACACAGTGGTTGAGCGCGGCGAGCGCCTCGGGGCGGGGAGCGGTGAGCGCGTGCAGCGTGCCGTCGCCGCGTCCCCGCTGGAGCAGGCCGAGCAGCGTACCGCTGGGCGCTATGAACGGATCGAACATGGGAAACAGCCTCATATCAAGCGTCGGCGCAACCGGGGAACACGCGTTACCTGGCCGCGTGACCACACGTCGGGACGCCCGCCGTCTCATGCTTGTCGAAGACCATTTTCCTCTGCCTCTCGTCGGTGGCCCTTGCGGACCGGATCACGGGCCGCGCGGTGCGGCAAGAACTGCCCAGCCATCACGTCCGTGAACCACGTCGTCATGATGACCCGGCGCTTCGGTCGACCGCGACCGAAATTTCGGCGGCCCGGTTCCGCCTCCCCCGTTTTCGTTGTTTCCTGGTCAGAAGGTTGAGCACGGCCGGGCGTCAGGAGGCGCCGAACAGCTCCAGTACCTCCGTACGAGCGAACATGCGGGCCGTGTCGACGGCCGAGGGGGTCCCCGCGGCCGGGTCCGCGCCGGCCTCCAGCAGGGCCTTGACGACGTCCGCCTCGCCCTTGAAGACGGCCCCGGCGAGCGGGGTCTGGCCCCGGTCGTTGATCCGGTCGGCCTCGGCGCCGCGGGCCAGCAGGGCGCGGACCGCGTCGGCGTGGCCGTGGTAGGCGGCGAGCATCACCAGGGAGTCGCCGCGGTCGTTGGTGAGGTTGACCGGCACGCCCGCGTCGACGTACGCGACGAGTTCGTCGGTCCGCCCCTGCCGGGCCAGATCGAAGATCTTGGTCGCCAGCTCCACGACCTCGGGGTCGGGGGCTTCACTCATCGGCCGGACCGCCTCTCAACTCGGACGCCGCAACGTCGGGGAATCGGGTGCGTACGGCCGCGAGCGGCGCGGCCGTACGAGTGAATCGCCAGGGTACTGGCTCGTGGCACGCCTAGCCGGACGCGCCCGAGGCAAAGATCACACGGCGTTCACACAAGCGCGCGGCCCCGCCCGGCGGCCGGGGAGCCGCTCGGCCGGCCGAGGTAAATCGTCCCCTTTTCACCCACTTGCACCTTTTATCGTATAGATACATGCTGTGATCCTGGAAGTACTCATGGCGACTGTCCCCGCGAACCAGGAGAACTCACATGATCCTCTCGATCTCAGGCGTGGTCCTGCTCGGCGTCGTCCTCTTCATCTTCTTCCGCAAGGACGGCCTGAAGGCGTCGCACATGGTGGTCGCCATGCTGTTCGGCTTCTACCTGGCCAGCACCGCCATCGCCCCGAGCATCAAGGCGGGCGGCGAGAGCCTCGCCGGACTCCTCGGCGGCATCAAGTTCTGACCGTCCCCCGCCCCACCCCCGTACGCACGCCCAGGAGGCAGCAGTGGCCCGGCGCCCCCTCCCCCGCATTCTGAGCAACGGCGGCGCGCAGCTCGCCCGGAGCCGGGAGCTGGCCCGGACGGCGGCCGACAGCGCCACCGACGTCCTCCAGCCGCTGATCACCATCGCCCGCGGCCTGCGCCGGCTCGCGTCGGCCGCGCGGCGCCGATGGACCCACACCCCCGAGGACCGGCGCGGCGCGCTGCTGTTCCTGGTGGCGTCGGTGGTCCTGACCGTGGCGCTGATGCCGTACGGTCCGCTGCTCGCCGCCGTCACGCTGATGGCGGCGGCGGCCTGGCAGGGCCGGGACCGCACCCCGCCCGCCCCCGAGGGGCCGGACGACTCCGGCTCCCAGCGCCTGGCCTCGCTCTACGAGGCCCTGGTGCCGTACTTCTCGCTCGCCGAGGACCCCGAACCGCTGTACGCGCACGGCGGCTCCTGGGAGAAGGCGTTCCCGGCCTACGAGTTCGGCGACGACGGCCGCTTCACGCACCTGGTGGTGCACTACCCGGCGTACTTCACCGACGGGGAGGCCGCGGCGCGCGCCCGGATCGAGCACCTGCTCGCCGCCAAGGCCGGCCGGGGCCGCGAGTACCGCTTCGACTGGGACGAGGAGGCCAACCACCTCACCGTCACCGCCCTGGCGCCGCTGGCCACCGACATCGCCGCCCAGCGTTTCGTGACGGCCCCCGGCGAGACGGTCCTCGGCTTCACCGACCCCACCGAGGTGCAGCGCACCCTGCCGCTCACCTCGGGCGAGGAGCGGCGGGACGTGCCGCCGGTCGTCTGGCGCACCGGCCCGCGCTCCACCGAGCCGCACCTGCTCGCCCTCGGCCAGCCGGGCGCCGGCACCTCCACCCTGCTGCGCTCGGTCGCGCTCCAGGCCCTGCAGCACGGCGGCGACCTGGTGATCGTCGACGGCGGCGGCACCGGCGAGTACGCCTGTCTGACCGGGCGCGACGGCGTCCTGGCCGTCGAGTGCGGCCTCACCGGGGCGCTCGCCAGCCTGGAATGGGCCGCCCAGGAGACCGAACGCCGGCTGATCGCCGTCAACCGCGCCCGCCAGGAGGGCCGCCCGCCGCCGGACGACACCCGGCGGCCGCTGTGGGTCCTGGTGGACCGCCCGAGCGCCTTCGCCCACCTCGCCGCCGCGGACGGCCGCCGGGACCCGCAGTCCGCGCTCCGGATGCCCCTGCGGCACGGCCGCGCGGCCCAGGTGACGGTGGTCGTCGCCGAACAACTGGACGCCTACGACACCCTGAGCGACGCCGTACGGCAGCACACGCGCGCGCGGGTGGTCCTCGGCCCGGCCGGCGCCGGCCTGCTGGCGTCCGTGCTCGGCGCGCCGCCGCCCACCACGCCGGTCGAGCGGACCGTGCCCGGCCGCGGTTACGCCCGGCTGGGCACCGGCCCGGTCCACCGCCTCCAGGTGCCTGCCACACCGGACCCGTACGACGACGCCACCGGCGAGGCCCTCCGGAACGCGGTCCTCGAGCTGCTGCCGCCGCGCACCACCCCGGCGGACGGCGAGCACGTCCCGGACGTCCCCGGCGGCGAACAGGACCCGGCCGCCCCGGCGGACCAGGACCCCGACCAGGCCGGGGCCCGCCCGGCCCCCGACGGCACGGTGCCGGAACCGGCCGCCGGTCCCGAGTCCGCCCCGGCGGCCGCCCCCGTGCCGGCCCTGGCCGAGGCGGAACCGGAGCGGCCCCGGACGGTGCCGACCCTCACCAAGCCGGAGCAGCCGAAGAAGAAGAGGAAGTCGGTCCCGACCCTCATCAAGCCGTAGCCGGCCCGGGACCGGGTCAGGCCCCCCGGGCCGGTTCGGGACACCCGGCCCCTTCCCCCGGCCTCCTCAGGCCACGAAGGTGCGCGGTGCTTCGGTCGCTCCCCCCGCGCCGCCCTTCTCCACCAGCCGGGCCGCCGCGGCCAGCCGGGAGGCCGCCTCGTCGGCCAGCGCGCCGCCGACGGTGAACGGCAGCCGGACGTACCCCTCGAAGGCGCCGTCGACGCCGAAGCGGGGTCCCGAGGGCACCCGCACGCCGACCCGCTCCCCGGCCTCGGCCAGCTTGGAGCCGGACAGTCCGCCGGTGCGCACCCACAGGGTGAGGCCGCCGCGCGGCACCTCGAACTCCCACTCGGGCAGCTCCCGCCGTACCGCCGCCACCAGGGCGTCCCGGTTCTCCCGGGCCTGCTCGCGCCGGACCTCGACGGCCTGTTCCCAGTTGCCGGTGCCGAACAGCCAGTTCACCGCCAACTGCTCCAGCACGGGTGTGCCCAGGTCGGCGTAGGCCCGCGCGGCGACCAGGCTGCGGACCACGTCCGGCGCCGCCCGCACCCAGCCGATGCGCATCCCGGCCCAGAACGCCTTGCTGGCCGACCCGACGGTGATGACGGTCGAGCCGGCCGGGTCGAAGGCGCAGACGGGGCGCGGCATCCGCGCGTCCCGGTCCAGCCGCAGCTCGCTCATCGTCTCGTCGGCGACCAGCACCGTGCCCGCCGACCGGGCCGCGTCGACCAGTCCCCGGCGCCGGTCGTCGTCGGCGAGCGCGCCGGTGGGGTTGTGGAAGTCGGCGACGACGTAGGCGAGGCGTGGCGCGGCCTCGCGCAGCACCTGGCGCCAGCGGTCCAGGTCCCAGCCGGTGAGCCCCTCGGCCATCGCCACGGGCACCAGCCGGGCCCCGGCCTCGCGCATCAACTGGAGGATGTTGGCGTACGACGGCGACTCCACCGCGATCCGTTCGCCGCGGCCCCCGAAGAGATGGCAGATCGCGTCGATCGCGCCCATCGCGCCGGTGGTGACCATGATCTGCTCGGGCATGGTGGGGATGCCCCGCGCGGTGTACCGGTCGGCGATCGTGGCGCGCAGCGCGGGCAGCCCGGCCGGGTAGTCGCCGTGCGTGTGGGCGTACGGCGGCAGCTCCTCCAGGGCGCCCCGGACGGCCCGGGTGAGCCAGGGTTCGGGCGCGGGGAGCGCCGCGCAGCCGAGGTCGATCATCGAGCCGAGCGCCTCGGGCGGCAGGGGTTCCAGGCCGCGGGCCGGCAGCGGGTTGCCGGCCGGGACGGCGGTCCAGCTTCCCGCGCCGCGCCGGGACTCCAGGAAGCCCTCGCCGCGCAGGGCCTCGTAGGCGGCGGCGACCGTGGTGCGGCTGACGGACAGGGCGAGGGCCAGCTCGCGTTCGGCGGGCAGCCTGGCGGCGACCGGCACCCGGCCTTCGAGGACGAGCAGCCGGACGCCGTCGGCGAGCGCCCGGTAGGCGGGCGGGCGGCGGGTGCCGGGGCCGGCCGGGCGGTCCTGCTGGGAGCGGAGCAGCCGGGCGAGCTGGGCGGCCCCCACCGCCGAGGTCCACTGCGCCATGTGAATCAGTCCACCTTCCCCGGATTGGCCATGGTTGACTTCCCTTTGCAGGCCACAGAGTGACATGCGTCAGTCCATTACCACCACACGGGGGGGCACATCTTGTTCGCGCGGCGGTCCAGGCAGGGGCATCTCACGCAGGGGCATCTCCCCCGGCGGCTCGTCCAGCTCTACGGCGGCCTGGCGCTGTACGGCGCCAGCTCGGCCCTGCTGGTCCGCTCCGGGCTCGGTCTCGAACCGTGGAACGTGCTGCACCAGGGCCTGGCGGAGCGCACCGGCCTGTCGATGGGCGTGGTCCTGACGGCCGTCGGCGCCCTGGTGCTGCTGCTCTGGATTCCGCTGCGCCAGCGTCCGGGCCTGGGCACGGTCTCCAACGTGCTGGTGATCGGCGCCGTCATGGACGCGACGCTGGCCGTGCTGCCGGACGCGCACGGCTGGGCGCCGCGCGTCCTGGCGATGGCCGGGGGCATCGTGCTGAACGGCGCGGCGACCGGCCTCTACATCGCGGCCCGGTTCGGGCCGGGCCCGCGCGACGGGCTGATGACGGGGCTGAACCGGCGTACGGGGGTGTCGGTGCGCCTGGTGCGTACGGCCCTGGAGATCACGGTCGTGCTGACGGGCTTCGTCCTCGGCGGCACCGTCGGGATCGGCACCCTGCTGTACGCGGTGGCGATCGGCCCGCTCGCCCAGGTGTTCCTGCGCGTGTTCGCCGTCCCGCGGGCATCCGGCGGCAGCACGGTGGTTGCCGTCGGTCGACCCCGTACGGCGATACTGCGTCGGTGACCTCGCCGATACGCCACCCCTACCTGGACCACCCCGGCCCGATCGCCTTCGCCCACCGGGGCGGGGCCGCGGACGGCCTGGAGAACACGCTCCGCCAGATCCGGCGGGCGGTCGAGTCGGGCTACCGCTACATCGAGACCGACGTGCACGCCACGCGCGACGGCAGGCTGGTCGCCTTCCACGACGCGACGCTGGACCGGGTGACCGACGGCGCGGGCCGGATCGCCGACCTGCCCTGGGAAGAGGTGCGGCACGCACGCGTGGCGGGCGCGGAGCCGGTGCCCCTGTTCGAGGAACTGCTGGAGACCTTCCCCGAGGTCCGCTGGAACGTCGACGTCAAGGCGGAGCCGGCCCTGCTGCCCTTCCTGAACCTGATCGGGCGCACGGCCGCCTGGGACCGGGTCTGCCTCGGCTCGTTCTCCGAGGCCCGGGTGGCGCGCGCCCAGCAACTGGCCGGCCCGCGCCTGGCCACCTCCTACGGCGTCCGGGGCGTACTGGGGCTGCGGCTGCGCTCCTGGGGACTGCCCGTCGCGCCGCGCCCCTCGGCGGTGGCCGCGCAGGTGCCGGAGAGCCAGTCGGGCGTCCCGGTGGTCGACCGCCGCTTCCTGCGCGCCGCCCACGCGTGCGGGCTGCGGGTGCACGTGTGGACGGTGAACGAACCCGACCGGATGCACCGGCTCCTGGACCTCGGCGTGGATGGCATCATGACCGATCACATCGACACACTGCGCAAGGTCATGGAGGACCGCGGCGTCTGGGTCTGAGGCCCCGCGCGCCCGGCGGCCGAAGCGGCGTCGCGCGTTCACGGGGAGGCGAGGGCACGGGTGGGCACCGACACCGTGCGCACGGACGCGGCCGGCGGGGCCGCCGAACGCCGGCGCGAGCAACGCGGCTGGTACTTCTACGACTGGGCGTGCTCCGTCTACTCGACGAGCGTGCTCACCGTCTTCCTCGGCCCCTATCTGACGTCGGTCGCCAGGTCGGCGGCGGACGCAAGCGGTTACGTCCATCCCCTGGGCATACCCGTGCGGTCCGGGTCGTTCTTCGCCTACTCGGTGTCCCTGTCGGTGATCGTGGCGGTGCTGGTGATGCCCCTGGTGGGCGCCGCGGCCGACCGCACGGGCCGCAAGAAGCCGCTGCTGGCCGCCGCGGCGTACACGGGGGCCGCGGCGACGGCCGGCATGTTCTTCCTGGACGGCGACCGCTACCTGCTCGGCGGCGTCCTGCTGGTGATCGCCAACGCGGCGCAGTCGGTCGCGATGATGCTCTACAACTCCTACCTGCCGCAGATCGCCCCGCCCGAGGAACGCGACGCGGTCTCCTCGCGCGGCTGGGCCTTCGGCTACGCGGCCGGGGCCCTGGTCCTCGTCGCCGACCTGGTGCTCTACTCCGGGCACGACTCCTTCGGCCTGAGCGAGGGCATGGCGGTGCGCGTCTGCCTGGCCTCGGCCGGCCTGTGGTGGGGCGCCTTCGCCCTGGTCCCGCTGCGCAGGCTGCGCGACCGGCGCAGCGCCGCGCGGGAGGGCGCCGCCCCGGGATGGCGGCAGTTGGCGGCGACCGTGCGGGACATGCGGCGCCACCCCCTGACCCTCGCCTTCCTGCTGGCGTACCTGGTCTACAACGACGGCATCCAGACAGTGATCTCCCAGGCGTCCGTCTACGGCTCCGAGGAACTGGACCTCGGCCAGTCCACGCTCATCGTCGCCGTCCTGCTCGTGCAGGTGCTCGCGGTGGCGGGCGCCCTGCTCCTCGGCCGCCTGGCCCGCAGGTACGGCGCCAAGCGCACGATCCTCGGCTCGCTGGTCGCCTGGACGGTCACCCTCGCCGCCGGGTACTTCCTGCCGGCCGGGGCGCCCGGGTGGTTCTTCGCCCTGGCCGCCGGCATCGGCCTGGTCCTCGGCGGCAGCCAGGCCCTCTCCCGGTCCCTCTTCTCCCACCTGGTCCCGCCGGGCAAGGAGGCCGAGTACTTCTCGGCGTACGAGGTGAGCGACCGCGGCATGAGCTGGCTTGGCCCGCTGCTGTTCGGCCTCACCTACCAGCTCACCGGCAGCTACCGGGACGCGATCCTCTCCCTGGTGGCGTTCTTCGTGATCGGTTTCCTGCTGCTCGCCCGGGTCCCGGTGCGGCGTGCGATCGGCGACGCGGGGAACCCGGTGCCCGAAAGGATTTAGCACTCAGCGCGAAAGGGCGGTAGTGTACGCGTTTGGCCTGCCAGGCGTACCGTTACTGCGCGTCAAAGGTGTCAAGACGCTGGGTGACATCTCCTAGCAGAAGTGACAAACCGGACGTCGGTGGGTACTGCACGGTTGACAAGGCTGCGGCTACGACGGCGACGCATGGCCCCGGAACGGGACTCGGGACGGGAATCTTTACCGCCGACCGGACGTTGACCGGATGACGACGACAGCGACACCTGTCCTGTGGGCGACAAGCCCGGGAGGCACGATTCATGAGTGAGCGAGCTCTTCGCGGCACGCGCCTCGTGGTGACCAGCTACGAGACGGACCGCGGCATCGACCTGGCCCCGCGCCAGGCCGTGGAGTACGCATGCGAGAAGGGGCACCGGTTCGAGATGCCCTTCTCGGTCGAGGCGGAGATCCCGCCGGAGTGGGAGTGCAAGGTCTGCGGGGCCCAGGCACTCCTGGTGGACGGCGACGGCCCTGAGGAGAAGAAGGCCAAGCCCGCGCGTACGCACTGGGACATGCTGATGGAGCGACGCACCCGCGAGGAACTCGAAGAGGTCCTCGAGGAGCGGCTGGCAGTTCTGCGCTCCGGCGCGATGAACATCGCGGTTCATCCGCGGGACAGCCGCAAGAGTGCGTAGTCCCTGCGGGGCTTGAGGGAAAATCAGCGCAGGTTCATGACCGTGGGCGCCGTACGAGGTAAGTACGGCGCCCGCGGTCATTGTCATGCGCGGGTGGTCACGCTTCGGGTCTTGCGCGGGGGTCGCGCTTCGGGCTCGTCCTCGCCGCACGGGCGGGCCGGGCGCGACGACCGGGCGGGCCGAGCACGGCGGCCGGTCGGGCCGAGCACGGCGGCCGGTCGGGCCGAGCACGGCGGCCGGGCTGGCCGAGCGCGACAAGCGAGCAGGCCGGGCGCCGCGGCCGGGCGGGCCGGGCGCGGAAGCCGGGTCGGCCGGGCGCCAGAGCCGGGTCGGCCGGGCGGGCCGCGTGTCCGGTGGCTTTCAGCGGGTCAGGGGCGGGCGGGGGGTGTCCCGCGGCGGGTCGTCGCGGATGACCTCGCCCTGGACGACCTTGCCGTCGGGGCGGTGGATGCGGGACTGGCGGAAGGCGTCGCCGAAGCCGCCCGGGGCGGCCTCGCGCAGCTTGCGCTCGACCGTGCGCTCCGCGGTGCGGCCGACCGCCTTCTGCACCGGGGGCAGCAGCAGGAGCAGGCCCAGGGCGTCCGATATCAGGCCGGGGATCATCAGGAGCAGGCCGCCCAGCATCATCAGGCCGTTGCCCTCGCTGTTCGGCCGGGGGGCCGGCGCCGTGCCGCTCTGCTGCTGCCGCAGCGTCTCCGTCAGGTTCCGGAAGGCGCGGCGCCCCGCGCTCTTGATGACCACGGAGCCGAGGACGACGCCGGCCACCAGGAGCAGGAGGACGACCAGGCCGCTCGACGCGCCCGCGACCACCGTGAGGAGCCAGATCTCCAGCACCAGCCAGACGGCCGCACCGAGCGGCAGGAAGGTGCGGAGCCGGGAGCGCCGGGTCCGGGCGGGGTGGCTGGGGGTCTGAGCGCCGGTCGTCATACCTCCAGTGTGCCCGCACCCGGCTCAGCGCGGCGTAAGGGGCCCGGTCAGCGGCGACGAGCCCCTGACCTGGTCCGCCCGGCCCGGCCGGTGACCTTGGTGACCCGCTCCCGCACGCCCCAGGCCGTGACCCGCCACAGGGCCTCCACGAGGATGTCGCGGCTCATCTTGGAGTCGCCCAGCTCGCGCTCGACGAAGGTGATGGGCACCTCGACGACGTGGTACCCGGCCCTGACCGCCCGGCGGGCCAGGTCCACCTGGAAGCAGTAGCCCTGCGAGGCGACCTCGGTGAGGCCGAGGCCCTCCAGGGTCTCCCGCCGGAAGGCCCGGTAGCCGCCCGTGATGTCACGCAGCGGCAGGTCCAGGGCGAGGCGGGAGTACAGGCTGCCGCCGCGGGAGATGACCTCGCGGGACTTCGGCCAGTTGACCACCCGGCCGCCGGGCACCCACCGGGAGCCGAGCACCAGGTCGGCGCCCTTGAGGGCGGTCAGCAGACGGGGCAGTTCCTCGGGCTGGTGGGAGCCGTCGGCGTCCATCTCGACCAGCACGCCGTACTCGCGCTCCAGGCCCCAGCGGAAGCCCGCGAGGTAGGCGGCGCCCAGCCCCTCCTTGCCCTTGCGGTGCAGGACGTGGACGTGGTCGTCGGCGGCGGCCAGTTCGTCGGCGAGCTTGCCGGTGCCGTCGGGGCTGTTGTCGTCGGCGACCAGGACGTGCGCCTCGGGGACCGCCGCGCGGACCCGGCCGACGATCGCCTTGATGTTCTCGGCCTCGTTGTAGGTCGGGATGATCACCAGGGCGGTGCCGAGAGGACCGAACCGTCTCTCCTGGCCCGATGCCGCGCGGGTCTCGTCGCCGTCGTTCACTGCTGCCCCTTCACGTCGTACACAGGGGACCACCATAGTGGCCGCGGCCTGCGCCGACGTGACAGGACGTACGGATGGTGGTGTCGTCCTCCGAGGGGCCGCTGCGGGCGGCGGGGCCGTCGGTGCCGGCTTGCTGCGGATGGGGGCCCGGCGCCCTTCGGGCCGGCCTGGGACCCGCTGGCTGCGGGTCGACCGAGAGCCGTTGTCTACTGAGCTTCCGGGCCCCATCCGGGTCACACCTCCCGACCGGCCGGAACGTTCCCTCGCCGCAGCGCTGACGCTGAGCCTGGCTCCCAGTGGCGGTGCCCCGGTGCGGCACACCGTCCCTGACCCAGCGGCGCCGCGCCGTGAGCGCGGAAGATTCCCCGGTAGGGCGTCCGGTGGTGGACCCGCCGAACCTACCGGCCCCCGGCCGTCGCCTGTCAACAGCCGTGCCACCTGCGGGTATGCCGCAGGTGGCCTGGTCAGCGGCGCGCGGGCCCGGGTGCGGCGGCCCGGTCCCGGGCGAAGACCGTCGCCCCGTCGGCGGCGCGGATCACTCGCCCGGCCGTACGAAGACCGTCCGTCCGCCGACCACCGTGCGCAGACAGACGGGCAGGTCACGGCCGGGGGTGAGGTCGGGCAGGCCGGGGGTGCCGGAGCGCGGGTCGGTGGACCAGCGGGCGACCCGGTCGTCGGGGGTCTGGACGACCAGCTCGCCGGTGCGCCACACGGCGTAGTCCGCGGGCGCGCCCGGCACCAGGACGCCCGCGTCGTCCCGGCCGACCGCGCGCCAGCCGCCGCGCGTGTGCGCGGTGAACGCGGCGCGCACCGGGACGCGGTGCTCCGGCGTGCGGTGGAAGGCGGCAGCCCGGACGGTGCCCCACGGGTCGAGGGGCGTGACCGGGCTGTCGGAGCCGAACGCGAGCGGGACGCCGGCCCGCAGCAGGGCGGCGAAGGGGTTCAGGGTGCGGGCCCGGTCGGCGCCCAGGCGCCGGGCGTACATGCCGTCGTCGCCGCCCCACAGGGCGTCGAAGGCGGGCTGGACGGAGGCGGTCAGGCCGAGTTCGGCGAAGGCCGCGATCGTCTCGGGGGTGAGCATCTCGGCGTGTTCGACGCGGTGGCGGGCGGCGCGGACGCGGGCGAGGCCCAGCTTCCCGGCGGCGGCGCGGACGCCCTCGACGACGGTGCCGACGGCGGCGTCGCCGATGGCGTGGAAGCCCGCCTGGAGCCCGGCCTCGGTGCAGGCGACGACGTGCGCGGCGACGTCGCCGGCGTCCAGGTGGGCGGTGCCGGTGTGGCCGGCGTCGGCGTACGGCCGGTGCAGGCAGGCGGTGTGGGAGCCGAGCGCGCCGTCGACGAACAGGTCGCCCGCGGCGCCGGCCGCGCCGAGGGCGCGGGCGCGGTCGACGTCCCGTTCCGCCCAGTAGCCGACCACGCGGGGGCCGGGCTCCTCGGCGGCGAGCCGCAGCAGGCCGGTGAGGTCGTCCTCGGAGGAGATCTCCGGTCCGGCGCACTCGTGCACGGTGCCGATGCCGAGGGAGGCGGCGTGCGCGAGCGCGGCCCGCTGGGCGGCGGCGCGCTGGGCCGGGGTGACGGCGCCGAGGGCGGTGGCGCGTACGGCGTGGTGGGCGTCGCCGGTGAGCGGGCCGTCCGGGCGGGCGGGGGCGCCGTCGGTGAGGTCGAGCAGGGCGGTGGTGACGACCGCGGAGTGCACGTCGATCCGGCTGAGGTAGAGGGGGCGGCCGCCGGTGGCCTCGTCGAGTTCGGCGCGGGTCGGCGGGCGGCCCTCGGGCCAGGCGGAGGCGTCCCAGCCGTGGCCGAGCAGGACCCGGTCGGCGGGGCGGGCGGCGGCGAACTCCCGTACCCGGGCCAGGGCCGCCGCCAGAGTGGGCGCGCCGGACAGGTCCAGGCCGGTGAGGGCGAGACCGGTGGCGGTGGTGTGCACATGGGCGTCGGTGAACGCGGGGGTCACCAGGGCGCCGTCCAGGTCGATCACCCGGTCCACGCCGTCCGCGAAGGCGTCCGCGGCGCCCTCCGAGCCCACCCAGGCGACCTGGCCGCGCTCGACGACCATGGCCGTGGCGAAGGGATCGGCGGGACTGTGGACCTCGCCGCGGCGCAGCAGGACGGTCTCGGTCGGGGCGCTGGACTCACTCATGGGCACCAGTCTCACCCCTCGCCCCGCGCGCCCGGCACGCAGGCCCGTCAGATACGCGGCGGCCGGGCCTCGTACGGGGTGGAGAGCACCACCGTCGTCCGGGTGGACACCCCGGCCAGCGAGCGCACCCGGGCGAGGAGTTCCTCCAGTTCGTGGGGGGTGGCCACGCGCACCTTGAGGATGTAGTTCTCGTCGCCGGCGACGCTGTGGCACGCCTCGATCTCGGGGACGCCGGCCAGGCGGTCCGCGATGTCGTCGGGGGCGCTGGGGTCGAAGGGTTTGACGGAGATGAACGCGGTCATCGGCAGGCCGACCGCCTCGGGGTCGACGACGGCGGCGTAGCCGCGGATGACGCCCCGCTGTTCGAGCCGGCGCACGCGCTGGTGCACGGCCGACGTGGACAGGCCCGTGGCCTTGCCCAGGTCGGTGTAGCTCATCCGCCCGTCCATGACGAGCAGGCGCACGATCTGTCGGTCCAGCTCCTCCATGGCGCAAGAACCTACAGGGCGTTTGATCTCCTCCGATACCCGAGCAGCCCAGGTCATACCCGGTTCGTGATGTGCGGGGGTGCGGGCGGCCGGGGGCCGGGGACAAACGGGCCGCTCCGGACACCGTCGACCCTCATGTGACGAACGCCACATCCCCCGGACGGTCTCCGTGATGTTCTCGTGATTACCCCCGAGGGGGGACGGGAAGTGCTTGCTGTGGTCGAGGCCGCAGTGCCTTCACGGCCCAGCCCGAGGGGGAGAATCCCATGCAGAGTCTTAAGCGCCCTGGTCGTACCGCGTCCAAGCGGCAGCAGTCGGTCGTCGAGCCCACGCCGGAGGGTGTCGAACCCGACGCCTACGACGAGGACGAGCTCGACGCGTACGACACCTTCGAGATGTACCGGGTGATCTGCCCGGACTGCGCGCAGCCCATCGCGCTGCTGGCGGACGAGGAGGTCCTGCCGGAGCACGCGCTGTGCGCCTCGCCGTGGAACCCGTTCGGGCTCACGGTCTGCGCCGGCACCGGCCGCCGCGCCTCGGACGCCCGTCCGGCGGACGAGTCCTTCGAGCCCCAGGAGCAGGACACCGCGCTGCTGCTGACGCTCCCGCAGGGCCTGGACTGGCGGACCCAGCCGTTCTCCCACGTCGGCGGGCCGGGCTCGCGCCCGATGCGGGTGCCGACGATGCGCCGGCAGGCCGCCTGACCGCACGGCCGCGCGGGCGGCACCTCGTGAACTGACGCGCGATTGCGTACGGCGGTGACCTGCCCGCCGTGCGGCGCGTTGCCCGGGTATGACCCCCACGTTCACGGTGACCGGGCAGCGACGACGCCTGTTCGTCCCGGTGGCCACGGTGCCGGTTCCGCCGGCGCCGCAGCCACCGGACCCGCCGATCTACCGCGAGTTGATGCGGACCTGGGCCGACCGCGGCCGGACCCTGCCGGGGCACCACGATCCGGAGTGGGTGCGGCTCGCGGCGCCCCCGCGCGGGCCCGGCGAGGTCAGCGCCCCTCGGGACCCGCTAGGTGACGGGCGATGACCATCCGCTGGATCTGATTGGTGCCCTCGACGATCTGGAGCACCTTGGCCTCGCGCATGTAGCGCTCGGCCGGGAAGTCCGCGGTGTAGCCGTACCCGCCGAGGATCTGTACGGCGTCGGTGGTGACCCGCATCGCCGCGTCGGTGCAGTGCAGCTTGGCCATGGCCGCCTGCCGGGCGAACGGCCGTCCGGCGTCGCGCAGCTTGGCCGCCGACAGGTACAGCGCGCGGCCGGCCTCGATCTGGGTGGCCATGTCGGCGAGCATGAAGCGCAGCCCCTGGAAGTCGGCGATGGCCCGGCCGAACTGCCGCCGCTCGCGTGCGTAGGCCACCGCCTCGTCCAGTGCCGCCTGGGCGACGCCGGTGGCGCAGGCGGCGATGCCCAGCCGGCCCGAGTCCAGCGCGGACAGGGCGATGGCGAAGCCCTGTCCCGGTTCGCCGAGGCGCCGGCTGTCGGGGACCCGGACGCCGTCGAGGTGGAGCTGGGCGGTGGGCGAGCCCTTCAGCCCCATCTTCTTCTCCGGCGTGGCCGCGCTCAGTCCCCCGGCGTCGGCGGGGACCAGGAAGGCGGTGATGCCGCGCGGCCCCTCCTCGCCGGTGCGGGCCATGACGGTGTAGAAGTCGGCGACGCCGCCGTGGGTGATCCACGCCTTGGTGCCGGTGATCACCCAGTCGTCGCCGTCGCGGACCGCCCGGGTGCGCAGCGAGGCGGCGTCGGAGCCGGAGGACGGCTCGGAGAGGGCGTAGGCGCCGAGCAGTCCGCCGCCGAGGATCGCGGGCAGGTGCTCGACCTGCTGCTGCTTGGTGCCGTGGGCGGCGAGCGCGTAGGAGGCGAGGGTGTGCACGCTGACGCCGAGGCCGACGGTGAGCCGGGCGGCGGCCAGTTCCTCCAGGACCTGGAGGTAGACCTCGTAGGGCTGGTCGCCGCCGCCGTACTCGGCGTCGTACGGCAGGCCGAGCAGGCCCGAGGCGGAGAGCAGGGTGAAGATCTCGCGGGGGAAGCGGCCGGCGTCCTCCTCCTCGGCCGCATGGGGGGCGATCTCCTGGCGCGCGATGTCGCGGACCAGCGAGATCAGGTCCCGTGCCTCGTCGGTGGGCAGTTGGCGGTCCACCAACTGCGGGGCGCGGTCGTGCATGGCGACGCTCTCCTCCCTGTCGGGCACATCGGCGGACGTGCGCCCTGGGTGGAGGCGGCTCCGCCTGGTCGTTCCAGCCCCGGCCGGCGCTCGCGCCCTCCGGGTCTCGGAAAGCGGCTGACCAGCGGCTGTGCGCTGAGTATGCCCGATCCGGGGGACCGAGTCACCAGTTAACGACCGCTTACTTCGGGAATTGTCCCGGGCGGTTCTCCGGGCCCGCAACCGGGCGCGTTCCGGACGGCAGGGGCGGGGCGGGGCGTCAGTCCGCGCGGTGGGCCGGCCCGGGGGGCCTGGCGGGCGATGTCGTCCATGGAGAACGCGTCGCAGGAGGTGCCGGCGAACAGCGGTTCGGTTTCGTCCCTTGTCCGGCGGGCGGTGGGACCTCCGCGGTACGGCAGGCCGGGGCATGGGTCAGGTCACATCGGCCGGGCGGGCGCTCACAGCAGGCCGAGCTGGACCACCAGCATCGCGATCACCACGACGAGGGTCCAGCCCAGGGCGTGTTCGAGGAACTCCGGGCCGTCGTCCCGGGGGCCGCCGGTGCGGGCGCGGGCGGCGGTGGCGGTCTGTGCGGTCATGGCTTCTCGCTGGTCTCGACGTACTGGACGGGTCCCCCCGGGCCGGTCCCCCGCCGGTGCGTCCACCTTGCCACCGAAATGCTCCGCCGCGGCCGAGATGTCCGTCACAGGGGACGGCCCCCGGCGGGTGCCGGGGGCCGTCCGGGGCCGGGCGCGGTGCCGGTTCAGCGCACGCCGACCGCCGCGAGCGCCTTGCGCTGGCGCGGGGTGGGGTGGGCCGGGAAGTACAGGTAGCAGACGCCGCCGGTGCCGGAGGCGACCTTGCCGGAGGCGTTGTAGCGCTTGGTGCGCAGCCAGATGTTCTCGAACTCCCGCCGCCGGTAGACGCGGCGGACCTCCTCGTTGCTGTCCGAGGCCGGGTCGTTGGCGATCACGTCCCCGGTGGCGGTGAAGCCGATCACCGTCATCAGGTGGCCCGAGGTGCCGTACCCGGCCCCGGTCAGCTCGGTGGCGAGGAAGGACTGGGACGTTATGGCCGGGATGCCGGCCGCGATCAGCGTCTCCAGGTCGGTGAGCGAGCGGAGCCGGGTGACCACGCCCTGGAGGCCGTCGAAGGTGGCCGCGTAGGCGGCGTTGAACGGCCAGTTGCCGCAGCCGTCGTACTGGTAGTCGAAGGTGTACCGGGCCGCGTGGCAGATCTGCGGGTCGGCGTAGGAGGGGTCGACCCAGGCGAGCTGTTCCTGGGTGAGCCGGCCGCCCCAGTACTCGATGATCATCTGCGAGGAGGTGGGGCTGCACCACGCCTCGCCGCCGTTGTCGTACTCCGGGTACTGGCCCTTGTGGACCTCCTGCGAGTAGCGCGGGACGGTCAGTTCCTGGGCGAGGCCCGGGGTGGAGGCCGGGACCGTGAAGCGGTCGGGGATGTCGGAGCCCATCGCGCCGAGCCGCCAGACGGTCGGGGTGACGTCGGCGCCGGGCCGGCGGTAGAGGGTCAGCCGGAGCCGGTAGGAGGCCAGGCGCAGCCCGGTGGAGGCGTCGTCGATGGCGAAGGTGTCCGTCCAGACGCTGCTCCTGCCGTCGCCCTGGTCGTCGACCGAGGTGCGGCGGATGTCCTGGTCGCCGGCGGCCCAGCGGCCCAGCACGTACCAGGGCGTGGCGGTGCCGTCGGAGTAGGTGCCCTTCAGTTCGACCTGGAGCCAGGTGCCGCCGGGCGTGCGGGCGTTCCAGGAGGCGATCACCTCCGTCGCGGGCACGGCGAGCCGGTGGACGGGCGAGGTCCACCGCGCGTACTCCCAGGTGGCGGTGGTGCCGGTGTGCGGATCGGTGTACTCGGTGGTCCCGGCCGGGGCGCCGATCACGACGCCGGGCCGGGCGCCCGATACGGCCCGCGTACCGTCGGCGGCGCCGCCGCGCCAGTCGCGGTACGTGGTCCAGGACCGGTAGTCGACCTGGCGGCCGGGGTCGCGGTCGGCGTCCGCGGCGCCGGTGCCGCCCTCGGTCGCGGGGCCGGCCGCGGTGGCGGTGCCGGCGGCGGCCGGGACGGTGCCGCCGGCCACCGCGGCGGCCACGGCCGCGGCCAGAACTGTTCTGCGGGAGGGCTGTTCGGCTCTGCTCATGGGCGGAAGACCCCCAGGTGTCCGAGTCGGGGCAGGTCCGGTTGCACGGTTGTGCGCCAACTATGGCCGCAGCCGCCCGCCGCTGCCAGCAATTTCGCCGTGCCACGCCCAGGAATCAGGAATACGGCGCGGCGGGGCGGCGGGTGCGGTGCCGGGCCCGGCCGCGGTTAGAGTGCTGGGCGACCGAACACCCGTACCGTGCCCGCCCAGGACCCGTCATCCACGCTCTCGCCGCCCGGCTCCGCGCCCTGCCCCCGTCCTGCGGCCCGGTCCGCCTGATCGGGGTCGACGGACACGCGGGCTCCGGCAAGTCGACGTTCGCCGGGAGGCTGGCGGCGGTGCTCGGCGGCGCTCCGGTACTGCACCTGGACGACATCGCCAGCCACGAGGAACTGTTCGACTGGACCGGCCGGCTGCTGGCACAGGTGATCGAGCCGTTCGCCCGGGGCGAGGACGCCCGCTACCGCCCCTACGACTGGCGGGCCCGCCGCTTCGGCCCGCCCCGCCCGCTGCCCTGCGCTCCCCTGGTCCTGCTGGAGGGCGTCGGCGCCGGCCGGCGGGCGCTGCGGCCCCGGCTGGCGGCGCTGCTGTGGATGGAGATGCCGGCCGGGCGCGCGTGGGCGCGGGGACGGGCGCGCGACGGCGAGGAACAGCGGGAGTTCTGGGACGGGTGGACCCCGGCCGAGCGCGAGCACTTCAGCGCCGACCCCACGCGCCCCCATGCACATCTGCTGGTGCGCCAGCGGCCGGAGGGCTACGAGGTGCTGGAGGGCCCCTCCGGGACGGGCCGATCCAGGGGTGATCCTCACCCAGAGTGACAGGCCGTCCGCGTTGTGGTGAACCCGTGAAGATCCCTGTTCGAGCGCGCCCCGGAGTGCCCCAACTCCGCTTGACCCGACGGGCGTACAGGTCTTACGTTCTCAATGTGCGGTTCCTCCGGAGCCGCCCGCGGACGCGAAGCCCCCGGTTGTTCCCCCGTGACCGGGGGCTTCGTTCTGCCCGCGCCGCTTTCGCGGGCGCTCCGCGCCGCCGAGCGCTCACCCACGGTCACCGCGCCCCCTGCGCCCCGTCTGCTCCCACCTCGCGAAACGCCCCTCGCGGCACCCTTCGGGGGGAAGACCGCCGCGGGTACGATGCCCTCGGTGCGACCTTCCGACGACTGGTTCGCGCACCTGCAACTCCGGGCCGTGGCACAGCGGTTCAGCGGTCGGACCGACAGGCCGACGGGCGACGGCCCGGCGGCGTACCGACGGGGGCGCGGTTTGTGGGGGACGTGATGGACTTCGGCACGCAGGGCCCGCCGGCCCCGGCCGACCTCGCCTGGCTGCGCGGCGTGGACGCCTACACGATGGGCGCCTACCCCCAGGCCGAGGAGGAGTTCCGGACGGCGGTGCGCATCGACCCCGGCATGGCCGACGGATGGCTCGGACTGCACGCGCTGCGTATCGACACCACGGCCGCGCTGCTGCGGATGTTCCGGCACCGGGACCGCTTCGGCGAGCAGCGCGCCCGGCACCGCCGCACCCTGAACTCCTGGTACTGGCTGGGCTGGTGGGTGCAGCCGGTGCTGGAGAGCCCCCGCGACCTGCTGCTCGCGCACGCCTCGCACTGGCTGGACGGCCGGCACGTCCCGGAGCTGGACCGGGCGCTGGCCGGGCTGCCGCCGGTGGACGCCGACCCCCAGGTCCGTTTCCTGCACGCCTGCCGCGCCTATCTCGTCAAGGACTGGGAGCAGTTGGTCCGGCACACCGACCCGCTGCTCGGCGATCCGCTGCTGGGCATCGAGGCGGGGCTGTTCGGCGGCATGGCCCGGGTCCGGCTGGAGATGTACGGGCAGGCCGAACCGCTGCTGTCGGCGGCGCTGATGCGCTGCCGCAGCGAGCAGCCGCAGCGCAAGGAGCTGCGCTACTGGCTGGCGCGGGCGCACGAGGGCACCGGCCGCAGCGCCGCCGCCCTGCCGCTGTACCGGGCCGTGCACCGGGTCGACCCGTCGTTCATGGACACCGCGGCCCGGCTCGCGGCGATCGCCGAGGGCGACGGCTACGAGGACGCCGCCGACCTGGGCGCGTTCGCCCCGGCGGGCGCCGGGCAGGACCCGCCGGACCTCCCGGACGGGGGCCTGGACCCGCTGTTCGGCACCCCGGAGCGGGACCTGAAGCTGTCCGACCCCGAGCCGCCGGCCGGGCCGCTCGCCCCGGTCGCCGGCACCTCGGTCCGGCAGCGGACGGCGGCCCCGGACCCGTCCCTGCCCGCCGGGCCCACCGACCCGGCCCTGCTCGCGCAGGCGCTGGCCGAACTGGAGCGCATGGTCGGCCTGGAGCCGGTCAAGCGCCAGGTCAAGGCGTTGTCGGCGCAGCTCAACATGGCCCGGCTGCGGGCCGGGCAGGGCCTGCCGGTCCAGCCGCCCAAGCGGCACTTCGTCTTCTCCGGCCCCTCCGGCACCGGCAAGACCACCGTGGCCCGCATCCTCGGCCGGGTCTTCTACGCCCTCGGGCTGCTCGGCGGCGACCACCTGGTGGAGGCACAGCGCGCCGACCTGGTCGGCGAGTACCTCGGACAGACCGCGGTGAAGGCCAATGAGCTGATCGACTCAGCGCTCGGCGGCGTCCTCTTCGTCGACGAGGCGTACGCGCTGTCCAACTCCGGGTACGGCAAGGGCGACGCGTACGGCGACGAGGCGCTCCAGGTGCTGCTGAAGCGGGCGGAGGACAACCGGGACCACCTGGTGGTGATCCTGGCCGGCTACCCGGAGGGCATGGACCGGCTGCTGGCCGCCAACCCCGGACTGTCCTCCCGCTTCACCACCCGCGTGGACTTCCCCTCCTACCGCCCCCAGGAGCTGACCTCGATCGGCGAGGTGCTCGCCGCGGAGAACGGGGACGGGTGGGACGAGGAGGCCCTGGACGAGCTGCGCTCGATCGCCGGGCACGTCGTCGAGCAGGGCTGGATCGACGAACTGGGCAACGGGCGGTTCCTGCGCACGCTGTACGAGAAGAGCTGCGCGTACCGGGATCTGCGGCTGTCGACCTATCCCGGCACGCTGACCCGCGACGACCTGGCGACCCTGCGGCTGCCGGACCTGATGCAGGCGTACGGGGAGGTCCTGTCGGGGCGGGGGCCCCAGGACCCGCCCGGTCTCTGAGGCCGGGCGGGGCCGGCTGGGCTCTGAGGCCGGCTGGGCTCTGAGGCCGGCTGGGCCGTCCCGGACCGGGGGCCCGGCCGGGCCGTCCCGGGTTGTGCGGCCCGGCTAGGCCATCACCTCCTCGGGCTCGCTGCCGGTCCTCGGGGCGCTCACCGCCGGCTCGCGGTGGGCCGGGTCGCGGACCTCGCCGACCAGCAGTTCCAGGACGTCCTCCAGGGCGACCAGGCCCAGCACCCGGCCGCCGGCGTCGGTGACCTGGGCGAGGTGGGTGGCGGCGCGGCGCATCACGGTGAGGGCGTCGTCCAGCGGCAGCTCGGGGCGCAGGGTGGTCATGGGCCGCCATATCTGCTGGGGCACCGCCCGCTCCGACTCCTCCAGGTCGAGGACGTCCTTGACGTGGAGGTAGCCCATGAACGGGCCGTTGTCGGCGGCGATCGGGAACCGGGAGTAGCCGGTGCGGGCGGTCAGCTCGACGATCTGGCCGGGGGTGACGGACGGGGGGACCGTCACCCATGCCTCGCGCTCGACGAGGACGTCGGTCACCGGGCGGGAGCCCAGCTCCAGGGCGTCCTCCAGGCGTTCCTGCTCCTCGGGGTCGAGGAGTCCGGCCTGGCCCGCGTCCTCGACCAGCCGGTTGAGCTGGGCGCGGGTGAAGACGGCCTCGACCTCGTCCTTGGGCTCGACCCGGAACAGCTTGAGGATGCCCTGGGCGACGGCGCCGAGGGCGGCCGTGACCGGCTTGCACAGGCGGGCGAAGGCGACCAGGCCGGGGCCCAGCCAGAGGGCGGCCTTCTCGGGGGCGGCCATGGCGAGGTTCTTCGGGACCATCTCGCCGATGACCAGGTGGCAGAAGACCACGGCGGCCAGCGCGACGACGTAGCCGAGCGGGTGGACCATGCCGTGCGGCAGATGTATCCAGGTGAAGACCGGCTCCAGCAGGTGGGCGACGGTCGGTTCGGCGACCGCGCCGAGCGTCAGCGAGCAGACGGTGATGCCGAACTGGGCGGCGGCCATCATCTGCGGCAGATGCTCCAGACCGTGCAGGACCTGGCGGGCGCGGGCGGTGCGCAGCGGTTCGATCTGGCTGCGGCGGACCGACACCAGGGCGAACTCGGCGCCGACGAAGAAGCCGTTGGCGAGGACCAGCAGGGCGGCCAGCAGAAGTTGCAGCACGCTCATCGGACGGCCTCCGGTACGGGCACGGGCGCCGTCCGGACCAGCCGGACCCGCTCGGCGCGGTAGTGGCCGACCCGGCGCACCGAGAGCCGCCAGCCCGGCAGCTCGGCCCGGTCGCCGACGGCGGGGATACGGCCGAGCAGGTCGGCGACGAGCCCGGCGACGGTCTCGTAGGGGCCCTCGGGGACCTCCAGGCCGATGCGGCGCAGGACGTCGACGCGGCAACTGCCGTCGGCGTCCCAGGCGGGGCGGCCGTCCTCGGGCGGGGCGGCGGCCAGCTCGGGGAGATCCTGGCCGTCGTGCTCGTCGCGGACCTCGCCGACGATCTCCTCGACGATGTCCTCCAGGGTGACGACGCCGGCGGTGCCGCCGTACTCGTCGACGACGACGGCCATCGGCTGCTCGCTGCGGAGCCGGGTCAGCAGGGGCCGCACCGGCAGGGTCTCGGGGACCAGCAGGGCCGGGCGGGCGATGCGGCCGACGGGGGTGCGCAGCCGGTCGTGGACCGGGACGGCGAGGGCGTCCTTGAGGTGGACCACGCCGGTGATCTCGTCGATCTTCTCCCGGTAGACGGGGAAGCGGGACAGGCCGGTGGCGCGGGTCAGGTTGACCACGTCCTCGGCGGTGGCCGAGGACTGCAGGGCGCTGACCTTCACCCGGGGGGTCATGACGTGCTGCGCGGCCAGCTCGCCCAGGGAGAGGGTGCGGACGAAGAGGTCGGCGGTGTCCTGCTCCAGGGCGCCGGCCTGGGCGGAGTGCCGGGCCAGGGAGACCAGCTCGCCCGGGGTGCGGGCGGAGGCCAGTTCCTCGGCCGGTTCCACGCCGAGGGCGCGGACGAGCCGGTTGGCCACGGTGTTCAGCGCGGCGATCACCGGGCGGAAGGTGCGGGCGAACAGGTGCTGCGGGCCGGCCACGAAGCGGGCGACCTGCAAGGGGCGGGAGACCGCCCAGTTCTTCGGGACCAGCTCGCCGACCACCATCTGCACGGCCGAGGCCAGCAGCATGCCGACGACGACCGCGACGCCGGACACCGCGCCGTCGGGGACGCCGATCGCGGTGAACGGGCCGGCCAGCAGCCCGGCGAGCGCCGGTTCGGCGAGCATGCCGACGACGAGGGAGGTGATGGTGATGCCGAGCTGGGTGCCGGAGAGCTGGAAGGACAGCTCCCTCAGGGACTCGACGACGCGCCGGGCGCGCCGGTCGCCGCGGGCCGCGGCCTCCTCGGCGTCGGGGCGCTCGACGGTCACCAGGCCGAACTCGGCCGCCACGAAGAATCCGTTGGCGAGGATCAGCAGGAAGGCGGCTGCCAGGAGCAGCAGGGGGGTGGTCATGATGCCGCCGCCTGTGTCGTGTCACGACCGGGGGCGGCGCAGGTACTGCAGGACGATCCGTCCATCGCCGGAGGGAGTCACTCCTCGGGTAGCTGGAACCCCTGTGCACCGGGCGGAGCGACAGGAGCGGAGGCGCACTCGGCACGCCTCCGCCCACCAGGTTAATCACCAGCGGCCGGTGAGCGGCAGGGTGGACGACCCCGAACGGACCCCGGGCGGTCCCGGACGGGCCCCGAGATGCCCCGGGCGTACGCCGGGGCGCGCGGCGTCAGGGCCCGCGCGGCCCGGCGTCAGGGCCCGCGCGGCCCGGCGTCGGGGCCGGCGCGGCCCGGTGTCAGGGCCGGCGCGGCCCGGCGTCGGGGGTGCTGCGGGCCTCGGCGAGCGCCCGCAGCGCCCGCGCGTCGGCGACGGCCCGCTGCTTGGCGATGCCGGGCTGGATGCCGAGCGCGGGCAGGCTGGTGCCGTCGCTGAGGTCGAGGAAGACCCAGGGGTCGCCGGGGCGGAGGTTGACGCGGAGGATCTCCGCCCACTCCAGGCGGCGCCGCCGGGTGAGGTTCACCACGGTGACCCCGGACTCCTCGGCGACCACCTTGGGGCGGGCCAGCAGGAGCAGCACGCCGGCCAGGATGAGCGCCGTCAGCACGAAGCTGAGGCGCTCCCCGGGGCCGAGCCGTTCCATCAGCATGGCGACCACGGTGATGACCACGAAGACGGCGACGGCGGCGCCGACCAGGACGGCACGGGTGCGGCCGGGCCGGAAGGTGACGGGCAGGGCGGGCGGCTCGGGTCGGGCCCCCGGGGTGGCGTCCGGCATGGTGTGCTCCGGGATCTGCGTCAGAGGCGGCAGGCGTGGATGGCCGTGGTGAGGATGGCGCGGGCGCCGATCTCGTACAGGTCGTCCATGATCCGCTGCGCCTCCTTGGCGGGGACCATGGCGCGGACGGCGACCCAGCCCTCGTTGTGCAGCGGGGAGACGGTCGGGGACTCCAGGCCGGGGGTGAGCGCGACGGCCTTCTCCAACTGCTCGACGCGGCAGTCGTAGTCCATCATCACGTACGTCCGGGCCACCAGGACGCCCTGGAGGCGGCGCAGGAACTGCTGCACCTTGGGTTCGGCCTCGGCCGTCTCGTCGGCGCCGGTGCGGCGGATCACGACGGCCTCGGACTTCATGATCGGCTCGCCGATGACCTCCAGACCGGCGTTGCGCAGCGAGGTGCCGGTCTCCACGACGTCGGCGATGACCTCGGCGACGCCCAGTTCGATGGCGGTCTCCACGGCGCCGTCGAGGTGGACGACGGAGGCGTCGACGCCGTGGTCGGCGAGGTGCTTGGCGACGATCCCCTCGTACGACGTGGCGACGGTCATGCCCTTGAGGTCCTCGACGCCGCGGGCCGTGCCCGGCTTGGTGGCGTAGCGGAAGGTGGAGCGGGCGAAGCCGAGGGGGAGGATCTCCTCGGCGTCGGCGCCGGAGTCGATCAGCAGGTCGCGGCCGGTGATGCCGATGTCGAGGCGGCCGGAGGAGACGTAGATCGCGATGTCGCGGGGGCGGAGGTAGAAGAACTCGACCTCGTTCTCCGGGTCGACGATGCGCAGTTCTTTGGACTCGCGGCGCTGCTGGTAGCCGGCCTCATGCAGCATGTCCGCCGCAGGGCCGGAGAGTGAACCCTTGTTGGGGACGGCGATGCGCAGCATGAGGTCGGCTTCCTTCGCGTTAAAGGGGGAGGGTGGTGAACTCGGTTTACAGGTGGGCGTAGACGTCGTCCAGGGAGATGCCGCGGGCGACCATCATCACCTGGACGTGGTACAGGAGCTGCGAGATCTCCTCGGCGGCCGCTTCCTTGCCCTCGTACTCGGCGGCCATCCAGACCTCCGCGGCCTCCTCGACGACCTTCTTGCCGATGGCGTGGACGCCCTTGTCGACCAGCTCGGCGGTGCGGGAGGTGGCGGGGTCGCCGTGGGCGGCCTTCTGCTGGAGCTCGGTGAACAGCTCCTCGAACGTCTTCTTGGACATGGTGGCGCCCACTCTACGGGTTGTGCGGACCGCCCTGGCGCCAGGGCTCGGATACCGAACGCAGCGTGGCCGCCGTCGCCACCGCCGCGGTCACCGCCTCGTGGCCCTTGTCCTCGCTGGAGCCCTCCAGTCCGGCGCGGTCCAGGGCCTGCTCCTCGGTGTCGCAGGTCAGGACGCCGAAGCCGACCGGGACTCCGGTGTCCACGGAGACCTGGGTGAGGCCCTGGGTGACGCCCTGGCAGACGTAGTCGAAGTGGGGGGTGCCGCCGCGGATGACGACGCCGAGGGCGACGACCGCGTCGTAGCCGCGGCCGGCCAGGGCCTTGGCGACCACGGGCAGCTCCCAGCTTCCGGGGACCCGCAGCAGGGTCGGCTCGCTGATGCCCAGGTCGTGCAGGGCCCGCAGGGCGCCGTCCACCAGGCCGTCCATCACCTTCTCGTGCCACTGCGCCGCGACGACGGCGACCCGCAGGTCCCCCACGCTGCGTACGGACAGTTCCGGTGCACCCTTGCCGCTCACGTTGCTCCTCGGCTCCTCGGAGTTCTTCGCTTACTGGTTGCCGCAGGTGGACACCGGGGCGGTGTCCAGCCAGGGCAGGTCGTGACCCATCCGGTCCCGCTTGGTGCGCAGGTAGCGGAGGTTGTGCTCACCGGCCTGGACGGGCATCGGCTCGCGGCCGGTGACCTCGATGCCGTGCCGCTCCAGGGCGGCGGACTTGTCGGGGTTGTTGGTCAGCAGGCGGACGCCGCGGACGCCGAGGTCCTTGAGGATCTGGGCGCCGGCGCCGTAGTCCCGGGCGTCGGCGGGCAGGCCGAGTTCCAGGTTGGCGTCCAGGGTGTCGCGGCCGCGCTCCTGGAGTTCGTAGGCGCGCAGCTTGGACATCAGGCCGATGCCCCGGCCCTCGTGGCCGCGGAGGTAGACGACGACGCCGCGGCCCTCGGACTGGATGCGGGCCAGGGAGGCGTCCAGTTGGGGCCCGCAGTCGCAGCGCTGGGAGCCGAAGACGTCGCCGGTGAGGCACTCGGAGTGGACCCGGACGAGGACGTCCCGGCCGTCGCCGAGGTCGCCGTGGACGAGGGCGACGTGCTCGACGCCATCGACGGTGGAGCGGTAGCCGTACGCGGTGAAGGGGCCGTGGGAGGTGGGCAGGTCGACCTCGGCCTCGCGGCGGACGGTGGGTTCGGCGCTGCGGCGGTAGGCGATCAGGTCCTCGATGGAGATGATCGTCAGGCCGTGCTTGCGGGCGAACGGGATCAGCTCGGGCAGCCGCAGCATCCGGCCGTCCTCGCCGGCGATCTCGACGATGGCGCCGGCCGGGCGCAGTCCCGCGAGCCGGGCGAGGTCGACGGCGGCCTCGGTGTGGCCGTCGCGGGCGAGGACGCCGCCGGGGCGGGCGCGCAGCGGGAAGACGTGGCCGGGGCGGACGAAGTCGCCGGGTCCGGCGGCGCCGCCGGCCAGCAGCCGGAGGGTGGCGGCGCGGTCGGCAGCCGAGATGCCGGTGCTCACCCCGTGTACGGGGGCGGCGTCCACGGAGACCGTGAACGCGGTCTTCATCGACTCGGTGTTGTCCTCGACCATCTGCGGGAGCCGGAGCCGGTCGAGTTCGTCGCCCTCCATGGGGGCGCAGATCAGGCCGCGGCACTCGCTCATCATGAAGGCGACGATCTCCTCGGTCGCCTTCTCGGCGGCGATGACGAGGTCGCCCTCGTTCTCCCGGTCGGCGTCGTCGACGACCACGACCGGGCGGCCCGCGGCGATGTCGGAGACGGCCTGCTCGACGGGGTCCAGGACGAGTTCCCCGGGGACGTCGGCGCGGTAGAGGACGGGCGGGGCGAGCGGGGCGCCGCGCAGCGCCCCGCTCGGGGCGTCGGCGGGAGACCGGCGGGCGGTCATGCGGGCGCTCCTTCCATGACGGGCCGCTGTCCCTGGCGGGAGCGCAGCCACCAGTCGCGCATGCCCCACAGGACGAGCGCGCCGTAGACGACGTAGACGAAGCCGGAGAAGGCGAAGCCGTTGGCGAAGTTCAGCGGCACGCCGACCAGGTCGACGAGGAGCCAGGCGAACCAGAACTCGACCATGCCGCGGGCCTGGGCGTACATGGCGACGACGGTGCCGACGAAGATGTACGCGTCCGGCCAGGGGTCCCAGGAGAGGCTGGGTACGGCGGTGAAGAGGCCGCCGACCGCGAGGGTGCCGAGGGCGGCGGTGCCGAGCAGGGCGCCGCGCTCGCGCCAACTGGCGAAGCGGACGGCGACGGTGCCGTCCTGGCTCTGCCGCCGGCCCCGGTTCCACTGCCAGTAGCCCCACGCGGCGACGACCATGACGACGATCTGCTTGCCGGCGCTGCCGGAGAGGTGGGCGGTGGCGAAGGCCGCGAAGAGGATCAGGCCGGAGAGGAACTGCGCGGGCCAGCTCCAGATCGAGCGCCGCCAGCCGAGCGCGAGACCGATCAGACCTATCACGTTGCCGATCATGTCGGACCACTTGATGTGCTGGTCGAAGAGGACGAACGCTTCGGAATTGAGCCAGTTCACTGGGTGCCCCCCTGGGCGGCGAGCAGGCGCTCGACGTACTTGGCGATGACGTCCACTTCGAGGTTGACCGGGTCGCCGGGCTGCTTGCGGCCGAGCGTGGTCAGGGCGAGGGTGGTCGGGATGAGACTGACCGTGAAGGAGTCGGGGCCCGCGTCGACGACGGTGAGGCTGATGCCGTCGACGGTGATGGAGCCCTTCTCGACGACGTAGCGGGCGAGGTCCGCCGGCAGCGAGATCCTGACGATTTCCCAGTGCTCGGACGGCTCGCGGGCAAGGATCTCGCCGGTGCCGTCGACGTGGCCCTGCACGATGTGGCCGCCGAGGCGGTCGCCGACGGCGGTGGGGCGCTCCAGGTTGACGCGGGAGCCCACGGCGAGGGCGCCGAGGCTGGAGCGGTTCAGGGTCTCGGCCATGACGTCGGCGGTGAACTCGTCGCCCTCGTGGTCGACGACGGTGAGGCAGACGCCGTTGACGGCGATGGAGTCGCCGTGGCGCGCGCCTTCGGTGACCACGGGGCCGCGCAGCCGGAAACGACACGCGTCGCCGAGGGTCTCTACGGCGGTGACCTCGCCCAGCTCTTCGACGATTCCGGTGAACACTTCCCGGGTCCTCCCTGCCTCTTCGGGCACGGACTCCGGGGCTCTGCCGATGACGACAGAATGCACGGGCGACGGCATCCGGTGCGTCGCCCCTGATCGCGGAGCCGTCCCTGTGGACGGTTCCGTAAACAGTCGGCGGCACGCATGTATGCCCGCCCGCCGCGCACTGCCTCCCATCCGGACTTTAACCGTCGGTCCAGGAATTTCACCTGGTCAACCGGCCGCTGGAGGCGACCGGGTCGCGGACTGTAACCGCCGGTTCGGACTTTCACCGACCCCGGAGTGCGCTGCTTCTGGTACAGGGCCAGTGTGCCACGCCTGATCGTCGCCCAGGCGGGCGAGTGCTGTGGAGTGGCTCACAGGATCACCGCACCCGCCAAGTGGTCCATACCTATTGACGCTTTGGTCTAGTCCTCTTTACTGTCTGCGGGTCTGCGCGTCCTCCCCGCGAGACCGGCCCGGCGGCGGTGACGAAGGCCCTTGCCCGCCGCCGGGCCTCCCACCTCCGGCCGTGCGCGACGGCCGTGTGCGACGACCGTGCGGAACGGCGCGTCGGCGGGCATGCTCCCACCGGAGATCCCGACGAGCGGGGACGGACGTGGGGCGATGAACCGACGCGAGGGGCTGCGGGCGGGGCTGGGCGTGCTGGCGGGTACGCAGGTCCTGCTGGGGCTGTGGGTCCTGCTGCTGCCGGAGCTGTTCTGGAAGTGGCCCTGGGTGTCGCACCTGCCGCCCTACAACGAGCATCTGCTGCGGGACTTCGGCGGGGCGAGCCTGGCGGTGGCGGTCGTGCTGTGCGCGGCGGTGGCCACGATGGAACGGCGCCTGGTGCTGACCGCGCTGGTGGCCTACCTGGCCTCCTCGGTCCCCCACCTCCTCTTCCACGCCCGGCACTTGACGCCCCTGTCCACGGCGAGCGGCGCGGGCTTCCTGACGCTGCTGGGGGTGGCGGTGCTGCTGCCGACGGGGCTGCTGTGGGTGGCGGCGGGCGGTGCGGCGTTCGGCGCGGCGGGGAGTACGGCGGGCAAGGCGGACGGTACGGCGCAGGGAGAGCGGTAATGGCCCCGTGAACGGGACGCCTACCGCTGGGCGAACAGCTCCTCCTGGGCGCGGTCCCGAGCGGTCAGCAGGGCGCCGCGCAGCACGGCCTCGCCGCCCAGCAGGGTCGGGCGCACCTCGGTGGGCAGCGGGGACAGCCGGGCGAGCCGCTCGTGGACGCGGGCGGCGAGGGTGTCGCCGCCCGCGCGGCCGATCTCCCCGGCCAGCACCACACAGCCGGGGTCCAGCACGGAGACGACGGCCGCCGCCCCGAGGGCGATCCGCTCGGCCAGGTCGGCCAGGAACCGCCGGGCGGCGGGGTCGGCACCCCGCCGCCGCACGGCCTCCCGCAGCAGTTCCGCGGGGTCGGCCACGGAGGGCACGCCGGCCATGCCGCCCACCGCCCCCGCCTCGCGCGACGCCCCCGTCGCACGGGCCGGGCCCACCCCGTGAGCCGCCGCCAGCTCCCCCACCGCCGCCGCCCCCACCAGCGAGTGGAAGCCCCCGTCGCAGTCCGTGGCCGCCGGCAGGCCCGATGTGCCCGGCACCGGCAGGAAGCCGACCTCGCCCGCCCCGCCGGAGGCGCCCCGGCGCAGACTGCCGTCCAGGACGAGGGCGGCGCCGACGCCGAGGCCCAGCCAGAGCAGCACGAACGTGTCCCGGTCCCGGGCCGCCCCGTCCCGCTGTTCGGCGAGGGCGGCGAGGTTGGTCTCGTTCTCGACGCTGACGCGGGACTCCGGGAACCGTTCCTGGAGGGCGGTGACCAGTCGGCGGTGCCAGACGGGCAGGCCGGTGGAGGGCCGCAGCTCGCCCGTGCCGGGGTCGATCAGGCCGGGGGCGCCGATGCCGACCGTGTGCAGCCGCTCGGCCCCGGCCTCCTTGGCGGCCCGCTCGACGAGGGCGACCGCCTGCTCCAGCGCGGGGCCCGTGCCCATGGCGCCGTCGATCGGCACGGACGCCTCGGCGAGCACCCGGCCGACCAGGTCGGACACGAGCACGGAGACGCCCTCGGTACGCACGTCGAGCGCGGCGAGATGGGCGCGGTCGGCGACGATTCCGTACAGCTTGGCGTTGGGGCCGCGGCGCTGCTCGCCGGACTTCCCGACGACGGCGATGAGGCCGGCGGCGGTGAGGCGTTCGACGAGGTCGGCCACGGTGGGCCGGGACAGCCCCGTCATCTGCTTGAGCTGGGTGGCCGTCAGCGCGCCCTCCTGCACGAGCAGTCGCAGGGCGAGCCGGTCGTTGATGGCTCGGGCGGTGCTCGGGGAAGCGGGCATGGCCGGAATCCTTCCAGATCGGCGGGCGCGGGGCCCGCGATCCGATACTCCCTATCTATCAGGCAGGCTCCCTGATAGTTTACCGGCGCAGGCGCGATCGAGGACACGGTGGGAGGGTCCGGCGGACATGAGTGCAGTGGTCTACTCGGCGGTCGAGGTCAGGCGCGCACGGTTCGCCGTGGCCGCGGTGTTCGCGGTGCACGGCGCGGTCACCGGCTCGTTCGCGACCCGCGTGCCCTGGATTCAGGATCACGCCGGGGTGAGCGCCGGTCAGTTGGGTCTCGCCCTGGCGTTCCCCGCGCTCGGCGCGTCGCTCGCCATGCCGCTGGCCGGCGGCATCAGCCACCGCTTCGGCGCCCGTACGGCCCTGCGCGGGCTGCTGGCGCTGTGGACCCTGGCGCTGACCCTGCCGTCGATCGCCCCGAACCTGCTCACCCTCTGTTTCGCCCTGTTCGTCTACGGCGCCACGGCGGGCATGTCGGACGTGGCGATGAACGCGCTCGGCGTCGAGGTGGAGAATCGTCTCGGCAAGTCGATCATGTCGGGGCTGCACGGCATGTGGAGCGCCGGCGCCCTGATCGGTTCGGCGGCCGGCACGCTCGCCGCCCACCTCGGTTCGGACGCCCGGCTGCACCACGCGCTGGCCGCCGCGGTGCTGACCGTGGCCGGCCTGGTGGCGTGCGCGTGGGTGCTGGACCTCCAGCCCGCCGAGGACGAGGACCCGCCGCCGCGGTTCGCGCTGCCGCCCCGCTCGGCGCTGCTGATCGGCGCCATCGGGTTCTGCGCGGTGTTCGCCGAGGGCGCGAGCCTGGACTGGTCGGCGGTCTACCTCAAGGACGAGCTGGAGACCTCGGCCGGGCTGGCGGCGGCGTGCACCACCGGTTTCACGCTGACCATGGCGCTGGCCCGGTTCGCGGGCGACAAGGTGGTGGACCGGTTCGGTTCGGTGCGCACGGTCCGGGTCAGCGGCGCGCTGGCCACCCTCGGCGGGGTGCTCATCGTCGTCGGCGGCAGTCCGGCGGTGGCGATGAGCGGGTTCGCCCTGATGGGCCTGGGCATCGCCGTGGTCGTGCCGCTGTGCTTCGCGGCGGCGGGCCGCAGCGGCGCCAACCCCTCGCTCGCCATCGCGGGCGTGGCGACCATCACGTACACCTCGGGGCTGGTCGCGCCCAGTGCGATCGGCACGCTGGCGCAGGCGACCAGCCTGGTGGTGTCCTTCGGTCTGGTGACGGTGCTGTCCTGCGGCCTGGCGGCGTTCGCCGGGGTGCTGCGCGCCGGGGACCGGGACCGTCCGAAGATCAGCCGGCCGGACGCAGCAGTCCCTGGCCGACGGCCCTGAACGCCTCGCTCCACGGCGCGGGGCGCAGCGTCTGCGCGTCCAGCCTGACCAGCACCCGGGTGCCGTGGGCGTAGGTGGCCGCCCCGTCCGCCGAGCAGAACCGGAAGCCGTACGTCAGCCCGGTCCGGCCGAGCCGCTCCAGCCACAGGTGGACGGCGTACGCGCCCGGCCGGGTGACCGGCGCCTCGTAGGTGATCCGCAGTTCCTTGACGGCGTTGCAGGCGTCGCCGGCCGCCGCCCAGTCGCCCTCGAAGCGGAAGCCGTGCGCCTGCCACAGCTCGGTCCAGGCCCGCTCGACCAGCACGGGGTAGCGGCCGTTGTGCAGCAGGCCCAGGGCGTCCAGGTCGTCGAAGTGGACGGTGACGGGGACCAGCCTGCCGTGGGTCGGGGCAGGGGCGGCCGGGGCTTCGGCGGTCATGGGCGGTGCTCCTGGGACGTACGAGGTGATTGCCGCCTACAACGACCGGCGGCGCGCGCTCATCCTAGGCAAGCCCCGGTCCAGCCCTCCGGCACACCCCGCGACCGGACGCCGGCCGGTGTGGAGCATCCCCGGCCAGCCCCGACAATGGTGCGGACACGCTGCACGAACGACGAAAGCGACACCCCATGGATCTCGGCGTCCGCTGGAAGCTGCACGGTGACGGGCGGACGCCCGCTCCCGGAGCGGTGGTCCGCCCCGACGAACGGCTCTCCTGGCCCCGCACGGCCGGGCTCGGCGCCCAGCACGTGGTGGCCATGTTCGGGGCGTCGTTCGTGGCCCCGGTGCTCATGGGTCTGGACCCCAACCTGGCGATCATGATGTCGGGTGTCTCGACCGCGATCTTCCTGCTGGCCACCCGCGGCCGGGTGCCGAGCTATCTCGGCTGCTCGCTCTCCTTCGTCGGTGTCGCCGCGGTGATCCGGGCGCAGGGCGGCACCAGCGCCACGGTGACCGGCGCGGTGCTGGTGGTGGGCGTGGCGCTGTTCCTGGTGGGGCTCGCGGTGCAGCGGTTCGGGGCGCGGATCATCCACGCCGCGATGCCGCCGGTGGTCACCGGCGCGGTGGTGATGCTGATCGGCTTCAACCTGGCCCCGGTCACCGCCTCCACCTACTGGCCGCAGGACCAGTGGACGGCCCTGCTGGTGATGCTGTTCACCGGTCTGGCCGTGGTGTGCCTGCGCGGTTTCTGGTCCCGCATCGCGATCTTCCTGGGCCTGGTCTTCGGGTACGTCCTCTCGTTCCTCCTCGACCGGGTCTTCGGGCGCATCCACTCGGTGGACGGCAGCGGCAAGGTCACCGACCACTGGCGGCTGGACTTCTCCGCCGTCGGCCGGGCCGACTGGGTCGGGCTGCCCTCCTTCCACGGGCCCACCTTCCAGTGGTCGGCGATCCTGGTCGCCCTCCCGGTCGTCATCGCGCTGGTCGCCGAGAACGCCGGGCACGTCAAGGCGGTCGGCGAGATGACCGGCGACCCGCTCGACGACAAGCTCGGCACCGCGATCTCCGCCGACGGCGTCGGCTCCATCCTGTCCACCGCGGTCGGCGGCCCGCCCAACACCACGTACTCCGAGAACATCGGCGTGATGGCCGCGACCCGCGTCTACTCGACGGCCGCGTACTGGGCCGCCGCCTGCTTCGCGCTGCTGTTCGGCCTCTGCCCCAAGTTCGGCGCGGTGGTGGCCGCCATCCCGGGCGGCGTCCTCGGCGGCATCACCGTCATCCTGTACGGCATGATCGGCCTGCTCGGCGCGCAGATCTGGCTCAACGCCAAGGTCGACCTGCGCAACCCGCTGAACCTCGTCCCGGCCGCCGCGGGCATCATCATCGGCGTCGGCAACGTCAGCATGAAGTTCACCGACACCTTCTCCCTCAGCGGCATCGCGCTCGGCACGCTGGTCGTCATCACCGGCTACCACGCGCTGCGCGCCTTCGCCCCGGCACACCTCAAGACGCAGCAGCCGCTGCTCGACGAGGGCACGTCGACGTACGACCAGAGCGCGCGGTAGAGGAGGGCGGGCGGCCGGGGCGTTCGCCCGAACCGGGGAAGCACCCCGCCCGCCGCTGTCCCGGCGCCGGTGGAGCTGCGACTCTGCCCCCATGGCGCACTGTGAGCACCACGACCCCGCCGCCGAGTCGGTGGACACCGTCATCTCCCGGATGCGCGCCCTGGACGGCGCGCTGCCGGCCCGGGACGGGATCGCGGTCTTCAACCGGGTGTACCTGGCCGTCACCGAGGCGGTCGGCCGGGGCATCGGCACCGGGCGGTTCCCGGACGCGCGGGCCGCGAGCGCGCTGGACGTGCGGTTCGCCGAGCGGTACCTGGCCGCCGTCGACGCGGCCGGCCGGGACGACCCGCCGCCCGCCTGCTGGCGGCCCCTGTTCCAGTTCCGCCGCCATCCCCAGGTACGTCCGCTGCAGTTCGCCCTCGCCGGGGTCAACGCGCACATCGGCCACGACCTCGCGCTGGCCGTCGTGGACACCTGCCGCGCGCTGGGCTGCGAACCGGCCGACCTGGAGGACGAGTTCGAGCGGGTGGGCGACCTCCTGGTGACGCTGGAGGAACGCGTCCGGGAGGAGCTGACGCCGGGACCGGACCTGCTCCGGATCGCCGATCCGCTGGCCCATCTGCTGGGCTGCTGGAGCCTGGAGCGGGCCCGCGACGGTGCCTGGGCGGCGGCCCGCGCCCTGTGGGCGCTGCGCCGGCTGCCGGAGCTGGCCGGGGAGTTCGCCGACCGGCTCGACACGGCGGCCGGCTTCGCGGGCCGGTTGCTGCTGACTCCCCTGCCGGCCTGGGCCCGCTGACACTCCCCCGCCGCGCGGCTCCGGCGGCGGACGCACCGGGCGGCGGCACACGGCAGCGGGGTGCCCCGGCGCGGCCGACCGCACGCGCGTACGCCTGCAACGGGCGCGGCCGGGCACACGGTGTGCCGGAGCGAGGGGACGAGGGAGACGCAGACGATGGGGACGGTCACACACGTTCCGCAGACGCGGGACATGATCGGCGAGGAACTCTCCGGCGACGAGGCCCTCGCCGCGCTGCGCCGCTACGGCGGGGTGCGGTTGCTGGCCGACGCGTTCGCGCGGTTCCGGTACGCCGACGGCTTCACCAACGCCCGGGGCCTCGGCTTCCAGATCGTGCTGGGCATGGTGCCCTTCACGATCGCCCTGGCGGGGGTCGCCACCGCCGCGCACACGGAGAGCGTCGGCAGGATCATCGAGCTGACGGCGGGCCGGATCGTGCCCGGCGCCAGCGCCGAGGTGGTCGAGGAGGCGCTGGCCGGGACCCGGCGCAGTGCCCACTCCGACGTGTGGAGCACGATCGCGCTCTGGCTCGGCCTCGCCGTCGCGGTGCTCAACCTGGCCTCCGCCATGGGCCAGGTGGAGCGCGGCGCCAACCGGATCTACGGCATCGAACGCGACCGGCCCTTCCCGGCCAAGTACGGCAGGGCCCTGCTGCTGGCCTTCGCCGCGGGTGTCCCCATGGTGCTCGGCTTCCTCGTCCTGGTGGCGGGCGAGGCGGTGGGCCGGTCGACGGCGCAGGCGTTCGGCTGGCAGGGGATGCCGGCCTGGTGGCCGGCCGTGCGCCTGCCGCTGGGCGCGGTGCTCGCCTGGATCGCCTCCGCGGTCATCTTCCGCTGGTCGCCGCGGCGCGACCAGCCGGGCTACACCTGGCTGGCCTTCGGTTCGGCCGTACACCTGGTGCTGTGGGTCGGCGCCACCTGGCTGCTGACCCTGTACGTCGCCAAGAGCGGTTCCTTCGGCGCGGTGTACGGACCGCTCACGGCGTTCGTGGCCCTGCTGCTGTGGGCCAATATCACCGGCGTCGCGCTGTTCCTGGGCATCGCCTTCGCCGCCCAACTGGAGGCGGCGCGGGCCGGCCTGGACCACTCCGTCCGGCCCGACCCCGGGCCCGGCCCCTGACACCCGGGGGCGGCGAGCCGGCCGGGGGAACTCCCTAGTCCTCGGGGAGTTCCACGGGCGCGATCTCGTCGTACCGGTCGCCGGGCCCGGGGTTGGCCGGGTCGGTGGCCCCGCCGAAGTGGCGCATGACGCCCCACACCGCGTTCAGCGCGGTCTGTACGGCGCCCTCCGCCCAGCCGGCCGTCCAGGAGATGTCGTCCCCGGCCAGGAAGATGCCCCGCTTGTCCTCGGGCAGCTTGTCCTGCATGAAGTGGGTGAACAGGCGCCGCTGGTAGCGGTAGTGGCCGGGCAGGTTGGCCTTGAACGCGCCCATGAAGTACGGCTCGTTCTCCCAGGAGACGGTCACCGGGTTGCCGATGATGTGCTTCCTGATGTCGACCTTCGGGTAGATCTCGCCGAGCGACTTCAGCATCACCTCCATCCGCTCGTGCGCGGACAGCGGCAGCCACTTCAGGCTGTCGTCGCACCAGGTGTACGACAGGCAGATCACGGCCGGCTTGTCCGGGCCGTCGTCCAGCAGGTACGTCCCCCGGGTCATCCGGTCGGTGAGCGTCATCGACATGACGTCCCGGCCGGTCCGCTCGTCCTTGTCCAGCCAGAACGGCCGGTCCACCGGCACGAACAGCTTGCTGGACTCCATGTAGTGGGTGCGCTCGATCGCGGTCCAGTGGTCGATCGGGAAGAGCGCGTCGTCGCAGGCGATCTTCGACAGCAGCATCCAGGACTGGGCGGTGAAGACGGCCGCCCGGTAGGTGCGGATGTCGCCGCGTGCGTCGGTGACGGTGATGCGGTTGCCGGCGGTGCGGCCGAGGCGGGTCACGGCCGGGCGGGGCTCGCCGCCCTGGTGCAGGCTCGCCAGCGAGGTGCCGTACGGCCAGTGGAGGATCTTCCCGGGCGCGCGCTCCCACAGGCGCAGCGGCAACTGCTGGGAGCCGCCGACGATGCCCCGGTGGTGGTCGTCGGCCTCGGTGTAGACGACGCGGAGGATCTCCAGGATCGAGTTGGGGAAGTCGGTGTCCCAGCCGCCGGTGCCGAAGCCGACCTGGCCGAAGATCTCGCGGTGCCGGAAGGACTTGAACGCCTCCGACTCGCACAGGAAGCCGTAGAAGGTCTGGTTGTCGAGCTTCTCCACCAGCTTCGACCAGATCTCGCGGATGCGGGGGACGTCCCGCTCGCGCAGGGCGCGGTTCATGTCGGAGAAGTCGGCGCCCTCCTCCAGGCACCTGCCCCAGGCGTCGGCGACGTCGCGGTAGACCTGCGGGAGGTCGTCGAGGGTCTCGGCGTAGTGCGACTCGCCCTTGAGGTCGACGACGGTGGAGGGCGTCGCCTCCGCGAGGGGGTTGGGGAACGGCCGGGTCTCCAGGCCCACCAGGTCGATGTAGTGCTGGAGGGCGGTGGAGGAGGGCGGGAAGCGCATCGCGCCCATCTCGGCGGTCAGCCCTTCGGTGCCCGCGCCCTCGAAGCCGACGGTCCGCAGCCGGCCGCCGATCCGGTCGGCCTCGTACACGACGGGCTTGAGGCCCATCTTCATCAGCTCGTAGGCGGCGACGACGCCGGACAGGCCGCCGCCGATGACGGCGACCTCGGTGCCGTGCTCGGTGGCGGGTATCTGGCCGAGGCCCGCCGGGTGGGCGAGGTAGTCGTCGTACGCGTACGGGAAGTCCGGGCCGAACATGGTGATCGGCGGCTGCTGCTCGTCGGTGTGCTCGACGGCGTTGGGCACCGTGGACGTCATGGGGTGCGGACTCCTTGCACAGGCGTTGCGGGGGGTGTCAGACGAGGGACCCGTAGAGGCCGGGGCGGCGGTCCCCCAGGTACGGGTTGGCCGCGCGGGAGGCGGCGAGGAAGGCCGGGTCGGCGTCGGCCAGGAGGAGTTCCTCGGCGCGCCCGGCGCGGGTGCGGGCGACGCCGTCCGGTCCGGCCAGGGTGGAGAGCCCGACGAACTCGAACTCGCCCTCCCGGCCGACCCGGTTGACGTACGCCACGTACATCTGGTTCTCGAAGGCCCGCACCGGTACGACCGACTCGGCGACGAACTGGAACGGGTGCATCTGCGCGGTCGGCACCAGCAGGAGGTCGGTGCCGGCCAGGGCGTGCGCCCGGACGTTCTCCGGGAACTCCACGTCGTAGCAGATCATCAGGCCGACGGTCAGACCGTCCAGCTCGGCCTGGACGACGGGCCGCCCGCCGGGGGTGAAGTGGTCGCGTTCGAAGCGGCCGAAGAGGTGGGTCTTGCGGTAGTTGGCCAGCCGGGCGCCGTCGGCGGAGATCAACTGGACGGAGTTGAAGACGGCGTCGCCGTCCCGCTCGGGGTAGCCGTAGGCGACGGCGAGGCCGTGCCGGCCGGCGGTATCCGCGATCGCGTCGGCGGCCTCGCCGTCGGCGGGCTCGGCCAGGTGGCCGACGGCGTCGCCGATCGCGTACCCGGTCAGGAACAGCTCCGGCGCCACCAGCAGCCCCGCGCCCGCGGCGGCGGCCCGGCCCGCGGCCGCGTCGAGCGCCTTCAGGTTCTCGGCGGGCGATCCGGGCCGACCGGAGCTCTGGAGCAGGGCGGTGCGCATGGGTGTTCCTCACCGGTGGGCGGAGGGGGTCGGGGGCCAGATAGACGGTACGGGCGCCGGTCCGCCCGCAACAAGCGGCAGCCGTTGCGCGCGGCCGGACGGTTCATTGCGTCCTCGCGGCGCTGTCCGGCGATTCATTGCGCGCCCCGCCCCGGCCGGCGCCGGACCGGCGCCCGCTCGCCGCGAGGAGCACCGCCGCCACCGCGTACGGCACCGCCGCCCACGCGAACGCGGTGGCGTGGCCGGCGGAGGTGGCCAGGGCCGCGTAGGCGGCGTACACCGCGAAGGTGGCCAGTTCCGAGCCGAGGCCGGCGACCGAGGTCAGGGTGGCGCGGCCGGTGCCGTCGATCCGCCCCTGGAGGCGGGCGTCGGCGAGGACGGTCGCCAGTTGGAAACCGCCGAAGGCGACGCCGACCAGGACGAGTCCGGCGGGCGTGCCCAGCAGCGCGCCCGTGGCGAGGGCCAGCGCCGCGCCGGTGAGCAGCGCGGCGAACCCGGCCGTGCCGAGGCGTTCGGCGGGTCCGGCCAGCAGACCGCCGGCCGTGGCCCCGGCCCAGATCACCAGCAGCAGCCAGGGCACCGTCCCGGCGGCCACCCCGGTGTCCCGGACCAGCAGCGGGGCGTACTCGTCGAGCGCGCCCCACACCGCGGTCACCGCCGGGACCAGCAGCAGCGCTCCGCGCACGGACCGGTCGGCGCGTGCCTCGGCGAGCCCGGCGCGCAGGCCGCCCGCCCGTCCCCCGCCCCTCGCGGACGGCTCGCGGTGTTCGGGGAACCGGGTCGCCACGCCCGCCGCCAGCAGACAGACCAGCACGCTGGCCGCGCCCACGGCGAGGTAGCCGCCCCGGTCGAACACCGGCCCGGCGGCGCCCATCGCCGCCATCGTCGCCACCAGCCCGGCCGCGCGGGCCCGGCCCATGACAGCGGCGTAGCGGCCGGCCGCGCCGAGCCGGTCCAGTTCGTCGTGGACCAGCGCCTCCAGCGCGCCGGACCCGAGCGCCCCGCCGGCGCCCCACAGCACGAAGCCGAGCGCGAACGCCGGGTAGGACGGCACCAGCACCCACAGCGCGAAGCCCGCGGCGGTGAGCAGCGGGCCGAGCCACAGCAGCAGGCGCCGGGAGACGGCGTCGGCCCAGACGCCGGAGGGGACCTCCAGGAGGACGCCGGTCAGGGACCACAGGGCGAAGAGGGAGGACGTCTGCCACACGGACAGCCCGGTGTCGCTGAACAGCAGCGCGTACACCGGGTAGAGCAGGACGAACTCGTCGCAGAACGCGTACGTGTAGAGCGTGCTCGTCAGACGCCGCAGGCCGCCGGTGACGGGCTCGGGCGCGGATGAGAGAGTCATGGTGCCTTCCCGCGGGGACGGATCGGATGCCGGGAGTACGGCGTCCGGGGCGGTCCTCGGGAGGCGGCGCTGGTGGATCAATGTCGCCAGATCATGGCGCCGATGCTAGCCGGGTACGGGCGGATGGTGCCGGGATTTTCGCCCGGCGCGGGCCGACGGGGAGGGACCCATGGACATCACCGCACTGCCGTACGTCGACGAGCACGCCACGGACGTCGAGGCGCCGCCGGACGCCGTGTGGCGCGCGCTCGGCGAGGCCCTGGACGGCGCCTTCTCGGGCGCGGGGGCCACCGCGTACGCGCGGCTGGTCGGCTGCGCCGACCGCTCGGCGTCGGGACCGAGGCCGCCGGCCCGGGGGTCGGTGTTCCCCGGCTTCCGGGTGGCCGCCGCCGATCCGGGCCGGGAGCTGGTGCTGGCCGGACGGCACCGGTTCTCCACGTACGCCCTGGTCTTCCGGTTCGACGCGGCAGGCCCGCGGACCCGACTGCGGGCCGAGACGCGGGGGCGCTTCCCCGGCCCGTTCGGCGCGCTCTACCGGCTGCTGGTCATCGGCAGCGGCGGGCACGCGGTCGGCGTGCCCCGGCTGCTCGCGGGCGTCCGCCGCCGCGCCGAGCGGGACGGCTCAGGCCGGCGACCCTGAGGAGAAGCGGCGCAGCAGCGGGGAGAGCACCAGGACGGACTTGGTGCGCTCCACGAAGGGCTCCCCGGCGATCCGCTCCAGGACCCGTTCGAAGTGCCGCATGTCGGAGGCGAAGACCTGGGCGATGGCGTCCGCGTCCCCGGTGACGGTGGACGCGGCCACCACCTCCTGGTAGCGCTCCAGACCCCGCTGGATGGTCTCCGGCGAGGTGTTGCTGCGGCAGTGGATCTCGACGAAGCCCTCGGTCTGCCAGCCGAGGGCGAGCGGGTCGACCCGGACGGTGAATCCGGTGATGGCGCCGGTCGCGCGCAGCTTGTCCACGCGCCGCTTCACGGCGGGCGCGGAGAGGCCGACCTCCTGTCCGATGTCGGCGTAGGAGCGGCGGGCGTCCTCGGCGAGGGCGTGCACGATGCGTTCGTCGAGATCGTTCAGCACTGCGGGTGGTTCACTTCGCTTCTGAGATGGCCGGTCGGGAGCGGCGGTAGCCGTAGAGGAAGTAGAACACGAGCCCGACGGCCATCCGGACACCGAGGACCACCCAGGTGACCGTGGACAGGCTGCCCATCATCCACACGCGGAGGGACTCCTTCGTCGCTGCGGTGGGGGCGGCGGCGGGGAGCGGTGGGGTCCAGCGCGAACGGGGGCCCACCGAGCGGGGTCCCCGCCACGCCACGTACAGCGCGGAACTCTATGAGCAGGGCATCGCACCCGTAACGCAGCAGCCTTGCGCATCGCCGCGGAATCGTTGCGTCTGTGCCCGGCGGGCGGGTGTTCGTTGCGCGCGGTGTGCCGGCCGTTGCGGACGGCGGCCGGTCAGACCCAGCTCGCGTGCAGCGGCTTGCCCTCGGCGTAGCCGGCCGCGCTCTGGATGCCGACGATGGCCTTCTCGGCGAACTCCTCCAGGGAGGCGGCGCCGGCGTAGGTGCAGGAGGAGCGGACGCCCGCGATGATCGAGTCGATCAGGTCCTCGACGCCGGGGCGGGCCGGGTCGAGGAACATCCGGGAGGTGGAGATGCCCTCCTCGAACAGCGCCTTGCGGGCGCGGTCGTACGCCGACTCCTCCGAGGTGCGGTTGCGCACCGCACGCGCGGAGGCCATGCCGAAGGATTCCTTGTACGGGCGGCCGTCGGCGTCGTGCTGGAGGTCGCCCGGCGACTCGTAGGTGCCGGCGAACCAGGACCCGACCATCACGTTGGACGCGCCGGCCGCGAGGGCCATGGCCACGTCGCGGGGGTGGCGGATGCCGCCGTCGGCCCAGACGTGCTTGCCGTACTTCTTGGCCTCGGCGGCGCACTCCAGGACGGCGGAGAACTGGGGCCGGCCGACGCCGGTCATCATGCGGGTGGTGCACATGGCGCCGGGCCCGACGCCGACCTTGACGATGTCGGCGCCCGCCTCGATCAGGTCGCGGACGCCCTCGGCGGAGACGATGTTGCCCGCCACGATCGGCACCCGCGGGTCGAGGGCGCGGACCAGCTTGACGGCGCTGATCATCGACTCCTGGTGGCCGTGCGCGGTGTCGATGACGAGGGTGTCCACGCCCGCGTCCAGCAACTGCTCGGCCTTGCCCGCCACGTCGCCGTTGATGCCGACGGCCGCGGCGATGCGCAGCCTGCCCCGGGCGTCGACGGCGGGGGTGTAGAGGGTGGCGCGCAGGGCGCCGGTGCGGGTGAGGATGCCTGCCAGGCGGCCGGCGCCGTCCACGGCGGGGGCGTAGCGGCGGTTGGCGGTGTCGAGGATGTGGAACGCCTCGCGCGGGTCGACGTCCGCGTCGATCAGCAGCAGGTCCTTGGACATGACCGCTTCGAGCTGGGTGAAGCGGTCCACGCCGGTCAGGTCGGTGTCGGTGACCACGCCGACCGGCTTGCCGTCCGCGTCGACCACGACCCCGGCGTTGTGCGCCCGCTTGGGCAGCAGGGCGAGGGCGTCGGCGACGGTCTGGTGCGGGGCCAGCACGATGGGGGTGTCCAGGACCAGGTGGCGGCTCTTGACCCAGGAGACGACCTCGGTGACGACCTCGATCGGGATGTCCTGCGGGATGACCACCAGGCCGCCGCGCCGGGCCACCGTCTCGGCCATGCGGCGTCCCGCGATGGCGGTCATGTTGGCGACGACCAGCGGGATCGTGGTGCCCGTGCCGTCCGGCGAGCTGAGGTCCACGCCCTGCCGGGAACCCACGGCCGAACGGCTCGGCACCATGAAGACGTCGTCGTACGTCAGGTCGTACGAGGGCTGGATGTCGTTGAGGAAACGCACGTGCTGCACATCCCAGTCGATCAGAGGTGGCCCCCGGACAGGTCAGCCAGGGGGAAAGAGCACGTACTTCATCCTCCCACGACCGGGGCCCCGCACGCCCCGGGCAGATCATCCAGGCTGGTCGGAGGGGGTCTCGGAGGTTCCTCCAGGACCCAGGGTCACGAACAGCCCGGGGCCCCGGTCGGTCGCCTCGGCGAAGACCTCCTCGGCGACCTGCCACTCCTCGGGGCGCGCCTCGGCGTAGGCCCGCCAGCCCCGTACGACGACCAGCAGGCCCCGGTCGGCGGCCCGCTCCGGCCAGAGCGCGGGGTCGGCGAGGCAGTCGGCGAGCGCGTCCCAGTTGCGGCCGAACCAGTCGGGCAGGGCCAGGTCACGGGCGCAGCGGTCCATCAGGCCCGCCTTGTCCGTGACCCCGTCCAGGTCCAGCGTGAGCACGATCCGGCCGGCCGGGTCGTCCGTCATCTGCGTACCGCCTTCTTCTGACGTACCGTCAGATGCCGTCGGGGTCGGCCCGGTTGAGCGCGGACTTGGGCGCGGGACCGGCCGCCATCAGGTAGTCGGCGGCGGAGGTGTCGGTGACCAGGCTGGTGACCAGGCCCGAGCGCAGCACCGCGTCGATGGCCGGCGCCTTGCGCTGCCCGCCCGCGATCGCCACCACCTCGGGGATGCGGCGGAGCTGGTCGGCCGTGACCGTGATACACCGCTCCCCCAGGTCCCGTCCGACCCGGCGGCCCTCGGTGTCGAAGAGGTGCGCGGACATCTCGGCGGCGACGCCGAGCGAGGCGTAGTGGGCGCGCTCCTCGTCGCTGAGCATGTCGTGCACGGTGGAGATGCCCGGTTCCCAGGAGCCGATGGAGACACAGGCGACGGTGACCTTGTCGAAGTACTCGAAGGCCCGCGCGATGCCCGTCTGGTGGCGCAGGGCGGTCGCGGTCGCCGCGTCCGGCAGCAGCATCGGCGCGTAGATGGGGTGCGCGTCGCCGCCGGAGACCTGGGCGGCGCGGCGCACCGCCTCGACCGAGCCGCGCTCGGCGGTCCCGGCGTCGTACACCCCGGTCAACTGCACCACCGTGCAGGGCGGCAGCTTGTCCAGGGCCGCCGCCATGTGGATGGTGGACCGGCCCCAGGCCAGGCCCAGCACGTCCCCCTCGTCGACCAGCTCGCCGAGCAGGTCGGCGGCCACCTCCCCCAGGTTCTCCGGATCGGGGTTCTCCTCGGCGTCCGCCGGGGACTCCACCACGACCGCGTGCCGCAGGCCGTACCGGGCGCGCAGCGCGTCCGAGCGCTCGGCGTCCAGCTCGGCCGGCACCCGGATCTCGATCCGTACGAGGTCCCGTTCGAGAGCGGTCTCCAGGACCCGGGCCACCTTGAAGCGGCTGACGCCGAACTCCTCCGCGATCTGGATCTTGGATTTGCCCTCGAGGTAGAAGCGGCGGGCCATGGCCGCCGCCTGCACCAGCTCAGCGGGTCCCATCCGCATGGCTGACCGGCCCGCCGACATACCCGACACGGCGATCTCCTCACTGCTGTTCACTTACGCGGCTGTTCACACTCTGGATTCGCCTTCATCCTCGCAGATCCGGCGCGCGTGATCAGCCCTGATGGGAGCCGTTCACTTGTCGTTCTTCAGTGGGCGCAGGCCCAGGACGCCCCGGCCGTGGCGGCCGCCGCCTGCGTGCGCAATGCACGTACCGCCTCGGCCGGGTCCGATGCCCCGTAGACGGCCGAACCCGCCACGAAGACGTCGGCGCCGGCCTCCGCGCAGCGCTCGATCGTCGAGGCGGAGACCCCGCCGTCGACCTGGAGCCAGAGTTCGAGGCCGTGCTTGGTGATCAGCTCACGGGTGCGGCGGATCTTGGGCAGCATGATGTCGAGGAACGCCTGCCCCCCGAAGCCCGGCTCAACCGTCATGATCAGCAGCATGTCGAGTTCGGGCAGGAGGTCCTCGTACGGCTCGATCGGCGTCGCCGGCTTCAGGGCCATGGAGGCGCGGGCGCCCTTGGCGCGGATCTCGCGGGCGAGCCGCACCGGAGCGGCGGCGGCCTCCACGTGGAAGGTGACGGAACCGGCCCCCGCTTCGACGTACTGGGGCGCCCAGCGATCGGGGGCCTCGATCATCAGATGGCAGTCCAGCGGGGTGTCCGTCGCCCGCGCCAGGGATTCCACGACCGGCACGCCGAGCGTCAGGTTGGGCACGAAGTGGTTGTCCATCACGTCGACGTGGAGCCAGTCGGCTCCCTCGACCGCCTTCGCCTCGTCGGCGAGGCGGGCGAAGTCGGCGGACAGGATGCTGGGGTTGATCTGCACGGCCATGCCCCAAGCCTGCCATGCCCTGCGGGGGTGCGGGGCATCGGTCTCCCGGGGGCGGGGCGGGGACGGGGGTGGAAGGGGCGGGGTCGGGGGCGGAGGGGTCGGGGGCGGAGGGGGGCGGGTCTGGTCGTCCGGGCGCGGGTGGTCGGGGGCTGGGTGCGCAGTTCCCCGCGCCCCTTCGGAGGCGGGGGCGGTCGTCCGGGTGCGGGTGGTCGGGGGCCGGGCGGGCGGCCCCCGCGTCCCTTCGGCGGGTCCGGGCGTCCTTCTCCTAGCCGGTGCGGCGGATCAGCGCCAGGTACATGGCGTCCGTGCCGTGCAGGTGCGGCCAGAGCTGGACGTCCGGTCCGTCGCCCAGGTCGGGTACGCCGGGCAGCAGCGGCCGGGCGTCGATGAGGTCGGTGTCGGGGAACTGCTTGAGCACGTCGGCCACCACCGCCCGGGTCTCCGCGAGGTGCGGCGAGCAGGTCGCGTAGCCGACGACGCCGCCGACCCGTACGGCCTCCAGGGCACTGCGCAGCAGCCCGCGCTGGAGCGGCGCGAAGCCGTCCAGGTCCTCGGGCCGGCGCCGCCAGCGCGCCTCGGGTCGGCGGCGCAGCGCGCCGAGCCCGGTGCAGGGCACGTCGACCAGGACCCGGTCGAAGCTGCCGGGCCGCCACGGCGGCCGGGTGCCGTCGGCGGCGATCACCTGGTACGGCCCCGGGTTGCCGTCCAGCACCCGGGCGACGAGCCCGGCGCGGTGCGGCTGCTTCTCGGAGGCGAGCAGGAAGGCACCGCGCTCGGCGGCCAGCGCGCCGAGCAGCGCGGCCTTCCCGCCGGGCCCGGCGCAGCCGTCGAGCCAGCGCCGGTCGGGCCCCTCCAGGGGCGCGGCGGCCAGGGCCAGCGCGACGAGCTGACTGCCCTCGTCCTGCACCCCGGCCCGGTTCTCCCGGACCGCCTCGACGGCCCCCGGCTCGCCGCCCTCGGCCAGCTTCACGGCATACGGCGACCAGCGCCCCGGCACGGCGGCGGGCTCGCCGAGGAGTTCCCCGGCCGTGGACCGGCCGGGCCGGGCGACCAGCGTCACCTCGGGCCGCTCGTTGTCGGCGGCGAGGAGTTCCTCGATGCCGGCCCGGCCGCCGCCGAGCGAGTCCCACAGCGCGGAGACGACCCAGCGCGGGTGCGAGTGCACCACGGCCAGGTGGTCCTCGGGGTCCTCGTCGTAGGGCGGCGCGACCCTCTCCAGCCAGGTGTCGAGGTCGTGCCGCGCGACCTTGCGCAGCACGGCGTTGACGAACTTGGCCCGCCCGTCCCCGAGCACCACCCGCGCCAGCTCCACCGTGGCGGAGACGGCGGCGTGACTGGGGATGCGGGTGCCGAGCAGTTGGTGGACCCCGAGGCCGAGCACGTCCAGGACGGGCGGGTCCACCTCCCTGAGCGGCCGGTCCACGCAGGCCGCGATCACGGCGTCGTACGTGCCCTGCCGGCGCAGCGTCCCGTACACCAGCTCGGTGGCCAGGGCCGCGTCCCGCGTGTCGAAGTCACCCTTCTCCCGGGCCTTGCGCAGCAGCGGCGGCAGGACGAGGTTGGCGTAGGCGTCCCGCTCGTCCACCGCCCGCAGCGCCTCGAAGGCGAGGATGCGGACGGGGTCCTTCTGGGGCCGCCGGTAGGGCTTGCCGGTCTTACCGGGCTTGCCGGTCTTGTGGGGTCGGCGCGGCTGGTCGCTCACGTGCAAGGTGCTCCGGGTGTGGGACGAAACGTCCCCGCCAGCCTACGCCGCCGGTCAGCCGCCGAGCCGCTCGCCCTCGGCGATACGGGCCCCGCGCGCCCAGTCCGCCGCCCGCATCGGCTTCTTGCCCTGCGCCTGCACCCACAGCAGCTCGACGGCGTGCGAGCCGGTGCCGACGTACACGTCGTTCTTGCCGGCCGACAGTTCGCCCGGGGCCAGGTCGGTCCGCCCGGTCACGGGGGTGACCTGCACGAGCTTGAGCCGCTCGCCGCGGAACGTGGTCCAGGCGCCGGGCGCCGGGGTGCAGCCGCGCACCACGCGGTCGACGCGCAGCGCGGGGGCGGCCCAGTCGACGCGGGCGTCCTCGACGCTGACCTTGGGGGCGAGGCTGACCCCGTCGGCGGGCTGCGGTACGGCCTTCAGGGAGCCGTCCTCGATGCCGTCCATGGTCGCGGCGAGCAGCCCGGCGCCCGCGAGCGCGAGCCGGGTCAGCAGGTCGCCGCTGGTGTCGGTGGCCCGGACCGTCTCGGTGATCGTCCCGTACACCGGCCCCGAGTCCAGCCCCTCCTCGATCAGGAAGGTGGAGGCCCCGGTGATCTCGTCCCCGGCCATGACGGCGTGCTGCACGGGCGCGGCCCCGCGCCAGGCGGGCAGCAGCGAGAAGTGCAGGTTGACCCAGCCGTGGGCGGGGATGTCGAGGGCGACGCGGGGCAGCAGGGCCCCGTAGGCGACGACGGGGCAGCAGTCGGGCGCGATCCCGCGCAGCCGTTCCAGGAACTCGGGGTCGCGCGGCTTGGCGGGCTTGAGCACCTCGATCCCGGCCTCCTCGGCCCGCTCGGCCACGGGCGAGGCGACCATCCTGCGGCCCCGCCCGGCCGGCGCGTCCGGCCGGGTCACGACGGCGGCCACCTCGTGCCGCCCGGAGGCGATCAGGGCGTCCAGTGCGGGAACGGCGACCTCGGGGGTACCGGCGAAGACGAGCTTCATGGGCAGGACGGCCTCTCGGACGGAAACGATCAGGTCAGCGCCCCAGTCTAGGAGCGCCCAGCCGCCGACGGCGCCCAGCCCCCGCATGAGACGCGAGCCTCTTGCCCGACAGTGAACGGGCCGTGCGCGGGTGGGAGAAAAGACCTCGAGGGCCGAAAGCCGAGGGGGGCGCACAGACATCCCTCCCACGCCCCACCCCGTGACCCGCGGAGCGTTCCCGCGTTGGTCAAGAAAGAGTTGACCACCCCCGGGCCGCCCGCCGCGGCCCGATTCCTTTCAACGCCGGTTCGAGAGGCTTGTTCATGGCCGACCACGCAACCCACGACGCCCAGGCTCGGGCCAGCCTGCACTTGCTGGTGCGGGACATCGAGCGGGTCCGTCGGCAGGTGGACGCACTGCGCACGCTCACCGCCCAGTTGGGCAACGTCTACCGCCCCCGCCGCTCCGGCCCGTCCACGGGCTTCGTCGTCTACGGACGTGCCCCCGCCCCGACCGTCCGTCTCGCCCAGGAACTGCGGGACAGTGTCGAGACCCTGGTCACGGCCGCCGTGGACTTCGACCGCTCGCTCGGCTTCTCCTGGGACGCGGTGGGCTCCGCCCTCGGCGTCACCAAGCAGGCCGTGCACCGCCGTTACGGCGCCCGCCGCGCGGCCGCCGCCCAGGCCGCCCCTGCGGAAGCCGAGTGCGCCCCCGAACCGGGCGCCCGCCCGGTGAACGTGGGCGGCGGCATCTCCCCGGTCCCCACTGTCCCCGCCGCCCGCTCCATGCCGACCCAGCCGACGGCCGGCAGCCCGTCCCTCCGCAACGAGACCAGGCCGACCGCCTTCCCGGCCCCCCGCAACGGCTGACCCGCGCCCCGCACGGCCCTGCCCTCCCACCCCTCCCGGGAGGGCAGCGGCATACCCACCCCCGAACACCCGCACCGCGACCGCCCGCCGACGCATCACCCCCACCCGCGACCGGCGCCCCACACGATCCCCACCCGCCCCCGCGCCGCAACCGCAAGCCGACGCACCAGCACCACCCCGCGACCGCGCCCCACACCCGACGGACCGATCCCCACCCACCCCCGCCCCCTCGCCCTCGCCCTCGCCCGCAACCCTCACACCCCCGACGGCAGCGACCCGCGCCCGACCACCCCCGTCACCCGATATCCGGCGGATCGATCCGCACCCGTACCCGCACCGCCTCCGCACCCCCCCGGGCCATCCGCGCCGCCTGCGCGGACTTCAGCGCGGCGGCCAGGGCCGCCCCGCGCCCCGGCGGCACCCGTACCAGCGCCCGCTCCCAGTGCTCACCGGGCGGCGGCGCCCCCGGCCGCCGCGCCCCGCCGGGAGCCGTGACCGGCATCGGCACGGGCCCCAGCACCTCGGCCTCGCCCGGCAGTTCCACCGTGCCGAGGAACTCCGCCACCGCCTCGCCGGGCCCGGAGACCGCGGCCATCCGCGACACCGGCGGAAACCCCAGTTCGGCCCGCTCCGCCAGCTCCCGTACGGCGTGGCCGACGGGGTCCCAGCGGACCAGCGCCTGCACCGGCCGCAGGGTCGGCTCCGCGACGACGACCACGGTGCCGCCCGCCGACTGCGGCCGGACCAGCGCGGACGCCGCCATCCAGCGCCGCAGAGCGTCCTCACCGGCCCGCAGGTCGGGCCGCCCGAGCATCGCCCAGCCGTCGAGGAGCAGCGCCGCCGCGTACCCGCCCTCGGCGACCGGCTCCGCGCCCGGGGTGCTCACCACGAGCGCGGGCGCCCCCGGCACCGTGTCCAGGACATGCTCCCGCCCCGAAGTGCGCACCGGTACGGCGGGGAAGGCGCGCCCCAGTTCCTCGGCGGTCCGCCGGGCCCCGACGACCTGGGCCCGCAGCCGGAACCCCCCGCACTCCGGACAGTGCCAGCTTCTCTCCTCGCGCCCGCACCACCCGCAGCGCAGCGCCGCCCCCGACTCCTGCCCCTCCAACGGCCCGGAGCAGTGCCGGCACCGCGCCGGCGCCCGGCACGCCGCACACGCCAGCCTCGGTACATAACCCCGCCGCGGCACCTGCACCAGCACCGGCCCGTGCCGCAGGCCCTCCCGGACGGCCTGCCAGGCCAGGGTGGGCAGGCGCGCGGCGCGGGCGGCCTCGTCCCGGGCGAGGTCACCGTCGCCGACGGTCCGCACCAGCGGCGCGGCGGCCCGCACCCGCTCCCGGGAGGCGACCAGCGGCCGGGCCCAGCCCGTCTCCACCAACTGGGCGGCCTCGACCGTGCACCCGACGCTGCCCAGCAGGAACCCGCACCCGTCCTGCGCCGCCCGCAGCAGCAGCACCTCGCGGGCGTGCGGCTGCGGGGCGTGCTGCTCGCTGTGGCTGTCGTCGCCGTCGTCCCAGAGCGCGACCAGCCCGAGGTCCCGGACGGGGGCGAACATGGCCGCCCGCGTCCCGATCACCGCCCGTACGGCCCCCCGCCGCACCGCCAGCCACTGCGCGTACCGCTTCTCGGGCCCCGCGTCGGCGGTGAGCACCGCGTGCCGCCCCTCCCCCAGCAGCGCGGTCAGCGCGGCGTCGACCCGGGCGACCGTCCGCCCGTCCGGCAGGACGAGGAGGGCGCCGCGCCCGGAGGCCAGCGTCGCGGCCACGGCCCGCGCCAGCTCCTCACTCCACTCGGGTCCCGGCAGCGCGTTCCACACGGCACGCGGCGAGCCGCCGGAGGCCAGCGCCGCCAAGAACCCCGCCCCGCGCTCGTACCGCTCCCAGCTCCCCGCCTCGGGGGCGGGCGGCGCGGGCAGCGGCGCGGGCGACGGCCGCCGCTCGGCGCGGGCGTTGCGCGGCGGCACCGCCAGTTGCAGCACGTCGGCGAGGCTGCCCGCGTACCGGTCGGCGACGGCCCGCGCGAGCCCGAGCAGCTCCGCGTCGAGCACCGGCTCGGGCGAGACCACCTGCGCCAGCGCGGCCAGCGGCCCGGAGTAGTCGGACTCGGCGAGCCGCTCGACGAGGAACCCGTCGACGAGCCCGCCGCCCTCGCGCCGCCCCTGCCTGACCCGGTGCCGCCCGGCCCCGAACCGCACCCGCACCCGCACCCCGGGCTGCGCGTCGGCGTCCAGCTCGGCGGGCACGGCGTAGTCGAAGTACCGGTCGAGATGCAGCACACCCTTGTCGACGAGCACCCGCGCGACCGGCAGTTCCCCGGCCAGCTCGGCCCCCCGCCAGGTACGCGGCTTGGCCCGCGGCACCGACGCCTTGCGCACACTCTCCCGGATCAACGCGAGCTGCTCGGGCGGCCCCCCCTCCCGGCCCCCGCCCACCTGCTCGTCGTCGCTGCTCACACCAGCATTCTTACCAAACGGCACTGACAACCGACGCGGAGCGGGAACGCCGCGAGGCCCGGCGCCCCCAAGGGCACCGGGCCTCGCGCGAACCGTAGGTCCTACAGTCCCGCCGCCTCGCGCAGCGCGTCCACGCGGTCCGTCTTCTCCCAGGTGAAGTCGGGCAGCTCGCGGCCGAAGTGGCCGTACGCGGCGGTCTGGGCGTAGATCGGGCGCAGCAGGTCGAGGTCGCGGATGATGGCGGCCGGGCGGAGGTCGAAGACCTCGTCGATCGCCTTCTCGATCTTCTCCTGGTCGATCTTGGCGGTGCCGAAGGTCTCCACGAACAGGCCGACCGGCTCGGCCTTGCCGATGGCGTAGGCGACCTGGACCTCGCAGCGGGAGGCGAGGCCCGCGGCGACCACGTTCTTGGCGACCCAGCGCATCGCGTAGGCGGCCGAGCGGTCGACCTTGGACGGGTCCTTGCCGGAGAAGGCGCCGCCGCCGTGGCGGGCCATGCCGCCGTAGGTGTCGATGATGATCTTGCGGCCGGTGAGGCCGGCGTCGCCCATCGGGCCGCCGATCTCGAAGCGGCCGGTGGGGTTGACCAGCAGGCGGTAGTTCTCGGTGTCGAGCTTGATGCCGTCCTCCAGCAGCGCCTTCAGCTCGGGCTCGACGACGAACTCGCGGATGTCGGGGGCGAGCAGCGAGTCGAGGTCGATGTCCGAGGCGTGCTGGGAGGAGACGACGACCGTGTCGAGGCGGACGGCCTTGTCGCCGTCGTACTCGATGGTGACCTGGGTCTTGCCGTCCGGGCGCAGGTAGGGGATGGTGCCGTTCTTGCGGACGTCGGAGAGGCGCTTGGACAGGCGGTGCGCCAGGAAGACCGGCAGCGGCATCAGCGTCGGCGTCTCGTCGGAGGCGTAGCCGAACATCAGGCCCTGGTCGCCGGCGCCCTGCTTGTCCAGCTCGTCCTCGTCGCCCTCGACCCGGGTCTCGTACGCCGTGTCGACGCCCTGCGCGATGTCCGGCGACTGGGCGCCGATCGACACCGAGACGCCGCAGGACGCGCCGTCGAAGCCCTTCTTGGAGGAGTCGTAGCCGATCTCCAGGATCTTGCCGCGCACCAGCGTGGCGATGTCGGCGTAGGCCTTGGTGGTGACCTCGCCGGCCACGTGGACCAGGCCGGTGGTGATCAGGGTTTCGACAGCCACCCGAGAGGTCGGGTCCTCCCGCAGGAGCGCGTCGAGGATGGTGTCACTGATCTGGTCAGCGATCTTGTCGGGGTGACCTTCGGTCACGGACTCCGAGGTGAACAGGCGACGGGACACAACGCTCCCTGGGGTTGCAGCGGCTGCTGGCTGATCATGGTTGGACGGCACGGGGAGCTGCACCCGGCGACGTCCGAGAACAGTTTATCGGTCGCGCTCGGTCGCGGGCCCACCCGTCTCGACTCTCAAGAAGGCTGTGACCTGCGGCACGCGCATTCTGCCCAATGAGCGGCTCCCTTGGCCAGGGGCGCCACGGAGGAATGTGCGCGCCACGAGTGTGACCCGAAGGGACGGGAGGGAGCCTCGAACCGGGCTGGACGCTCAGTCGAGGCGGGCCGCGACCAGGTCCCAGACCGTCTCGGCCAGGGCCTCCTTGGGGCCGTGCGGGACGGGGGTCTCGGTGCCGTCGGCGCCGAGCACGACGGCCTCGTTCTCCTCGGCGCCGAAGGTCTTGCGCTCGCCGACCTCGTTGACGACGAGCAGGTCGCAGCCCTTGCGCTTGAGCTTGGCGCGGCCGTTGGCGAGGACGTCGTCGGTCTCGGCGGCGAAGCCGACGACGACCTGGCCGGGCCGGGCGCGGCGCGCGGAGATCTCGGCGAGGATGTCCGGATTGCGCACCAGGGCGATGGGCTCGGGTTCCTGGCCGTCCTTCTTCTTGATCTTCCCGGCGGCGTAGGCGGCGGGCCGGAAGTCCGCGACCGCGGCGGCCATCACGACCGCGTCGGCGTCCCCGGCGGCGGCCAGCACCGCCGCGCGCAGTTCCTCGGCCGTGCCGACGGTGACCAGGTCGACGCCGGCCGGGTCGGGCAGCGCCGCGTTCGCCGAGATGAGGGTGGTCCGGGCGCCCCGGGCGGCGGCGGTGCGGGCGAGCGCGTAGCCCTGCTTGCCCGAGGAGCGGTTGCCGAGGAAGCGGACCGGGTCGAGGGGTTCGCGGGTGCCGCCGGCGGTGACGACGACGTGCCGGCCGGCCAGGTCGGGCTCGGGCACGCCCCGGGCGAGCACGCGGCGGCTCAGTTCGAAGATCTCGGCGGGGTCGGGGAAGCGGCCCTTGCCGGTGTCCACGCCGGTGAGGCGGCCGACGGCCGGTTCGATCACGACGGCGCCGCGGCGGCGCAGCGTCGCCACGTTCTCCCGGGTGGCCGGGTGTTCCCACATCTCGGTGTGCATCGCGGGGGCGAAGACGACCGGGCAGCGGGCGGTGAGCAGGGTGTTGGTGAGGAGGTCGTCGGCGAGGCCGTGGGCGGCCTTGGCGAGCAGGTCGGCCGTGGCGGGGGCGACGACGACGAGGTCGGCGTGCTGTCCGATGCGGACGTGCGGGACCTCGTGGACGTCGTCCCAGACCTCGGTCGAGACCGGGTTGCCGGAGAGGGCCGACCAGGTGGCGGCGCCAACGAAGTGCAGTGCGGAGGCGGTGGGAACGACGCGGACGTCGTGCCCGGACTCGGTGAACCGGCGCAGCAGCTCACATGCCTTGTAGGCGGCGATGCCGCCGCTCACCCCCAGGACGACCTTGGGCTTGTCCACCGTCTCTCCCCGGACCTCGGAAAACGTACGACCCCCATCACACACCACAGGCCCGGCAGACGTGCTGCCGGGCCTGTGGAAAAGTCAGCGTCGAGCTGAAAATACTACTGCGCGATGCGCGACTGCCGACGCGCTACTGCGCGGGGCCTTCGACGGCCTCGGAGGTCAGCAGCCCGGCGTTGATCTCGCGCAGGGCGATCGAGAGCGGCTTCTCGTGGACGTGCGTGTCGACGAGGGGACCGACGTACTCCAGGAGACCCTCGCCGAGCTGCGAGTAGTACGCGTTGATCTGGCGGGCCCGCTTGGCCGCGTAGATCACGAGGCTGTACTTCGAGTCGGTGGCCTCGAGGAGCTCGTCGATCGGCGGGTTGATGATGCCCTCGGGCGCGGAGATGGAAGAGGACACGCTCTACCTTCCGATGGATGGGAAAGAATCAGTCTCAGTGACCGGATGCGATCACACGACGTCCGTCAAGGCTAGCAGCTCGCGCGCCACGTCCTCGACGGAGGTGTTGACCAGGGTGCTGTCGAACTCGGGCTCGGCCGCCAGCTCCACCTTGGCCGCCGCGAGACGGCGTTCGATGACCTCGGGCGGCTCGGTGCCCCGGCCGGTGAGCCGGCGCACCAGCTCCTCCCAGGAGGGAGGCGCGAGGAACACCAGTTGGGCCTCCGGCATGGAGTCGCGGACCTGCCGGGCGCCCTGGAGGTCGATCTCCAGCAGCACCGGCTCGCCCGCCTCCAGTCGCTCCAGCACGGCCGCGCGGGGCGTGCCGTAGCGGTTGCCGGCGAACTCGGCCCACTCCAGCAGCTCGCCGTTGGCGATCAGCTTGTCCATCTCCTCGTCGGTGACGAAGAAGTAGTGGACCCCGTGCTGCTCGCCCGGCCGGGGCCTGCGGGTCGTCGCCGACACCGAGAGCCAGACCTCGGGGTGTTCCTTGCGCATATGAGCGACGACCGTGCTCTTGCCGACCCCGGAGGGGCCGGAGAGCACGGTCAGCCGCGGACGTGAATCCGGGGGCACGGGGGTCGTCCCCCGGGGTGTTGCAGCCATGCGGCGATTATTCCAGCAAACCCGGAGTGGTCCGGACTCAGTTGCCGGTGCTGCCGAACTCACGCTCCAGCGAGGCGATCTGGTTGGACCCGAGGCCGCGCACGCGGCGGCTCTCGGAGATACCGAGTCGCTCCATGATCTGCTTGGCGCGGACCTTGCCCACGCCCGGCAGCGACTCGAGCAGGGCGGAGACCTTCATCTTGCCGATGACGTCGTTCTCCTGGCCCTGCTTGATGACCTCGTGGAGGGAGGCGCCGGAGTGCTTGAGTCGATTCTTGACCTCGGCCCGCTCCCGGCGAGCCGCGGCGGCCTTTTCGAGCGCGGCTGCGCGCTGTTCAGGGGTAAGGGGCGGAAGAGCCACGCCTACGTCACCTCGGATGTCGAACTGTCGGATACGGACCGGTGAGGAACCTAGTCGCCCCACACCTGGGGGGCCACGAGCAACACGCTCGCCCGGTGTCCCCCACTCCTTGACGGCGTGAAGGGGCCCCCACTCGTCGGAGACTAGCGGTCAAGGCCGCAAGAGTCAGCGAGAACAGCGGAAAAGTCCTGGTCAGCCTCCATGAGGCCCGACATTTAGGACATACTTCCTCGGATTTGAGGATGTATCCAGGGTCGGGCCGGCTCAGGCGGCGGCGAGGACGGATCGGATCTCGTCCGCGAACCGGTCGGCGGACGCGCGTAGCGCGCCCGCGTCGGGCCCGTGCCGCAGCACTCCCCGGCTGACGTTCGGCACCACGTCGCGCAGCGCGGAACCGAAGACCCGGGGAAGGTCGGCCGGGGCGGCCCCCTGGGCGCCGATGCCGGGCGCGAGCAGCGGACCGTTGATGCCGAGGTCGTACGCGGAGAGGTCGCCGAGGGTGGCGCCGATCACCGCGCCGAAGGAGCCGAGGGGCTCCGCCCCCGCGTTCTCGGCCGCGAGGTGGGCCAGCACGGTCGCCCCGACGGTCCGTCCGTCGTCCCGCACGGCGTGCTGGACCTCGCCGCCCTCGGGGTTGGAGGTCAGCGCCAGCACGAACAGGCCGGAGCCGCTCTCGCGCGCCAGGTCGACGGCCGGCTTCAGCGAGCCGTAGCCGAGGTACGGCGAGACGGTCAGCGCGTCCGAGTACAGCGGGGCGCCCTCGCGCAGGAAGGACTCGGCGTACGCGGCCATGGTGGAGCCGATGTCGCCGCGCTTGGCGTCCATCACCACCAGCGCCCCGGCGGCCCGCGCCTCCGCCACGGACTTCTCCAGGACGGCGACGCCGCGGGAGCCGAACCGCTCGAAGAAGGCGCTCTGCGGCTTGAGGACGGCGACCCGGTCGGCCACCGCCTCGACGACCGTGCGGCTGAACCGCTCCAGGCCGGCCACGTCGTCGGCCAGGCCCCACTCGGCGAGCAGGGAGGCGTGCGGGTCGATGCCCACGCACAGCGGGCCGCGCTCGTCCATGGCCCGGCGCAGCCTCGCGCCGAAGGGCTCGGTCATGCGGGATTCCTCACATCGGCGCCGACCGCGTCGGCGAGGGTGGCGTACGGGCTCTGCCGCAGACGGGCGGCGAGGCCCTTGTGGAGGGCGCGGGCCCAGATGGGACCCTCGTAGATGAACGCGCTGTAGCCCTGGACCAGGGTGGCGCCCGCGAGGATGCGCTGCCAGGCGTCCTCGGCGGTCTCCACGCCGCCGACGCCGACCAGGGTGATCCGGTCGCCCACGCGTGCGTACAGGCGGCGCAGCACCTCCAGGGAGCGGGCCTTGAGCGGGGCGCCGGACAGGCCGCCGGCCTCCTGGACCAGGGAGCGTCCGGATTCCAGACCGAGTCCGTCGCGTGCGATGGTGGTGTTGGTGGCGATGATGCCGTCCAGACCCAGTTCGACGGCGAGGTCGGCGACCGCGTCGACGTCCTCGTCGGCCAGGTCGGGGGCGATCTTGACCAGCAGCGGTACGCGGCGGGCGGCGGCCACCCGGTCGGCGGCCTCGCGGACGGCCGTCAGCAGCGGGCGCAGCGCCTCGGTGGCCTGGAGGTCGCGCAGGCCCGGCGTGTTCGGCGAGGAGACGTTGACGACGAGGTAGTCGGCGTACGGGGCCAGCCGCTCGGCCGACTTCACGTAGTCGGCGACGGCCTCCGCCTCGGGGACCGCCTTGGTCTTGCCGATGTTGACGCCGACGACCGTGCGGAAGACGGGCCGGCGGGAGGCCAGGCGGGCGGCGACGGCCAGCGAGCCGTCGTTGTTGAAGCCCATGCGGTTGATCAGCGCGCGGTCGGCGACCAGCCGGAACAGCCGCTTCTTGGGGTTGCCGGGCTGCGGTTCCCCGGTGACGGTGCCGATCTCGACGTGGTCGAAGCCGAGCATGGCCATGCCGTCGATGCCGACGGCGTTCTTGTCGAAGCCGGCGGCGAGGCCGAGGGGGCCGTGCATGCGCAGGCCGAGGGCCTCGGTGCGCAGCTCCTTGTGGCGCGGGGCGAGCGCGGCGGCGGCGAAGGTCCGCAGCACGGGTACGCGGGCGGCGAGCCGGACCCAGCGGAAGGCGAGGTGGTGCGCCCGCTCCGGGTCCATCTGGGAGAAGACGAGCTTGAAGAAGATCTTGTACATGATGTCCTCGGGATACCTCACGGGCGGGGGGCCTCACGAAGAGGGGGACACCGTCCGCCGGTGTCCCCCTCGGGCTGTCAGTCGCGGGCCGCGGTCAGGAACTCCGCGTGTTCCTGGAGCGACCGGACGCCCACGTCTCCGTGGTTGAGGGCGTCGATGCCCTGCACCGCCGCCGCCAGCGCCTGGACGGTCGTCAGACACGGCACGGACCGCGCCACGGCCGCCGTACGGATGTCGTAGCCGTCCAGCCGGCCGCCGGTGCCGTACGGGGTGTTGACGATGAGGTCGACCTCGCCGTCGTGGATGAGCTGCACGATGGTCTTCTCGCCGTTGGGGCCGGTGCCCTCGGACTGCTTGCGCACGACGGTGGCGTTGATGCCGTTGCGCCGGAGGACCTCGGCGGTGCCGGAGGTGGCGAGCAGCTCGAAGCCGTGCGCGACCAGCTCGCGGGCCGGGAAGACCATCGAGCGCTTGTCGCGGTTGGCGACCGAGATGAACGCCCGTCCCTTGGTCGGCAGCGGCCCGTAGGCGCCCGCCTGCGACTTGGCGTACGCCGTGCCGAAGACGGAGTCGATGCCCATGACCTCGCCGGTGGAGCGCATCTCCGGGCCGAGGACGGTGTCGACGCCGCGGCCGTGGATGTCCCGGAAGCGGGACCACGGCATCACGGCCTCCTTGACGGAGATCGGCGCGTCCAGCGGCAGCTCGCCGCCGTCGCCGTGGGCCGGCAGCAGGCCCTCGGCGCGCAGTTCGGCGATGGTGGCGCCGAGCGAGATCCGGGCGGCGGCCTTCGCCAGCGGCACCGCGGTCGCCTTGGAGGTGAAGGGCACGGTCCGCGAGGCACGCGGGTTGGCCTCCAGGACGTACAGGATGTCCCCGGCCAGCGCGAACTGGATGTTGATCAGGCCGCGCACGCCGACGCCCGCGGCGATGCCCTCGGTGGAGGCGCGCAGCCGCTTGATGTCGAAGCCGCCCAGCGTGATCGGGGGCAGCGCGCACGCCGAGTCGCCGGAGTGGATGCCGGCCTCCTCGATGTGCTCCATGACCCCGCCGAGGTACAGCTCCTCGCCGTCGTACAGGGCGTCGACGTCGATCTCGATGGCGTCGTCGAGGAAGCGGTCGACCAGGACCGGCCGGGAGGGGCTGATCTCGGTGGACTCGGCGATGTAGGACTCCAGGCGGGTCTCGTCGTAGACGATCTCCATGCCGCGTCCGCCGAGGACGTAGGAGGGGCGCACCAGGACCGGGTAGCCGATCTCGTCGGCGATGGCCTTGGCCTCGGCGAAGGTGGTGGCGGTGCCGTGCTTGGGGGCGGGCAGGCCCGCCTCGGCCAGCACCCGGCCGAAGGCGCCGCGGTCCTCGGCGGCGTGGATGGCCTCCGGCGAGGTGCCGACGATCGGCACGCCATTGTCCTTGAGGGCCTGGGAGAGGCCGAGCGGGGTCTGGCCGCCCAACTGGACGATGACGCCCGCGATCGGGCCGGCCTGCGCCTCGGCGTGCACCACCTCCAGGACGTCCTCCAGGGTGAGCGGCTCGAAGTACAGCCGGTCGGAGGTGTCGTAGTCGGTGGAGACGGTCTCCGGGTTGCAGTTGACCATCACGGTCTCGTACCCGGCCTCGCTCAGCGCGAAGGAGGCGTGGACGCAGGAGTAGTCGAACTCGATGCCCTGGCCGATGCGGTTGGGGCCGGAGCCCAGGATGATCACCGCGGGCTTCTCGCGCGGGGCGACCTCGGTCTCCTCGTCGTACGACGAGTAGAAGTACGGCGTCTTGGCGGCGAACTCGGCGGCGCAGGTGTCGACCGTCTTGTAGACCGGGCGGACGCCGAGCGCGTGCCGCACCTCGCGGACGACGTCCTCGCGCAGTCCGCGGATCTCGGCGATCTGCTGGTCGGAGAAGCCGTGCCGCTTGGCGTCGGCGAGCAGCTCACGGGTCAGCTCGGGCGCCCCGGCGATCTCGTCGGCGATCTCCTTGATGAGGAAGAGCTGGTCGACGAACCAGGGGTCGATCTTGGTGTACTCGAAGACCTCCTCGGGGGTGGCGCCCGCGCGGATGGCCTGCATCACGGTGTTGATCCGGCCGTCGGTCGGGCGGACGGACTCCTCCAGGAGGGTCTGCTTGTCGCCCGGCTCGCCGGTGAACGCGAACTGGCTGCCCTTCTTCTCCAGCGAGCGCAGCGCCTTCTGGAACGCCTCGGGGAAGTTCCGGCCGATCGCCATGGCCTCGCCGACCGACTTCATGGTGGTCGTGAGGGTGGAGTCGGCGGACGGGAACTTCTCGAAGGCGAACCGGGGCGCCTTGACGACCACGTAGTCGAGGGTCGGCTCGAAGGAGGCCGGGGTCTCCTCGGTGATGTCGTTGGGGATCTCGTCCAGCGTGTATCCGACGGCCAGCTTGGCGGCGATCTTCGCGATCGGGAAGCCGGTCGCCTTGGAGGCGAGCGCCGAGGAGCGGGAGACGCGCGGGTTCATCTCGATCACGATGACGCGGCCGTCGGCCGGGTTCACCGCGAACTGGATGTTGCAGCCGCCGGTGTCGACGCCGACCTCGCGGATGATCGCGATGCCGACGTCGCGCAGCACCTGGTACTCGCGGTCGGTCAGGGTCATCGCGGGCGCCACGGTGATCGAGTCGCCGGTATGCACGCCCATGGGGTCGAAGTTCTCGATGGAGCAGACGACCACGACGTTGTCGTTCTTGTCGCGCATCAGCTCCAGCTCGTACTCCTTCCAGCCGAGGATGGACTCCTCCAGGAGGACCTCGGTGGTCGGCGAGAGGGTGAGGCCCTGCCCGGCGATGCGGCGCAGTTCCTCCTCGTCGTGGGCGAAGCCGGAACCGGCGCCGCCCATGGTGAAGGAGGGGCGGACGACGACGGGGTAGCCGCCGAGCGTGTCGACGCCCGCGAGGACGTCCTCCATGGAGTGGCAGATCACGGACCGGGCGGACTCGCCGTGGCCGATCTTCTTGCGGACCTCCTCGACGACGTCCTTGAAGAGGTCGCGGTCCTCGCCCTTGTTGATGGCCTCGACGTTGGCGCCGATCAGCTCGACGCCGTACTTCTCCAGCACACCCTGCTCGTGCATGGAGATCGCGGTGTTCAGGGCCGTCTGGCCGCCCAGGGTGGGCAGCAGGGCGTCGGGACGCTCCTTGGCGATGATCTTCTCGACGAACTCGGGGGTGATCGGCTCGACGTAGGTGGCGTCGGCGATCTCCGGGTCGGTCATGATCGTCGCCGGGTTGGAGTTCACCAGGACGACGCGCAGGCCCTCGGCCTTGAGCACGCGGCACGCCTGGGTGCCGGAGTAGTCGAACTCGGCGGCCTGACCGATGACGATCGGGCCGGAGCCGATGACCAGGACGGACTGGATATCGGTGCGCTTAGGCACGCTGGCCCTCCATCAGGGAAACGAAGCGGTCGAACAGGTAGGCGGCGTCGTGGGGGCCCGCTGCCGCTTCGGGGTGGTACTGGACGCTGAAGGCCGGCCGGTCGAGGAGCTGGAGCCCCTCCACCACGTTGTCGTTGAGGCAGACGTGGGAGACCTCGGCGCGGCCGTAGGGGGTGTCGGAGACCTTGTCGAGCGGGGCGTCGACGGCGAATCCGTGGTTGTGCGCGGTGACCTCGACCTTGCCGGTCGTACGGTCCTGCACGGGCTGGTTGATGCCGCGGTGGCCGTACTTCAGCTTGAAGGTGCCGAAGCCGAGGGCGCGGCCCAGGATCTGGTTGCCGAAGCAGATGCCGAACAGCGGGGTGCCGCGCTCCAGGACGCCCTGCATCACGGCGACCGGGTGGTCGGCGGCGGCCGGGTCGCCGGGGCCGTTGGAGAAGAACACGCCGTCCGGCTCGGCGGCGTAGATGTCCTCGACGGTGGCGGTGGCCGGCAGGACGTGCACCTCGATGCCGCGCTCGGCCATGCGGTGCGGGGTCATGCCCTTGATGCCGAGGTCGACGGCGGCGACGGTGAACCGCTTCTCGCCGATCGCGGGGACGACGTACGCCTCCTGGGTGGCGACCTCCTCGAAGAGGCTGGCGCCCTTCATGTGCGGCTGCTCCAGCACGCGCGAGAGGAGGGCGGCGTCGTCGGCGAGGGCCTCGCCGGAGAAGACGCCGGCCCGCATCGAGCCGCGCTCGCGCAGGTGGCGGGTGAGGGCGCGGGTGTCGATGCCGGAGATGCCGACGACGCCCTGGCGGGACAGCTCGTCGTCCAGCGAGCGCCGGGAGCGCCAGTTGGACGGCACCCGCGCGGGGTCGCGGACGACATAGCCGGAGACCCAGATGCGCCGGGACTCGTCGTCCTCGTCGTTCCAGCCGGTGTTGCCGATCTGCGGGGCGGTCGCCACGACGATCTGCCGGGCGTACGACGGGTCGGTCAGGGTCTCCTGGTAACCGGTCATGCCGGTGGAGAAGACGGCCTCGCCGAAGGTCTCCCCCACGGCCCCGTAGGCACGGCCGCGGAAGATCCGGCCGTCCTCCAGGACGAGTACGGCGGGAACCCTGGTGGTTCCCCTGGTGGAGGTCGTCATCGTGCGCCTTCCGTTTCCGTCTTGTTGATCATGTCGTTCAATGTCTCGACCCACTCGTTGTGCTCGGCCGCGTGGTCGGAGCGGAAGCCGGAGTCGATCAGCTTGCCGCCGTGCGCCCAGGTGATCACCAGCAGTCCGCCCTCGGTGAGGACCTTGCCGGCGATGCCCTTGTCGAGGCGGGCCTCGCGCAGCGCGGCGAGCGGGACGAAGAAGTCGCTGGCGCCGGGGCGTACGACGTCCAGTCCCGCGTCGGTGAGCGTGAGGTCGGCTCGGCTGCGGGTGCCCAGGCCGTGCGCGACGATGCGGTCCAGCCACTGCCCGGCGGTGGTGGAGCCGTGGTAGCGGCCGCTCATCGTCAGTCTGGCCGGTCCGGGCGGTTCGGGCGCGGCGGGCAGGGCGGGCAGGTCGCTCTGGAGGGTGCCGCGCCACTTCCAGCCCTCGCGCATCAGCCAGTAGACGAGCGCGACGAACAGGCCGAGGCCGACGACCCAGCCGAGCCGGGCCGCCCAGTCGGTCACTTGCGCCGATTCCTTCTCGGCGGCCAGCAGGATTACAGGTGTCACGTGAGCTTCCCGTCGACGAGCGTCGCCTTGCCCCGGAGCCACGTGTGGGTGACACGGCCCGGCAGCTCGCGTCCCTCGTAGGGGGTGTTGCGGCTGCGCGAGGCGAAGCCCGCGGGGTCCACGGGCCCACGGTATTCCGTGTCGACCAGGGTGAGGTTGGCGGGCTCACCAGCCGAGACGGGACGGCCCTGGCCGGCGGCCCGGCCGATCCGCGCGGGCTGGACGGACATCCGGTCGGCGACGCCGGCCCAGTCCAGCAGGCCCGTGTCCACCATGGTCGCCTGCACCACCGACAGCGCGGTCTCCAGACCGACCATGCCCATGGCGGCGGCGGCCCACTCGCAGTCCTTGTCCTCGTGCGGGTGCGGGGCGTGGTCGGTGGCGACGATGTCGATGGTGCCGTCGGCGAGGGCCTCGCGCAGCGCGCGCACGTCCCGCTCGGTACGCAGCGGCGGGTTCACCTTGTAGACCGGGTCGTACGAGCGCACCAGCTCGTCGGTGAGCAGGAGGTGGTGCGGGGTGACCTCGGCGGTGACCTGGATGCCGCGGGACTTGGCCCAGCGGACGATCTCCACCGACCCGGCGGTGGACAGGTGGCAGATGTGCACGCGGGAGCCGACGTGCTCGGCGAGCAGCACGTCCCGGGCGATGATCGACTCCTCGGCGACCGCCGGCCAGCCGCCGAGGCCCAGCTCGGCGGAGACGACGCCCTCGTTCATCTGGGCGCCCTCGGTCAGCCGCGGCTCCTGGGCGTGCTGGGCGACGACACCGTCGAACGCCTTCACGTACTCCAGCGCCCGGCGCATGATCACCGCGTCGTGGACGCACTTGCCGTCGTCGGAGAAGACGGTGACCTCGGCCGCGGAGTCGTGCATGGCGCCCAGTTCGGCGAGCTTGACGCCCTCCAGGCCGACGGTGACGGCGCCGACCGGCCGTACGTCGCAGTAGCCGGACTCCTTGCCGAGCCGCCAGACCTGCTCGACGACGCCCGCGGTGTCGGCCACGGGGAAGGTGTTGGCCATGGCGAACACGGTGGTGTAGCCGCCGGACGCCGCCGCGCGGGTGCCGGTCAGCACCGTCTCGGAGTCCTCCCGGCCGGGCTCGCGCAGGTGCGTGTGCAGGTCGACCAGGCCGGGCAGCAGCACCCGGCCGGCGGCCTCGACGACCTCGGCGCCCTGGGCGTCCAGGCCGGTGCCGACCGCCGCGATGGTCTCGCCGTCGATCAGGACGTCCTGCGGCTCGCCGCCGAGCACCTTCGCACCGCGGATCAGGATCTTGCTCATGGTCTTACTTCTCCTCGGTGCGGGTCTGGGCGGGCTCGTTGCCGCCGAGCAGCAGGTACAGCACGGCCATGCGGATGGAGACGCCGTTGGCGACCTGCTCGACGACGGTGCAGCGGTCGGAGTCGGCGACCTCGGCGGTGATCTCCATGCCGCGGACCATCGGGCCGGGGTGCATCACGATGGCGTGCTCGGGCATCCGCGCCATGCGGTCGCCGTCCAGGCCGTAGCGGCGGGAGTACTCGCGCTCGGTGGGGAAGAACGCGGCGTTCATCCGCTCGCGCTGCACGCGCAGCATCATCACCGCGTCGGACTTGGTGAGCGTGGAGTCCAGGTCGTAGGAGACCGCGCAGGGCCAGGTCTCGACGCCGACCGGCAGCAGCGTGGGCGGGGCGACCAGGGTGACCTCGGCGCCGAGGGTGTGCAGCAGGTCGACGTTGGAGCGGGCGACGCGGCTGTGCAGGACGTCGCCGACGACGGTGATGCGGCGTCCGCCGAGGTCCTTGCCGAGCCCGGCGTCCCGGCCGACCAGCCGGCGGCGCATGGTGAACGCGTCCAGCAGGGCCTGCGTGGGGTGCTGGTGCGTGCCGTCACCGGCGTTGATGACATGGGCGTCGATCCACCCGGAGGTGGCGAGCCGGTACGGGGCCCCGGAGGCGCCGTGCCGGATGACCACGGCGTCCACGCCCATGGCCTCCAGCGTCTGGGCGGTGTCCTTCAGGGACTCGCCCTTGGAGACGCTGGAGCCCCTGGCGGTGAAGTTGATGACGTCCGCGGACAGGCGCTTCTCGGCGGCCTCGAAGGAGATCCGGGTCCGGGTGGAGTCCTCGAAGAAGAGGTTGACGACGGTACGCCCGCGCAGGGTGGGCAGTTTCTTGATCGGCCGGTCCGCGACCCGGGCCATCTCCTCGGCGGTGTCGAGGATCAGGACGGCGTCGTCGCGGGTGAGGTCGGCGGCCGAGATGAGATGACGCTGCATCTGTCAGGCTCCGTAAGGCAGTTCATTCGGGAGGATTCGGGCACGCCGGGGCACGCGTGGGCACGCCGGAGCGGCCCGGTGCCCGAGGTGCTACTGGTCGGCCTTGGCGCCGAGCAGCACGGTGTCGCGACCGTCCTCCTCGGCCAACTGGACCTTGACCGTCTCCCGCAGCGACGTGGGGAGGTTCTTGCCGACGTAGTCGGCGCGGATGGGCAGTTCGCGGTGGCCCCGGTCGACGAGCACGGCCAACTGCACCGCGCGGGGGCGCCCGATGTCGTTCAGGGCGTCGAGGGCGGCGCGGATGGTGCGGCCGGAGAAGAGGACGTCGTCGACGAGGACGACGAGGCGGCCGTCGATGCCGTCACCGGGGATCTCGGTGCGGGCCAGCGCACGCGGCGGGTGCATGCGCAGGTCGTCGCGGTACATGGTGATGTCGAGCGAGCCGCAGGGGACCTTGCGCTCGGTGATCTGCTCCAGCTTGGCGGCGAGCCGGCGGGCGAGGAAGACGCCCCGCGTCGGGATGCCGAGGAGTACCACGTCGTCGGCGCCCTTGGCGCGTTCGACGATCTCGTGGGCGATACGGGTCAGTACCCGTGCGATGTCGGGGCCCTCGAGAACGGGCCGTGCGTCGGAGGGTGAACCGGGCTGTGTGTCCATACGAAACGGACCTCCTTCTCCGCCTCACGGGACGGACCTTAAAGGACGTCGGATTTGCGCCATCCACGGTAGCAGGTGCCCCGGAGGGCCCCGACGTGCCCCCCGTCACCCCATCGGAGGACCCCTGTCACCCGTTCGGCGCAGCGGGGTCCCGCCGCCACGGAAGCGTCGGTGCGGACCATTCGGCTTGACGCGGGAGAGTAACGCTGCGTAACCTCACAGTGAGTTACCAGCCGCGCGGCGGGAATCCAAGCCCGTGGCGTCGACACAGTGTCCGGGGAGCCATATGTCCAGCGAATACGCCAAACAGCTCGGGGCCAAGCTCCGGGCCATCCGCACCCAGCAGGGCCTTTCCCTCCACGGTGTCGAGGAGAAGTCCCAGGGACGCTGGAAGGCCGTCGTGGTCGGTTCGTACGAGCGCGGCGACCGTGCCGTGACCGTGCAGCGCCTCGCCGAGCTGGCGGATTTCTACGGCGTGCCGGTGCAGGAGCTGCTTCCGGGCACGACCCCCGGCGGCGCCGCCGAGCCGCCGCCGAAGCTGGTCCTGGACCTGGAGCGGCTGGCCACGGTGCCCGCCGAGAAGGCCGGCCCGCTCCAGCGCTACGCGGCCACGATCCAGTCGCAGCGCGGTGACTACAACGGCAAGGTGCTGTCGATCCGCCAGGACGACCTGCGCACACTCGCCGTGATCTACGACCAGTCGCCCTCGGTCCTGACCGAGCAGCTCATCAGTTGGGGCGTGCTGGACGCGGACGCGCGGCGCGCGGTGGCCTCGCACGAAGAGGTCTGACCCCGCCCCCGCGGTCCCCGCAGAAACGTGCCGCCGGGGTGGCCGGAACTCTACGGTTCCGGCCACCCCGGCGGCGTGTGTTCCGGCTGCTTCTGGACGCCCGATGCCCTGGACGCCCCCCCCCGGGGGGGGCTAGCCGCGCCTGAGCGTCGGCTTCAGTTCCTTCAGCCTGCCGAGCAGCCCGTTGACGAACGACGGCGACTCGTCCGTCGAGAACTCCTTCGCCAACTGCACCGCCTCGTCGAGTACGACCGCGTCCGGTGTTCCGTCGACCCAGATCAGCTCGTAGGCGCCGAGCCGCAGGATGTTCCGGTCGACGACCGGCATCCGGTCCAGCGTCCAGCCCACCGCGTACTGGGCGATCAGCTCGTCGATGCGCGCCGCGTACTGCGCGTACCCCTCGACCAGCTCCATCGTGTACTCGCTCACCGGCGGCTGCCGGGTGTCGCTGCGGGCGTGCCGGACCCAGTCCGCGAGGACGGTCAGGACGTCGACGCCTCGCTGGTCGCCCTCGAAGAGGATCTGGAAGGCGCGTTTGCGGGCCGTGTTGCGGGCAGCCACGGTTAGCTGTTCACCCGGCCGAGGTAGTCGCTGGTGCGGGTGTCGACCTTGATCTTCTCACCGGTGGTGATGAAGAGCGGGACCTGGATCTGGTGACCGGTCTCCAGCGTGGCCGGCTTGGTGCCGCCGGTGGAGCGGTCGCCCTGGACGCCCGGCTCGGTCTCCTGGACGGTCAGCTCGACGGCGGCGGGCAGCTCGACGAAGAGCACCTCGCCCTCGTGCTGGGCGACGGTGGCGGTGAAGCCCTCGATCAGGAAGTTGGCGGCGTCACCGACGGCCTTGCGGTCGACGTGGAGCTGGTCGTACGTCTCCATGTCCATGAAGACGAAGTATTCGCCGTCCATGTACGAGAACTGCATGTCGCGCTTGTCGACAGTGGCCGTCTCGACCTTGACGCCGGCGTTGAAGGTCTTGTCGACCACCTTGCCGGAGAGCACGTTCTTGAGCTTGGTGCGCACGAAGGCGGGGCCCTTGCCGGGCTTGACGTGCTGGAACTCGACGACGGACCAGAGCTGGCCGCCTTCGAGCTTGAGCACCATGCCGTTCTTGAGGTCGTTCGTGGAAGCCACGGTTGCGGAATCTCCTGGACGTAACTGACGTGGACGACCCCGGGGCGGCGTGGCGCGCACAGCGCGAGGCTAGAGCGCGAGCAGCTCCTTGGTCGTGATGGTGAGTAGCTCGGGTCCGCCGTCCGCCTCGGGGCGTACGACGAGCGTGTCATCGATCCGGACACCGCCCCGGCCCGGGAGGTGGACCCCCGGTTCGACGGTGACCGGCACACAAGCGTCCAGTTTACCCATGGCCGCCGGGGTCAACTGAGGGTCCTCGTCGATTTCGAGCCCGACGCCGTGTCCGGTGAGCGCCGGAAGGTGGTCGGCGTAGCCCGCGGAGTCCAGTACCTGGCGGGCGGCGCGGTCCACGTCACGGCAGGAGGCACCGGGTGCGAGGGCCTCCCGGCCGGCCCGCTGGGCGGCGAAGACGAGGTCGTACAGCTCGATCTGCCAGTCGGCGGGCGAGGTGCCGATGACGAACGTACGGCCGATCTCGCAGCGGTAGCCGCGGTAGGTGGCGCCGAGGCAGACGGAGAGGAAGTCGCCCTCCTCCACCCGGCGGTCGGTGGGGCGGTGGCCGGGTCGGCCGGAATTCGGGCCGGTGCCGACGGAGGTGGGGAAGGCGGCGCCGTCGGCACCGTGGTCGACCAGGCGGCGTTCCAGCTCCAGGGCGAGGTGCCGCTCGGTGCGGCCTACCAGGATGGATTCGAGCAGTTCGCCGAGGGCCTGGTCGGCGATCTCCGCGCCGATGCGCAGGCAGGAGATCTCCTCCTCGTCCTTGACCACCCGGAGCTGTTCGACCGCCCCGCCGAGGTCGGCCAGGCGCAGCCGGGGGGCGACCGAGCGCATGGCGCGGTGCCGGGCGACGGTGAGGTGGTGCTCCTCCACGGCGAGGGAGTCGGCGCCCTGGCCGGCGGCGAGTCCGGCGGCGGCGACGGCCGGGTCACCGCCGGGCTTGGGCAGGACCCGCAGTTGCACGGCCTCGTCCGGCCGGCCGTCGGCGGGGCGGTCGGCCGGTGGCCCGCCGCACAGCAGCAGGTCCCCGGTCCTGCCCAGGAGCAGGACGGCGCCGTGCGGGGCGGCGCCCGCGAGATAGCGCACGTTGGCGGGCCGGGAGACGAGCGCCGCCGCGCTGCCGCCCGCATTGCAGCGTTCCCGTAGGCGCGTCCGGCGGGCCGCGTACACCTCTGACATGTGCCGAGCGTACGAGCGGCGGGCGGACCGCGCCGGTCGGGCGGGGCCGAGTGGGCGTCCGCCGGTCGGCTACCAGTTCGGAGGGCTGGCCAGGGAGCGGGTGAGGACGTCGTCCAGGACGCGGGCCGTCTCCGGTACGTCGAGCTGGGAGTTGTCGATGATGGGCAGGCCCGACCCGTACCACCCGGCCATGCGGCCGTGGATGCGGGCGACCTCCTCGTCGGTGAGGCGGCGGTTGCCGCTGCGCTCGGCGTTGCGCTCCAGGACGACGTCCAGGCCGGGGAGGAGGACGACGGGGAGCAGGCCGGGGCCGACGTGCCGTTTCCAGCCGCCGAGGCCGACGACCGGGCGGTCGGGGAAGACGGCGTCGTCCAGGACGCAGGAGATGCCGTTGGCGAGGAAGTTGCGCGCGGCGAAGCCGCAGGTGCGGCGGGCCAGGCGGTACTGGGCCTCGGAGTGCTCGTTCCACCCGGACTGCGGGTCGGCGAACCCCGAGCGCACCCATTCGCGTACGTCGTCGAGGCTGATGTGGGCGGTGGGCACGCGGCGGTGCTCCGCCCAGTACTTGGCGACGCTGGTCTTCCCGGCCCCGGCGGGGCCTATCAGCAGCACGGCGAGGGTGGTCGTCGCGGGGTCCGGCGCGGCACTGGCGGCCGTCGGCGCGGCGGGCGCGGCGACGGGTCCGCCGGGGGGCAGCGGGACGTGCCCGGTGGTGTCCGGCGGGGGCGGGGCCGCCGGAGCCGCCGGGGCGGGCGGTGGGACGACGTGGTGCGGCGGCACCGCGGCGGGGCGGGGCGGGGCGGGGTGCGGAGGCTGACCTACGTGAGCGGGCTGAGCGGCACCCGGCGCGTGGCCGGTGTGACCGGGCTGCCCGGGATGCGGCGCCTGACCCGCCTGACCGGGCTGACCGCCGTGCGGCACCTGACCGGCGTGACCAGGCTGCCCGACCCCCGGTGCCTGGCCGGGATGACAAGGCCGGCCGGCGCTCGGTGGCTGTGCGGGCGGCGGCGGAGGAGGTACCGGAGTGGCGGCCCGGTGGGGGTCCGGGGGTGGGTCCGGGTGGTGTGCGGCCGGGGACCAGCCGACGGCCGGTCCGTGCCCCGGCTGGTGGGGCGGCGGCAGCGGAGAACCCACTGCGTGCTGCATCCGGTGCCACTCCGTCTCGTTCTGTCCGGGCTCGGTCCGCCCGAGGGGGTGCCGCGGCCGGTGCCGCGAGAGGCGACCGTGCGCGGCCCCCGGGGCCGCACCGCGCTCGACCTCTGCGCACCGGCGCGCCCCGTCGGTGGACTCGCCGCGGGCGGGCGATGGGCGCTGACCGCGGGGGCGGGCCCCCGCTCTGCTACCGAACGGTACCGCCCCCGGCCGTCCTTCGGTGAACGGGCGGGGGCGGTCCGAAGTGCCCGCCGGGCACGGCGAATCGGGCGGAAGGGACGCCGCGGAACCTACTGCCCGACCTCCCCGTAGGCGGCGAGCAGGACGGCCGGGTCGGGACCCTCCAGGACGGTGGGCTTGGCGAGGCCGTCGAGGACGATGAAGCGCAGCAGGTCGCCGCGGGACTTCTTGTCCACCTTCATGTTCTCCACCAGCTTGGGCCACTGGTCGTAGCGGTAGTGCAGCGGGAGCCCGACCGACTCCAGGATGGAGCGGTGCCGGTCGGCGGTGGCGTCGTCCAGGCGGCCGGCCAGCCGCCCCAGCTCGGCGGCGAAGTGCATGCCCACCGCCACCGCGGCGCCGTGCCGCCACTTGTAGCGCTCGTTCTTCTCGATGGCGTGGCCGAGGGTGTGCCCGTAGTTGAGGATCTCCCGGCGGCCCGCCTCCTTCAGGTCGCAGGAGACGACCTCGGCCTTGACCCGGATGGACCGCTCGATCAGCTCGGCGGTGTGCGGTCCGGCCGGGCTGCGGGCGCCCTCGGGGTCGGACTCGATGAGGTCGAGGATCACCGGGTCGGCGATGAACCCGGTCTTGATGACCTCGGCGAGCCCGGAGACGTAGTCGTGGACCGGGAGGGAGTCCAGGGCGGCGAGGTCGCACAGGACGCCGGCCGGGGGGTGGAAGGCGCCGACGAGGTTCTTGCCCTCGGCGGTGTTGATGCCGGTCTTGCCGCCGACGGCCGCGTCGACCATGGCGAGCACGGTGGTCGGCACCGCGATCCAGCGCACGCCGCGCAGCCAGGTCGCGGCGACGAACCCGGCCACGTCCGTGGTGGCGCCGCCGCCCACGCCGACGACGACGTCGGTCCGGGTGAAGTTCGACTGGCCGAGCGCCTTCCAGCAGTAGGCGGCGACCTCGGCGGTCTTGGCCTCCTCGGCGTTGGGCACCTGGATGGCGATCGCGTCGTAGCCCTGCCCGGCGAGGTCGGCGCGGAGCGCGTCGCCGGTCTCGGCGAGCGCCTCGGGGTGGATGACGGCGACCCGCTTGGCCTTCGGCCCGATCAGTCCCGCCAGCTCGCCCAGGAGCTGACGGCCCACCAGCACCTCGTAGGGCTCGCTGCCGGCGGTGCCGCCGACCTGGACCCGGGTGACTGCCTCGCTCATGCTTCCTTCAACTCCAGTGCGTCCAGGGCGGCCTGGGTGACCTCTTCGGGGGTACGGCCGTCGGTGGCCACGACGGCGGTGGCGACGCTCTCGTACAGGTGCCGCCGGGCCTCCATCAGCTCGCGCCACTGCTTGCGGGGGTTGACCGCGAGCAGCGGGCGGGCGGCGTTGAGGCCGGTGCGCCTGACCGCCTCCTCGACGTCCATGGAGAGGTAGGCCACCCGCAGGCCGCCCAGGAGCGCGCGGGTGTCCGCGTCGAGGATCGCGCCGCCGCCGAGGGCGAGGACGCCGTCGTGCTCGGCGAGCGCCCGGCGTACCGCCCGCTTCTCGATCTCCCGGAAGGCGCTCTCGCCGTCCTCGACGAAGATCTCGGCGATGGTCCGGCCCTGCTCGGCGACGATGTCGTCGTCGGTGTCCCGGTAGGCGGTGCCCAGCCGCTCGGCGAGCAGGGCTCCGACGGTGGACTTGCCGACCCCCATCGGGCCGACCAGGACGAGCAGCGGTGCGGTCATCGGATGGCCAGGGCGTCGAGGTAGGAGGTGACGTTGCGCCGGGTCTCGGTCACGGAGTCGCCGCCGAACTTCTCGGCGACCGCGTCGGCGAGGACGAGGGCGACCATGGCCTCGGCGACGATGCCGGCGGCCGGCACCGCGCACACGTCGGAGCGCTGGTGGTGGGCGGCGGCCTCCTCGCCGGTGACGACGTCCACGGTCTTCAGGGCGCGCGGCACGGTGGCGATCGGCTTCATCGCGGCGCGCACCCGCAGCAGTTCGCCCGTGGTCAGGCCGCCCTCGGTGCCGCCGGAGCGGCCGGAGGCCCGCTTGATGCCCTCGGGGGTGGCGAGGATCTCGTCGTGCGCCTTGGAGCCCGGCACCCGGGCGAGGCCGAAGCCGTCGCCGACCTCGACACCCTTGATCGCCTGGATGCCCATGAGGGCGGCGGCGAGCCGGGCGTCCAGCCTGCGGTCCCAGTGCACGTGCGAGCCGAGGCCGACCGGGACGCCGTACGCCAGGACCTCGACCACGCCGCCGAGGGTGTCGCCGTCCTTGTGGGCCTGGTCGATCTCCGCGACCATCGCCTTGGAGGCGTCGGCGTCCAGGCAGCGCACCGGGTCGGCGTCCAGCCTCTCGACGTCCGCCGGGGTCGGGTACACGCCGTAGGGCGCCTTGGCGGCGGCGAGTTCGACGACATGGCTGACGATCTCGATGCCGGCCGTCTCCTTCAGGTACGACCGGGCGACCGCGCCCAGCGCGACCCGGGCGGCCGTCTCCCGCGCGGAGGCCCGCTCCAGGATCGGCCGGGCCTCGTCGAAGCCGTACTTCTGCATGCCCGCGAGGTCGGCGTGGCCGGGCCGGGGCCGGGTCAGCGGGGCGTTGCGGGCGAGTCCGGCGAGGATCTCCGGGTCGACCGGGTCGGCGGCCATGACCTGTTCCCACTTGGGCCACTCGGTGTTGCCGACCATGATGGCGACCGGGGAGCCGAGGGAGAGGCCGTGCCGGACGCCGCCGAGGAAGGTGACCTCGTCCCGTTCGAACTTCATGCGCGCGCCGCGCCCGTAGCCGAGCCGGCGCCGCGCCAGGTGGTCCGCCACCATGTCGGTGGTGATCGGCACGCCCGCGGGCAGGCCCTCCAGCGTCGCGACGAGTGCGGGACCGTGGGACTCCCCCGCGGTCAGCCAGCGCAACCTGCTCAACGGTGCTCCTCAGTCTCCAGCGCCCTGTGGGTCATCACGGCGCGACCGGGTGCGCGGCCCTGATCCGCCGTCCCCAATCCTCCCATGTCCGCACGGGCGCCCCGGGTGGCGGTCCACCAACCGGACATCGATCCGCCCGCGCGCCGCCGAGTCTCCGACGCCCGCCCGTCACCCATCGCCCGTCACCCACCGCCCGAGCACCCACCGCCCGAGCACCCACCGCTTTCGGCCACCACCGGGCGAGCGCCCGCCCGCCCCCGGCCGGACCGTACCGTCAGGCTTTCGAGGCGCGGGCGGCGAGGGCCCGTTCGCCCGCGGTGCGCATGGCGGCGAGCGGGGCCGGGGCGCGGCCCGTCATCTGCTCCACCTGGAGCACCGCCTGGTGCAGCAGCAGGTCCAGGCCGCTGACCACGGCCCCGCCGTGCGCCGACCAGCGGGCGGCCAGCGCGGTCGGCCAGGGCTCGTACAGCACGTCGAAGAGGGTGGCCGGGGTCCGCGGTACGGCGGCGGCGAGCGCGTCGGTGGCACCGGCCGGGGTGGTGGCCACGACCAGCGGGGCGCGCAGCGCCTCCTCGGCGCGGTCCCAGTCCGCCAGGCGCACCTCGGCCTCCAGTCGCTCGGCCCAGCCCCGCATCTCGGCGGCGCGGGCCTCGCTGCGCACGTAGACGGCGATCTCGCCGGCGCAGACCCGGGTGAGCGCGGCGAGCGCGGAGGAGGCGGTGGCGCCGGCGCCGAGGATCGCCGCGGACTCGACCTTGTCGACGCCGTGCTCGCGCAGCGCGGCGACGATGCCGGGGATGTCGGTGTTGTCGCCGGTCCGGCGTCCGTCCGCGGTGAGGACCACGGTGTTCACCGCGTCCACCGCGGCCGCCGTCGCGCTGATCCCGTCGAGCAGCGGGATCACCGCCCGCTTCAGCGGCATGGTCAGCGACAGCCCCGCCCACTCGGGCCCCAGCCTGTCGAGGAAGCCGGGCAGGGCCGCCTCGTCCACGTCGAAGCGGTCGTACGTCCAGCCCGTGAGGCCCAGCTCCGCGTACGCGGCCCGGTGCAGCACCGGGGAGAGGGAGTGGCCGATCGGGGAGCCGAGCACGGCGGCCCGGCGGGCGTCAGTTGCCGGAACTGGCATTGAACTCGTCCTTGAGCTTCTCGAACTCGTCGTTGGTCCTGGCGAACTCGGTCCGGTGCACCCCGTCGACGGCCACGAAGTACAGCCAGCCCTGGTCCGTGGGGTTCAGCGCGGCCTGGAGCGCCTCGTCGCCGGGGTTGCCGATGGGTCCGGGCGGCAGACCCCGGTTGGTGTACGTGTTGTACGGGTCCTTGTTGCCGTTGATCTCGGACTCGCTGATGTGGATGTCGCTCTGCTTCTTCAGGTAGTTGTACGTCGAGTCGAACTGGAGCAGTTGGTTGGTCTCGGTGTTGCTGGTCTTGAGCCGGTTGTAGACGACCTCGGACATCTTCCGGAAGTCGTCGTGCGTCTTGCCCTCGGCCTGCACCAGGCTGGCGACCGTCACCAATTGCCACGGGCCGTCGAGGCCGAGTTCCTTCGACTTCTTCTCGAAGCCGAGTTCCTCGTACTTGTCGGCCGCCCGCGCCACCATCTGCTCCAGGACGTCCTTCGGTTTCTGCCCCTTGGCCACCGGATAGCTGGACGGATAGAGGAAGCCCTCCAGCGGGTCCTTGACATTCGGGTGGTTCATCGCCCAGTCGGGAAGGCCGAGACTCTTCCACTGGGACTCGGCGATTTTCGCGGTGGTGCCGTCGTCGACTTCGAGGCGTTTGTCGATGAGTTCGTAGACGTCGGCATTGCGTTTGCCCTCGGCGATGATCAGGTTGTTGCGGCTCTTGGGGCTGAGCATGAGTCGGACCGCGCTGTCGGCCGACATCTCCTTCTGCAGCGTGTAGACGCCGTCCTGGATGCTCTTGCCGTCGGGATTGCTCTGGATCGCGGCGATGAAGGCGTCGACGCTCTTGACCACGCCCTGCCGTTTGAGCACCTGGCCGATGACCGAGCCGCCCGCCCCTTTGGGAATGGTGACGGTGACCTGCTCGCCATTTCCGTCGCCCGCGAAATCCGGGGCCGTGCCGAAACGATCCTGGTAGAACTGGAAACCGAAATAGCCGACGCCCGCCACGCCTCCGCCGAGGACCAGGCAGACGACGAGACAGGCACAGCCGTTGCGTCTCTTCCTGGGCTTGCTCCCGCGCCCCCGGCGCTCACCGCGCCCGGCACCGGCCGCGCCGTCGTCGTCGCCGTCCTCGTCCGCGTCGCCGCCCGCGAAGAAGGCGTGTTCGCCCTGGTCGGGGCCCGGGTCCCAGTCGGCGCGCTCCGGCTCGGGCTCGGTGCGCCGCCGGGCGGGCGGCTCGGGCGGCGGGTAGGCGTCCGGGGTGCCGTAGAAGTCCGGCTGCTCAGTGCCGTAGGCGGCGGTCTGCTGTCCGTACGGGTCCGCGGGGTCGACGGGGTACTGGACGGGCGCCTGACCGCCGGCGCCCCAGCCCCCGGCGTCGTAGCCCTGCTGCTGGTGCTGCTGGTGCTGCTGGTGCTGCTGCTGCTCGTGCTGCTGCTGGTGCTGCTGTGCGGGGTACTGCTGCTGGTGCTGGGGGTCGTACTGCTGCTGGTCGTAGCCGTCCTGCCGGCCGTAGCCCTGCTGGTCGTACGGGTACTGCTGCTGCGCCTGGTCGTAGCCCTGCTGGTCCTGGCCCGACCAGGTGCCGTCGTCGTACTGCTGCTGCGGCTGCTGCGGGTAGTGCTGCTGCGGCCGGCCGCCGTAGGGGGACTGCTGGGCCGCCTGGGCCTGCTGTCCTGCCCATCCGCCGTCCCCGTACAACGGGTCCTCCGGACCCCACGGTTCGGAGCCCTGGCCCCGGCCATACTCAGTCATCGATCCCCTAGAGCCGCGAGGTGGTGGTGCGCGGCTCGCCGGTGGGCCCGGTTCCGCTCCGCCTCTTGCTGTGCGGCGACTGTTCGAATGCCGCCGCATCGCGCGGAACGTTACCGTATCGCGATCACATGACCACTTCGACGCCCTCGCCAGGCGGATTACCTGACACCCGTTCGGATTCAAGAGCCTGTTGCAGGATGATCACAGCGGCGGCCTGGTCGATCACGGACCGGCCTTTCTTGGAATTCACGCCCGAGGCGCGCAGCCCCTGGCCGGCCGTGATGGTGGTCATCCGTTCGTCGACCAGGCGTACGGGAACGGGGGCGATGCCCTTGGCCAGTTCCTGGGCGAAACGGCGGACCTTGGCGGCGGCCGGGCCCTCGCCCCCCTTGAGGGAGCGAGGGAGACCGACCACGACCTCGATCGGCTCGTACTCGCCGACCAGTTGCCGCAACCGCCGGTGGGCGGCCGGGACGTCCCGGCCGGGGACCGTCTCCACCGGGGTGGCGAGAATCCCGTCGGGGTCGCACGAGGCGACCCCGATCCGGGCGTCCCCGACGTCGATCGCCAGCCGCCGTCCCCGGCGCATCACCGGGCCGTCCGTCCGGTCGTCGGTCGTGCCGTTCACTTGGCGGTGTCCGCCACGAGCCGCTCGACGGCCGCGGCGGCCTCGCCGATGGCGGCCGGGTTCTGGCCGCCGCCCTGGGCGACGTCCGGCTTGCCACCGCCGCCGCCACCGAGGGTCTTGGCGGCGGTGCGGACCAGGTCACCGGCCTTGAGACCGCGCTCGCGGGCGGCCTCGTTGGTGGCGATGACGGTGAGCGGCTTGCCGTTGACCGTGGTGAACAGGGCCACCACGGCGGCCCGGCCGCCCTGGATGCGGCCGCGCACGTCCAGGACCAGCTTGCGCAGGTCGTCGGCGGTGGTGCCGTCCGGGACCTGCCCGGTCACCAGGGCGACGCCGCGGACGTCCTTGGCGGACTCCGCGAGACCGGCGGCGGCCTGGAGGACCTTCTCGGCGCGGAACTTCTCGATCTCCTTCTCGGCGTCCTTGAGCTTGCCGAGCATCGAGGAGACCTTCTCCGGCAGCTCCTCCGGGCGGCCCTTGAGCAGCTCGGTGAGCTGGTTGACCACCGTGTGCTCGCGGGCGAGGAAGTTGTAGGCGTCCACGCCGACGAGCGCCTCGATCCGGCGGACGCCGGAGCCGATGGAGGACTCGCCGAGCAGCTTCACCAGGCCGAGCTGGGCGGTGTTGTGCACGTGGGTGCCGCCGCACAGCTCCTTGGAGAAGTCGCCGATGGTGACCACGCGCACCCGGTCGCCGTACTTCTCGCCGAACTCGGCGATGGCGCCCTGCTTCTTGGCCTCGTCGATGCCCATGACGTCGGCGCGGACGTCGAGGTCGCGGGCGAGCACCTCGTTGATCTTCTGCTCGACGTCGGTCATCACGGCCGTCGGCACGGCGGACGGCGAGCCGAAGTCGAAGCGGAACCGGCCGGGCTGGTTCTCGGAGCCGGCCTGCGCGGCCGTCGGGCCGAGGGCGTCGCGCAGCGCCTGGTGGGTGAGGTGGGTCGCGGAGTGGGCGCGGGCGATGGCCTTGCGGCGCCGGTCGTCGATCGCGGCGTGCGCCTTGGCGCCGACGGTGATCTCGCCGACCTGGACGACGCCCTTGTGCACGTACACGCCCGGGACGGGCTTCTGGCAGTCGCGGACCTCGATGACGGCACCGGAGTCGGCCTTGATCCGGCCGGTGTCGCCGATCTGGCCGCCGCCCTCGGCGTAGAAGGGGGTGCGGTCCAGGACGATCTCGACCTCGTCGCCCTCGGTGGCGGCGGGCGAGGAGACGCCGTCGACCAGGATGCCGACGATCGTGGACTCGCCCTCGGTGTCGGTGTAGCCGATGAAGTCGGTGGCCCCGGCGCGGTCGGCGATCTCACGGTAGGCGCCGAGGTCGGCGTGGCCGGTCTTCTTGGCCTGGGCGTCCGCCTTGGCGCGCTCGCGCTGCTCCTTCATCAGGCGCCGGAAGCCGTCCTCGTCCACGGACAGGCCCTGTTCGGCGGCCATCTCCAGGGTGAGGTCGATCGGGAAGCCCCAGGTGTCGTGGAGCAGGAACGCCTTGTCGCCGGGCAGCACGCTGCCGCCGGCCGCCTTGGTCTCGCCGACGGCGGTGTCCAGGATGTTGGTGCCGGCCTTGAGCGTCTTGAGGAAGGCGTTCTCCTCGGCCAGGGCGACCTTCTCGATCCGCTCCCGGTCGGTGATCAGCTCGGGGTACTGCTGCCCCATCATGTGGATCACGACGTCGATCAGGTCCTTGACGACCGGACCGGTGGCGCCGAGCAGCCGCATGTTGCGGATGGCGCGGCGCATGATGCGGCGCAGGACGTAGCCGCGTCCCTCGTTGCCGGGGGTGACGCCGTCGCCGATGAGCATCACGGCGGTGCGGATGTGGTCGGTGACCACACGCAGGGAGACGTCCGAGTGGTGGGCGTCGCCATAGGCCACGCCGGTCAGCTCGGTGGCCTTGTCGATGACCGCCATGGAGGTGTCGATCTCGTACATGTTCTGCACGCCCTGCAGAATCATCGCGAGCCGCTCCAGGCCGAGCCCGGTGTCGATGTTCTTGGCGGGCAGGTCGCCGAGGATCTCGAAGTCCTCCTTGGAGGTGCCCTGGCCGCGCTCGTACTGCATGAAGACCAGGTTCCAGATCTCCACGTACCGCTCGTCGTTGACGGCGGGGCCGCCCTCGGGGCCGAACTCGGGCCCGCGGTCGTAGTTGATCTCGGAGCAGGGGCCGCAGGGGCCGGGGACGCCCATGGACCAGAAGTTGTCCTTCTTGCCCAGGCGCTGGATGCGCTCGGCGGGGACGCCGACGGTCTCCCGCCAGATCCGCTCGGCCTCGTCGTCGTCCTGGTAGACGGTGATCCACAGCTTCTCCGGCTCCAGGCCGTAACCGCCCTGGTCCCGGGCGCCGGTGAGCAGCTCCCAGGCGAGCTTGATGGCGCCTTCCTTGAAGTAGTCGCCGAAGGAGAAGTTGCCGCACATCTGGAAGAACGTGCCGTGCCGGGTGGTCTTGCCTACCTCTTCGATGTCCGGGGTGCGCACGCACTTCTGGACGCTGGTGGCGCGGGCGAAGGACGGCTTGACCTCACCCAGGAAGTACGGCTTGAAGGGCACCATGCCGGCGTTGACCAGCAGCAGAGTCGGGTCGTCCGCGATGAGCGACGCCGACGGGACGACGGTGTGCCCGCGCTCCTCGAAGAAGCTCAGCCAGCGGCGGCGGATCTCGGCCGACTCCATCAGTGGTCCTCATTCCGGTTGTACGAGTATGTCGTCCTGTCGACATACGTCGGGTCGTTGCGGTTCTCGATGGCGGCGAGGCGCCGGGGGCCGGGGAGTTCGCGGTCCGGGTCGACGGGGGCGTTGATCCCGAGCGCGTCGCCCAGTTCGGCCTCCCGCTGGGCCATGTTGTCGCGGACGTCGAGGGCGAAGTCCACCGCGCGGTCCCGGAGCCGGCCGCCCGCCTCGATCGCCTTGTTCGCCGCGGCCACGGCGAGGTTCTCGGGCGTCAACTGCTTGAGCTTCCGGTTGACCTTGGTGGTGGCCCACACACCGGCGGCGACGCCGGTGCTGAACCAGAAGGTACGGCGGAACATTCCTGGGATCAGTCCTTCTTCCGCTTCGCCCGTCGGGTGGCCGGGACGGTCCGGCCCACGATCACGGTGCGCCTGGGCGTCTTGGCCGGCACCTCGTCCTTGCGGCCGCCGAGTGCCCGGCGCACGCCATACCCGAACGCGGCCACCTTGACCAGGGGGCCGCCGAAGGTGGAGGCCACGGTGGTGGACAGCGCGGAGGCGTTGGAGGTGACCTCCTGGACGTCGGAGGCGATCGCGTCGACCCGGTCGATCTGGGTCTGCGCGGACCGCACCGCCGAGGAGGCGTCGGCCAGCAGCGGGACGGCCTGGTCGGTCACGTCCGCGACGAGTTTGGTGGTCGCCCTGAGCGTCTGGGCCAGCCTCGCCAGTGCGACGGCGAGGAAGGAGACCAGGATCGCCCAGAAGACGGCCACCAGGACCCCGGCCACCTCTCCACCGGACACTGTGTGCACCCGCTCCCTGAAAGCTGCCTGAACATCGAGAAAGTCGTGCACCGAGCCTATCGCGCCGGGGACGGGGCTCCGCACCGGATTGCCGTCGGCGGGAAGCGGAGTGCGGCCAAGAGATTGTACGGAGTGAATACGGTTCAGTACGCTGCGTTTCCTATGCGAGATCGACGGCACGACGGGACGTTCCCGCACGGACATCCGCCGCTGGAACTCGACACCTTCGTGGGGCGCGGGGAGGAACTCGCCGGGCTCGCGCGGGCGCTGGACGGCGCGCGGCTGGTGACGGTGACCGGGCCGGGCGGGGTCGGCAAGTCCCGGCTGGCCGCGCGGGCCGCCGCGCGGTGGACCGCGCGGGACCGGGGACGGGTGGAGCTGGCGCACGTACGCGATCCGGAGTTCGTGGACCACGCGGTCGTGGCGGCGCTGGGGCTGACCGACCACACGGCCCGGCCGCCGCGCGAGATCCTGCGCGACCATCTCGCCGAGCGGGAACTCCTGCTGGTCCTGGACGGGGTCGAGCACCTGGTGGACGCCTGTGCCGCGCTGGTGACCGACCTGCTGGGCCGGGCCCCCGGCCTGAAGGTGCTCGCGGTGGGCCGCCGCCCGCTGGCCCTGCCCGGCGAGCACCTCTTCCCGCTGGCGCCGCTGGGCGAGGACGAGGCCGTGGAGCTGCTGACGGTCCGCGCGGCCCAGCACGGCATCCGCTGCGCCGACGGCCCCGAGGTGCGGGAGCTGTGCCGGCGGCTGGACGGCATACCGCTGGCCATCGAGCTGGCCGCGGGACGGCTGGGCACCCTGTCGCCGGGGCAGGTGCTGCGCCGGCTGGACGACCGGTTCCGGCTGCTGGCCGGCGAGAACCGGGCCGTCCTCCCCCGGCAACGGGCGCTGCGCACCACGATCGGCTGGAGCCACGAGCTGTGCACGCCCGCGCAGCGGCTGCTGTGGGCGCGGCTGTCGGTGTTCGCGGGCCGCTTCGACCTGGACGCCGCGGAGTACGTGTGCGGCGGCGACGGTCTGCCCGCCGACGAGGTCCTCGACGTGCTGGGCGCGCTGCTCGCCCAGTCGGTGGTGACCCGCGAGGACACCCCGGCGGGGGTGCGCTACGGGATGCTCGACACGGTCCGGGCGTACGGCGCCGAGTGGCTGGCGGCGACGGGCGAGGCGGCGAAGCTGCGGCGGCGGCACCGGGACTGGTACGTGGGGCTGGCCACCTGGTGCGAGCTGGACTGGTTCTCGCCGCGCCAGTCGGAGGTGGCCGCGCGGATCGAGGCCGAGCTGCCGAATCTGCGGGGCGCGCTGGAGGAGTGCCTGGCCGATCCGGACGGGGCGCACCTGGGCCAGTACCTGGCGGGCTCGCTGTGGTTCCACTGGGTGGGCTGCGGCCATCTGTCGGAGGGGCGGCACTGGCTGGACCAGGTGGTGCGCCTGGCGGCGCAGCGGACCGCGCACCAGCGGCCCCGGCTGAAGGCGCTGTGGGTGCTGGCCTATGTGGCGATCCTCCAGGGCGACACCCTGCCCGCGCTGGCGGCGCTGCGGGAGTGCCGGGAGGAGGCGGAGCTGGCGGGGAACACCACGGCGCTGGCGTACGCCGTGCACCGCTCGGGCTGTCTGGAGCTGGTCACCGACGACATGCCGGCCGCGGAGTCGCTGCTGCGTTCGGCGCTGGAGCGCTACCGGGAGACCGGCGAGCTGAACAGCAATGTGCTGATGGCCCAGGTGGAACTGGCGATGGCTCGGGCGTTCCAGGGCGATCTGGCGGACGCGGTCCGCCTGTGCGAGGAGGTGCGCCGGGTCTGCGACGACCACGGCGAGCGGTGGGCGCGCGCCTACGCGCTGTACGTGCTGGCGTACGCGGCCTGGTACGACGGCGATCCGGGCCGCGCCCGGGAGCTGCTGACCGACTGTCTGCGCGACGCCCACGGCTTCCGGGACCTGCTCGGCTCGGTGCTGTCGATCGAGCTGCTGGCGCTGGTCACGGCGACGGAGGGCGATCCGGCGGAGGCGGCGGTGCTGCAGGGCGCGGCGGGCCGGATGTGGCCGTCGGTGGGGCTGCCGCTGTTCGGTTCGGCGCACTACAACGCGCCGCACGAGCTGTGCGAGGCGACGGCCCGGGAGCACCTGGGCGACGAGCGGTACGAGGAGTGCGTCCGGGCCGGTGCGCGGCTCGGCCGGGAGGAGGCGGTGGCGCGGGCGCTGAGCCGGGCGCGGCCGGCCGGGGCCGAGCCGCCCCCGCCCGGTCCGGGCCGGCGGGCGTCGCCGCCGGGGCGTACGACGAGGCCCGCCGCCTCCCGCGCCCGGAGGGGCGGGGAGACGGCGGGCTGAGGTACCGCTCGGTGCTGCGTCCGGCTGGGGTCAGCGGGCGTAGTACTCGACGACGAGCTGCTCGTCGCAGATCACCGGGATCTCCTTGCGGTTCGGCTCGCGGTCCAGGCGGAACGCCAGGGCCTTGAGGTTCACCTGGAGGTAGCGCGGGGTCTCGCCGTCGGGGGCGAAGCCGCCCTCGCGGGCGATCTGGAACAGCGTCTTGTCCTTGGAGCGGTCGCGGACCTGCACGACGTCGTCGGGGCGGACCCGGAAGGACGGCTTGTCGACCTTCTGGCCGTTGACCTGGATGTGGCCGTGGACGACCATCTGGCGGGCCTGGTAGATCGTGCGGGCGATGCCCGAGCGCAGGACCAGCGCGTCGAGGCGGCGCTCCAGCTCGATGATCAGGGCCTCACCGGTCTTGCCCTGGACCTTGGAGGCACGCTCGTAGGCGCGGACGAGCTGGCGCTCGGACACGTCGTACTGCGCGCGCAGACGCTGCTTCTCCAGCAGTCGGACCTTGTAGTCCGAGTTCTGCTTGCGGCCGCGGCCGTGCTCACCCGGCGGGTAGGGGCGGGCCTCGAAGTACTTGACGGCCTTCGGGGTCAGCGCGATGCCGAGGGCACGCGACTTCTTGACCTTGGGGCGGGACTGGTTCGCCACTGTCTCTCATTTCCTGGATATCGGCTTGTCAGGGTTGAGGGAGGTCGCATCCGCAGTTGGGGAGACCCGCCTCGGTCCGGTGCGGGACCTCGGTGGGCAGCCGCTCCCTGGTCTGGGCACATACGTGCAGCACGCGAGTGGCCCACCGACCGGTTCTCGTCGTCCTGCTGCCACGACGGATGGTGGTGGGCTGCCCGCGACACCGATCGACGGTGCGCGACGCTCCTGGAACCCCCGAGGGGGCTCCGGCCGGGTGTCCCGCTCTGACTGCGCGGGACTCGGCACTCCGAGCGAGTTTACAGGGTGTTCAGGACCGCTTGCGACCGAGGTGCTCGCGGGTCCACTCCACGGCGTCGGCGTACCGCGCCTCGGCGCCGTGCCGGGTCGGGGTGTAGTACTCGCGGTCCTTGAGGGCGTCCGGGGCGTACTGCTGGGCGGCGATGCCCTCGGGCAGGTCGTGCGGGTAGACGTACCCCTGGCCGTGGCCGAGCTTGCCGGCGCCCTGGTAGTGGCTGTCGCGCAGGTGCGGCGGCACCGGCCCGGCCTGCCCCTTGCGTACGTCCGCCAGGGCGGCGCCGATGGCGGTGGTCGCGGCGTTGGACTTGGGGGCGAGGGCGAGGGCGATGGTGGCGTGGCTGAGGGTGAGGGCGGCCTCGGGGAAACCGATCATGGCGACGGCCTGGGCGGCGGCGACCGCGATCGGCAGGGCGCCCGGGTCGGCGAGGCCGATGTCCTCGCTGGCGGAGATCATCAGGCGGCGGGCGATGAAGCGGGGGTCCTCGCCGGCCTCGATCATGCGGGCGAGATAGTGCAGGGCGGCGTCGACGTCGGAGCCGCGGATGGACTTGATCAGGGCGCTGGCGACGTCGAAGTGCTGGTCGCCGTCGCGGTCGTACTTCACGGCCGCCCGGTCGACCGTCTCCTCCAGGGTGGCCAGGGCGATCTCGCTCGCGCCCTGGTCGAGGGCGGCCCCGGCGGCGGCCTCCAGGGCGGTCAGCGCGCGGCGGGCGTCGCCGCCGGCGATCCGCAACAGGTGGTCCTCGGTGTCCTCGGGGAGCGTGACGGCGCCCTTGAGGCCCCGCTCGTCGGTCAGGGCGCGGCGGAGCAGGTCCCGGACGTCGTCGTCGGTGAGCGGTTCGAGGGTGAGCAGCAGGGAGCGGGAGAGCAGCGGGGAGATCACCGAGAAGTACGGGTTCTCCGTGGTGGCGGCGATCAGCGTCACCCAGCGGTTCTCCACGGCCGGGAGGAGGGAGTCCTGCTGGGCCTTGCTGAAGCGGTGGATCTCGTCGAGGAAGAGGACGGTCTCCTTGCCGTACCCCCCGACGGCGCGGCGGGCGCCGTCGATGACGGTGCGGACCTCCTTGACGCCGGCGGTGATCGCCGACAGCTCCACGAACCGCTTGTCGGTCGCCTTGGAGACGACGTACGCCAGGGTCGTCTTGCCGGTGCCGGGCGGCCCCCACAGGATCACCGAGGAGGGGCCCGCGGGGCCGGAGGCACCCTCGCCGACCAGGCGGCGCAGCGGCGAGCCGGGCTTGAGCAGGTGCTGCTGGCCCACCACCTCGTCGAGGGTGCGCGGGCGCATCCGGACGGCCAGCGGGCTGCCGGCGGGGTCCTTCTCCTGGCGTTCTTCTGCTGCGGCGGTGAACAGGTCGGGCTCCACGTCAAGAACCCTAAATCACCGCACCGACAACGCGGGCGGCACCGTCAGCTCGTCCAGAAGTCCCACCAGCGGGTCAGGATCAGCATCCCGATGATGCCGATGTGCAGCACCGGCAGGACCCAGGTGAACTCGCCGAAGAAGCCGCGCAGCCAGCCCGGCGCGGGCAGGAAGCCCTTGCGGACGTTGAAGGAGGTCACGTACCAGAACATGATGATCGTGGCGACCCAGGCCAGGCAGCACCACAGGCACAGGGCGTTGATCTGGTACAGGGACTGGAACATCAGCCAGGCGCAGAAGCCGACGCCGAAGAGGGTGCCGGCGTTGAAGGTGAGCCAGTACCAGCGCGGGAAGCGGGCGCGGGCCAGCAGGCTCACGCCGACGCAGATCACGATGCCGTAGGCGACCAGGCCGAGCATCGGGTTGGGGAAGCCGAAGACGGACGCCTGGTCGCTCTCCATGACGCTGCCGCAGGAGACCACCGGGTTGAGGCTGCACCCGGGGGTGAAGGTGGTGCCCGCGACCTTGGCTTCCAGCAGCTTGAACTTGTCGAGCGTGATGACCCACGCGGCGAGCAGCCCGGCCGCACCCGTGACGATCAGCAGCAGCGCCAGGGCGCGGCTGCCTCCCTCGGTACGCGGACCCGTGGAGGGGTCCGGCGAGGGACCGGGTCCGGTGGAGACGTCCCGCACTGTCGTCCTGCTCATCACGCCGATTCCGTCACTTGAGACGCGGACCTGCTTCTGACAGGGCCATTGTGCCGCACGCTCGCGCGTGTGCACCGTTCGTTGCGGATAAGGAAGTCCGTGCGAGCGGCCACCGGCGCGGGGCGGGGGCGCCGGTTCCCCGGCGCCCCCGTCGTCGGGGCCGGCGGCCTCAGCCGAGCTTCGACTCCAGTTCCGCCACGATCTCGTTGACGCCGATCGCCGTCTGCTCGCCGGACGCCATGTCCTTGAGCTGGACGACGCCGTCGGCGAGGTCGCGCTCGCCGGCGACGATCGTGTAGCGGGCGCCGCTGCGGTTGGCGCTCTTCATGGCGCCCTTGAGGCCCTTGCCGCCGTAGGCGAAGTCGGCGGCGATGCCGTTCTTGCGCAACTCGGTGACCTTGGCGAAGAGGATGCGGCGGGCCTCCTCGCCGAGCGGCACGGCGAAGACGGAGGTGGTCGGCGGCAGGTCCAGCGCCACGCCCTCGGCCTCCAGGGCGAGGACCGTGCGGTCGACGCCGAGGGCCCAGCCGACGGACGGCAGCGCGGGACCGCCGATCATCTCCGAGAGGCCGTCGTACCGGCCGCCGCCGCCCACCGCGGACTGCGAGCCCAGGCCGTCGTGGACGAACTCGAAGGTGGTGCGGGTGTAGTAGTCCAGGCCGCGGACCAGCTTGGGGTCGTCCTCGAAGACGACGCCGGCCGCGGTGATCAGCTCGCGGACCTCCTCGTGGTACGCCTTGCAGGCGTCGCAGAGGTAGTCGCGCAGCAGGGGCGCGCCGGTGAGCTGCCGCTGGACGTCCGCGCGCTTGTCGTCCAGGACACGCAGCGGGTTGATGTCCGCCCGGCGCAGGGTCTCCTCGTCGAGGTCGAGGCCGCGCAGGAACTCCTGGAGCGCCGCGCGGTAGACCGGCCGGCACTCCTTGTCGCCCAGGCTGTTGAGCAGGATGCGGAACCGGCTCAGGCCCAGCGAGCGGTACGCCTGGTCGGCCAGGATGATCAGCTCGGCGTCCAGGGCCGGGTCCTCGGCGCCGATCGCCTCGGCGCCGACCTGGGAGAAGTGACGGTAACGGCCCTTCTGGGGGCGCTCGTAGCGGTAGTACGAGCCCGAGTACCAGAGCTTGACCGGGAGGTTGCCCGTCTTGTGCAGGCTGGCCTCCAGGGCGGCGCGCAGCACGGAGGCCGTGCCCTCCGGGCGCAGGGCGAGCCGGTCGCCGCCCTTGGTCTCGAAGGCGTACATCTCCTTGGTGACGATGTCGGTGGACTCGCCGACACCGCGGGCGAACAGCTCGACGTTCTCGAAGCCGGGCGTCTCGATGTAGCCGTAGCCGGAGTCGCGCAGCGGGGCGGCGATCGCCTCGCGGACCGCCAGGTACTTGGCGGAGTCCGGCGGCAGCAGGTCGTAGGTGCCCTTGGGGGCCTTGAAGGTGCTCACGGAACTCTTGTCACATTCCTCGTCGGGGAGCCTCGGACGGGCCGTGCTCCTGACGGCCGGAGGCCACCTGCCGCAGATACGGGTTGGTGGCGCGCTCCTGGCCGATGGTCGTCTGGGGGCCGTGGCCGGACAGCACCACGGTCGAGTCGTCGAGCGGCAGGCACACGCGGGCCAGCGAGTCGAGCATCTCGGCCATGTCGCCGCCGGGCAGGTCGGTGCGTCCGATGGAGCCGGCGAACAGCAGGTCACCCGAGAACAGCACCGGCGGGACGTCCGCCGCCTCGGGCAGGCCGAAGGTCACCGACCCCTTGGTATGGCCCGGCGCGTGCGCGACGGTCAGCTCCAGGCCCGCCAGTTCGAGCCGGGCGCCGTCGGCCAGCTCCCGGACGTCGTCCGGCTCCCCCACCGTCAGCTCGCCCATCAGCGGCATCCCGATGGCCCGGCCGATCCCCTTCTCGGGGTCGCTCATCATGTACCGGTCGGCGGGGTGGATATAGGCGGGCACGTCGCTCGCGCCGCACACCGGGACGACCGAGGCCACGTGGTCGATGTGGCCGTGGGTGAGGACGACGGCGACGGGCTTGAGCCGATGCTTCTTCAGCGCCTCCCCGACTCCCTGGGCGGCCTGGTGGCCGGGGTCGATGATCACGCACTCCTCGCCGGCGGCGGGGGCGACGAGGTAGCAGTTCGTCCCCCAGGCCCCGGCGGGGAACCCGGCAATGAGCACGATCGTCCTTCGTTGTGTCGATACGGGTGGCTTGTGAACGGGCTGCGCCCGTGGTCAGAGCCTACCGGCGGTGCCGATTCCTCAGCGAACCCATATACGGTACGGGGCTACACGCAGGCGGTCGGCCCACGAGCACCCAGGCGTTCCGGTCGGCACACGAAGACGCATAGGAGACAACCCGGTGGTCAGCCAGGAGCAGCGGCGGCGTCAGCTCGCCCGGGAGAAGTTCTTGCGCCAGCAGCAGCGGCGCACCGCCGCGCGTCGCAAGGCGCGGGTGCGCAACACGGTGATCGCGTCGGTGCTCGGCGTGGTCCTGGTGGGCAGCCTCGCGCTGTACACCACCGGGACGCTCAAGGGCGACGACGACAAGACCAACGCCGGGGCGGAGGCCACCCCGAGCGCGTCGGCGACCAGCAAGGCGCCCGATCCGTGCGACAAGGCCGCGGCGGGCAAGCCGGCGACGAAGACCTGGAAGAAGGAGCCGGCGATGTCGATCGACAAGTCGGCGGACTACACCCTGAAGCTGGACACCACGTGCGGCGAGATAGACGTCGCGCTGAAGACCTCGGCCGCGCCGCACACGGTGAACTCGTTCAACTTCCTCGCCGCCAAGGGGTACTTCGACCACACCAAGTGCCACCGGCTCACCACCAACGGCATCTACGTGCTCCAGTGCGGCGACCCGACCGGTCAGGGCACCGGCGGTCCGGGCTACACGATCCCGGACGAGAACCTGAAGGACAAAAGCCTGAAGGACAACACCTACCCGGCGGGCACGGTCGCCATGGCCAACACCGGCAAGGCGGACACCGGCGGCAGCCAGTTCTTCCTGGTCTACCAGGACAGCCAGTTGCCGCCGAGCTACACCCCGTTCGGGACGCTCTCGGACGCCGGCATGAAGGTCCTGAAGAAGATCGCCGCCGCTGGTGAGAGCACCGGCGCCGGTGACGGGGCGCCGAACGCGACGGTCGTGATCGACAAGGCGACCGTCACGGAATCCTGACCGCCGACGGCGGAACTTCGGTCGCGCGGGATGCGGACAGGTCACCCGCCGGTCGCCTATGTTGGCCGTGACGAAACTGTGGACGATGCCCGGGGGTGGGAAAGCCCTCCGCAGGCATCATGTGGAGGAGGCGCTGTGAGCAGCGACCCGTGGGGCCGCGTCGACGAGACGGGGACCGTGTACGTGCGTACGGCCGACGGCGAGCAGGTCGTCGGTTCCTGGCAGGCCGGCTCCCCCGAGGAGGCGCTGGCCTACTTCGAGCGCAAGTACGAGGGCCTGGTGGTCGAGATCGGCCTCCTCGAGAAGCGTGTGCGGACCACCGACCTGTCGTCCAAGGACGCCATGGCCGCCATCGAGCATCTGCGGGAGCAGGTCGACGCCCATCATGCGGTGGGCGACCTCCAGGCGCTCCGGGAGAAGCTGGACACGCTGGTCGAGCTGGTGGAGAAGCGCCGCGAGGAACGCAAGGCGCAGCGGGCCAAGCAGTCCGACGAGGCCCGCCGGGCCAAGGAGGACCTGGTCGCCGAGGCCGAGCGGCTCGCCCAGTCCGACCAGTGGCGGGCCGCCGGTGAGAAGCTGCGGGCGCTGGTGGACACCTGGAAGGGGCTGCCGCGGCTGGACCGCAAGTCCGACGACGAGCTGTGGCACCGCTTCTCGCACGCCCGGTCGGCGTTCTCCAAGCGGCGCAAGCAGCACTTCGCGCAACTGGACGCGCAGCGCGAGGAGGCCCGCCGGACCAAGGAGCGGCTGGTCGCCGAGGCGGAGGCGCTGTCGTCCTCGGCGGACTGGGGTCCGACGGCGGCGCGGTACCGCGAGCTGATGGCCGAGTGGAAGGCGGCGGGCCGGGCCCAGCGCGAGCACGAGGACGACCTGTGGAACCGCTTCCGGGGCGCCCAGGACGTGTTCTTCGCGGCGCGCAGCTCGGTGTTCGCCGAGCGGGACGCCGAGCAGGCCGAGAACCTCAAGCTCAAGGAGGAGCTGGCCGAGGAGGCCGAGAAGCTGCTGCCGATCACGGATCTGAAGGCGGCGCGGGCCGCGTTCCGGTCGGTCAACGAGCGCTGGGAGGCCATCGGCCATGTGCCGCGCGACGCCCGGCCGAAGGTCGAGGGCCGCATGCACGCCGTCGAGCGGGCGCTGCAGGAGGCCGAGGAGGCCGAGTGGCGGCGGACCAACCCGGAGGCACGCGCGCGTGCCGAGGGGCTGACCGGCCAGCTCCAGGCGGCGGTGGACAAGCTGCGCGGCCAGATCGACCAGGCGCGCGCCCAGGGCAACAACGCCCGCGCCGACAAGCTGGAGCGTGAGCTGGAGGGCCGCCAGGCCCTGCTGGACCAGGCCCTCAAGGGTCTCCAGGAGTTCGGCGGCTGATCCCGTCCCGCGCCCACCGGAGGGGCTCCCGTACCACGGGGGCCCCTTCGCGCTGTGCGAGCCTTTCCGGCCCCTCTCCGCCCCTTCTCCGGCCCTTTTCCGGCCCTACGAGGGCCTGCGCGCCGACGTCACCCGGTACACGTCATAGACGCCCTCCACCCCGCGTACGGCCTTCAGGACGTGGCCGAGGTGCTTCGGGTCGCCCATCTCGAAGGTGAAGCGGGAGGTGGCGACGCGGTCGCGGGAGGTCTGGACGGCCGCGGAGAGGATGTTGACGTGCTGGTCGGACAGCACCCTGGTCACGTCCGACAGCAGCCGGGAGCGGTCCAGGGCCTCGACCTGGATGGCGACCAGGAAGACCGAGGACTGGGTGGGCGCCCACTCCACGTCGAGGATGCGCTCGGGCTCGCGGGACAGCGACTCCACGTTGACGCAGTCGCTGCGGTGCACCGAGACGCCGCTGCCGCGGGTGACGAAGCCGATGATCGGGTCGCCGGGGACGGGGGTGCAGCAGCGGGCCAGCTTGACCCACACGTCGTCCACGCCCTTGACGACGACGCCCGGGTCGGCGCTGGAGCGGCGTTTGCGGCTCCGGCCGCGGGACGGCGGGACCGCCTCGTCGATCTCCTCGGTGGCCGCCTCCTCGCCGCCGAGCGCCTGGACCAGCTTCTGCACGATGTTCTGCGCGGAGACGTGCCCCTCGCCGATCGCCGCGTACAGCGCGGAGATGTCCGAGTAGCGCATCTCGTGCGCCAGCGTGACCAGGGAGTCCCCGGTCAGGATGCGCTGGATCGGCAGGTTCTGCTTGCGCATGGCGCGGACGATGGCGTCCTTGCCCTGCTCGATCGCCTCGTCCCGGCGCTCCTTGGAGAACCAGGCCCGGATCTTGTTGCGGGCGCGCGGCGACTTCACGAAGCCCAGCCAGTCGCGGGAGGGGCCCGCGCCGGCCGCCTTGGAGGTGAAGACCTCCACCAGGTCGCCGTTGTCGAGGGTGGACTCCAGCGGGACCAGCCGCCCGTTGACCCGTGCTCCTATGGTGCGGTGGCCGACCTCGGTGTGCACCGCGTACGCGAAGTCCACCGGGGTGGCCCCGGCCGGCAGCGCTATGACGTCGCCCTTGGGCGTGAAGACGAAGACCTCGTTGCGGGACAGGTCGAAGCGGAGGGACTCCAGGAACTCGCCGGGGTCCTCGGTCTCCTTCTGCCAGTCCAGCAACTGCCGCAGCCACGCCATGTCGTTGATGGCGTCCTTGTCCTTGCCGGACGCCTTCGGCACATCGGTGCGGACCTTGGAGGCGCCGGCGACCGCCTCCTGCTTGTACTTCCAGTGCGCGGCGATGCCGTACTCGGCGCGGCGGTGCATGTCGAAGGTGCGGATCTGCAGTTCGACCGGCTTGCCGTTGGGCCCGATGACCGTCGTGTGCAGCGACTGGTACATGTTGAACTTGGGCATCGCGATGTAGTCCTTGAACCGCCCCGGAACCGGGTTCCAGCGGGCGTGGACCGTGCCGAGGGCCGCGTAGCAGTCGCGGACGGTGTCCACCAGGACGCGGATGCCGACCAGGTCGTAGATCTCCGCGAAGTCCCGGCCGCGGACGATCATCTTCTGGTAGACGCTGTAGTAGTGCTTGGGGCGGCCGGTCACGGTCGCCTTGATCCGGGCGGCGCGCAGGTCCTGCTGGACCTCGTCGGTGACGATCGCCAGGTACTCGTCGCGCTTGGGGGCGCGCTCGGCGACCAGGCGGACGATCTCGTCGTACATCTTGGGGTAGAGGATCGCGAAGGCGAGGTCCTCCAGCTCCCACTTGATGGTGTTCATGCCCAGGCGGTGGGCGAGCGGCGCGTAGATCTCCAGGGTCTCGCGCGCCTTCTTCTCCTGCTTCTCGCGCTTGAGGTAGCGCATGGTGCGCATGTTGTGCAGGCGGTCGGCGAGCTTGATGACCAGGACGCGGGGGTCCTTGGCCATGGCGACGACCATCTTGCGCACGGTCTCGGCCTGCGCGGCCTCGCCGAACTTGACCTTGTCCAGCTTGGTGACGCCGTCGACCAGCAGGGCGACCACGTCGCCGAAGTCGCGGCGCAGGTCGTCCAGGCCGTACTCGGTGTCCTCGACGGTGTCGTGCAGCAGGCCCGCCATCAGGGTGGCCGGGTCCATGCCCAGCTCGGCGAGGATGGTGGTGACGGCGAGGGGGTGGGTGATGTACGGGTCGCCGCTCTTGCGCTTCTGGCCGCGGTGCCAGCGCTCGGCCACCTGGTAGGCGCGCTCGATCTGGCGCAAAGTCGCCGTTTCGATCTTCGGATCGTTGCCGCGGACTATCCGCAGCAGCGGCTCCAGGACCGGGTTGTACGGGTTGGCGCGCTGGACGCCGAGGCGGGCGAGGCGGGCCCGGACGCGGTTGGAGGAGCCGGAGCGGGGCTGGGCGGCGGGCGCGCGGACCACGGGCGGGTTCTGCGGGCGCTCGGCGGGGGCAGCCGGCTTGGGGCGGACCTCGGCCGGCTTGTCGACGGGCGCGGCCGGGGCGTGCTGGATCGGCCCGCGGGTGTCGTTCGTGGCGTGCGGAGCGCTCGGTGCGGGCTTGGCCGCAGGCGCCGAGGCGGGCTCGGGCTTGGCGGCGGTCAGTGGCTGGGCCTCGTCTGGCAAGAGGACTCCTCGTGCGCGATCCGGGTCCCCCGGTCAGGCTCCGGAAACCCCATGGTAGCGATCCGGACTCCCGGCATCGCCTTCAGGACGGTGTGAAGCCCGTCCACCACAGGAACACCTGAGGCGGGCGCCGGATTCCTCCGGGCCCGCCGTTCGGTGTCGCGCCGGTGTCCCGCCAGCCGCGGAGCGGTGGCTAGACGGTGAGCAGCGCCTGGAGCGGTGCGCCGTCCAGGGCGGGCTCCAGCTTGGCGCGGCCGTCGAGGAAGCCCAGCTCCATCAGCACCGCCACTCCCGCGACCGAGGCGCCGGCCCGCCGGATGAGCTGGAGCGACGCCTCGGCGGTGCCGCCGGTGGCCAGCACGTCGTCGACGACCAGGACCCGGTCGCCGGCCGCCAGGTCCTCGGCGTGGATCTCGATCTCGGCCGAGCCGTACTCCAGCTCGTAGGACTGGCTGAGGGTGGCTCCGGGGAGCTTGCCCGCCTTGCGTACGGGGATGAAGCCCAGGCCGGCGCGGACGGCGACCGGGGCGCCGAGGATGAAGCCGCGGGCCTCCAGGCCGACGACCTTGGTGGCGCCGGTGTCCTTGGCGATCCCGGCCAGGGCGTCGGTGAGCGCGCCGAACGCCTCCGGGTCGGCCAGCAGCGGGGTGATGTCCTTGAACATCACGCCCGGCTCCGGATAGTCGGCGACGTCCCGGATGCGGCTGAGCAGCAGCTCCCGCAGGCCGGTCATCGGCGCTTCCCCGAGGGCCGGCCGCGGCCCCGGGTGCGGGACGCGGGCTGGTTGCGGGGGCCGACGACGACGGTCGCGGTGTCCTCGGGCTCGTCGCCGTAGGCCTCGTCGGTGTCGTCCGCGGTCTCCAGGGAGTCGCCCTTCGCGGCGGCCTGGGCGCGCTTGGCGAGGACGCGCTTCTTGAGCGCCTTCATCTGCGGCTCGCGCTCCTTGAGGTCGGCGACGAGCGGCGTGGCGATGAAGATCGAGGAGTACGCGCCGGCCGCGAGGCCGACGAACAGCGACAGCGAGATGTCGTTGAGCATGCCGGCGCCGAGCACGCCGCCGCCGATGAACAGCAGACCCGCCACCGGCAGCAGCGCGACCACCGTGGTGTTGATGGAGCGGACCAGGGTGCTGTTGATCGACCGGTTGGCGATCTCGGCGTAGGTCCAGCGGGTCTGCTTGGTGATGTCCCGGGTCTGTTCCTTGAGGCTGTCGAAGACGACCACCGTGTCGTACAGCGAGTAGCCGAGGATGGTCAGCAGACCGATCACCGTGCCCGGGGTGACCTCGAAGCCCACCAGGGCGTAGATGCCGACGGTGATGGTGATGTCGTGGATCAGGGCGACGAACGCCGCGAGCGCCATCCGCCACTCGAAGGCGATCGCCAGGTAGATCACCACCAGGACCAGGAAGATCCCCAGGCCCTGCCACGCCTTGTTGGCGATCTGGTCACCCCAACTGGGGCCGACCAGCTCGGCGTTGATCTGCTCGGCGTCGATCTTGAGGTCCTGGGACAGCTTCTCCTTGATCTGGTCCGACTTGTCGGTGTCGATCCCGGAGATCTGGATGCGCAGGCTGCCGTCGCCGAGCTTCTGGACGATCGCGTCGTGGCCGGAGGCCCGCTCCGCGTCCTCCTCGGCCCGGGAGACCGAGGCGTTGGTGTTCTTCGGGGTGGTGAAGACGGCACCGCCCTGGAACTCGATGCCCATGTGCAGGCCGCGCACCGCCAGGCCGACGATGGCCGTGATGGTGATCAGGATCGAGATGCCGTACCAGATCTTGCGGTTCTTGACGAAGCCGTAACCGACCTCGCCGTGGTGCAGTCGGGCGCCGAGGCTGCCGAGTTTCGACATCTCTCACGCCTCCTTCGGGTCGACAGGGCCGGCGGGACGGGAGGGACGACGGGTGCGGCGCAGCGGCGGCTTGGCGCCCAGGCTCCGCGGGTCGAGACCGGACCACTTGTGGCCGCTCGCGAAGAACTTGCGGCGGGCCATCAGGGTCAGCAGCGGCTTGGTGAAGAGGAACACCACGACCACGTCGAGGACGGTGGTCAGACCGAGCGTGAACGCGAAGCCCTGCACCTTGCCGACGGTGACGATGAACAGCACCGCGGCGGCGAGGAACGACACGAAGTCGGAGACCAGGATGGTGCGCCGGGCGCGCGGCCAGGCCCGCTCGACGGCGGGGCGCAGCGAGCGGCCCTCGCGGATCTCGTCCCGGACCCGTTCGAAGTACACGATGAACGAGTCCGCGGTGATGCCGATGGCGACGATGGCGCCGCAGACGGCCGGCAGGTTCAGCGCGAAGCCGATGGTCGGGCCGAGCAGCGACATGATCACGTAGGTGAGGGCCGCGGAGACCAGCAGCGAGGCCATGGCGATGAAGGACAGGCCGCGGTAGTAGACCAGCAGGTAGATCAGGACCAGGGCGAGGCCGATCGCGCCGGCGATCAGACCGGCTCGGAGCTGGTCGCCGCCGAGCGCGGGGGTCACCGTGGTGACGCTGTCCTCCTTGAAGCTCAGCGGCAGCGCGCCGTAGGACAGCATGTTGGCGAGGCTCTGCGCCTCCTCCTGCGTGAAGCTGCCGGAGATCTCGGCGTTGCCGCCGGTCAGCGCCTGGCTGACGTACGGGTCGGAGACGACCTCGTTGTCCAGGACGATCGCGAACTGGTTCTGCGGGGACTGGTTCTTGGCCAGCTTGCCGGTGATGTCCGCGAACTTCTTGGCGCCGCCGTCGGTGAAGTCCATCGTGACGGTCCAGCCGGCGCCGGTCTGGGTGTTGAAGACGGCCTTGGCGTCGTCGACGTCCGTGCCGTCGACCTCGGCGGGGCCGAGGACGTACTTCTGCCACTGCCCCTGCGCGTTCTGCCCGCAGGCGACGGTGGACTCGGTGGGCTTCACGCCCTCGCCGGCCTTGGCGCGGGCGGCCTTGTCGGTGCAGTCGAGCTTGGTGTAGGCGGCCTGAAGCTCGCTGTCCTCGTCGCTCGCGGAGGCGCTGGCGCTGGGGGACGCGGAGGCCGAGGCGCTCGCGGAGCCGGTCGCCGACGGGGTGGCGTCGGCCTTCAGGGCGTCGGTGACCGCGCGGCCCTGGGAGGTGGAGTCGGCCGACGGCGAGGCGGAGGCGGAGGGCGACGCGCTCTCGTCGGCGCTGCCGGTGGCCTTGTCCGAGGCGCTGCTGGAGGCGCTCGGGGAGGGGCTGGCCGTCGCGTCGGCGCCGGAGATCTCGGTGGCGAGGACGGGACGGAAGTAGAGCTTGGCGGTGGTGCCGACCTGGTCCCGGGCTTCCCTGCTGTCGGTGCCCTTGGGGATGTTGACGATGATGTTCTTGTCGCCCTGGGTCTGGACCTCGGCCTCCGAGACACCCAGACCGTTGACCCGGCGCTCCATGATCTCGACCGCGGTGTCCATGTTGGTCTTGTTGATCGCGGACTCCTGGCCGGGCTCCGCGACGGCCCGGAGCGTGATGCTCGTCCCGCCGGCCAGGTCGATGCCGAGACGCGGAGTGGTGTGCCCGGAGGCGAACATCCCTCCGGTGAGCGCCACGATGGCGATCAGGATCAGGGCCAGCGAGCGCCCCGGCTTGCTCTGGGCGCTCGCGTTCCGGCCCTTTTTAGGTGCTGCCACCTTCTCGTACTCCCTCTCGGGCCGCCGCACGCCGTCTTCGCGCACCGGCGGCCATGACATGGTGTCGGAATCCCGTGGGAGCCGCGCATGTCCGACGGCACGCGGGTGCGGCCCGCGTGCCCCGGGGCACGGCTACTTCGCCTCGGTGTCGCCGTCGGCCCTCTTCACCGGCTCGTCCTTCGGGGCCTCGGCGGCGGGCCGCTCGGCCTCGTCCTTCTTGCCGAGGTCGACGGGCGTGTCGTCGGAGGCGGGGGCGGCGTCGGCGGGGGCGTCGGTCCCGGTGAGGGAGGAGGCGTCGTCCGGGACGAGGTCCCCGTCGGTCTTCAGGTCGTGCTCGACGCCGTGGACGATGCGGTTGTACTCGTCGTCGGTGAGGACGGCGCCGATCGAGTTCTTGGCGAAGAGCAGGTCGACGCCCGGACCGGCGTCGAGGAGGACCGTGTCCTCGTTGACCTCCTTGACCGTCGCGTACATGCCCCCGATGGTGCGGACGCCGGAACCGGGCTGCATCTGGTTCCGCATGTCGGCGGCCTGCTGCTGCTTCTTCTTCGCCGACCGGGTCATCAGGAACATGGCCCCGATGAGCACGATGAACGGGAGGAGGGTCACGAGACTCACGGGTCGGTACTTCCTTCACACGACCGCGATGTGAGCGGCCTGATGGTTGGGGGTTGTCGTGCGCCGCTGACAAGGGCGGCATCGGCGGAGTCTAAGCGAGTCCGCGCGCATGGAACAACGCTCAGCATGGCACCGGGGTTCCTCCCGCCGCCAATGTGCTCGCCGACGAGGTGCCCTCACGCCCCGAACAGGTCCCCTTGTCCGATTCCCGGCGTCTGCCCGCGGGGCGGGGTGCGGCCGAGATGCGCCCAGGCGGCGGGGGTCGCGACCCGGCCGCGCGGGGTGCGGGCGAGCAGCCCCTCCCGTACGAGGAAGGGTTCGGCGACCTCTTCGACGGTCTCCCGCTCCTCCCCCACCGCGACGGCGAGGGTGGACAGGCCGACCGGGCCGCCGCCGAACAGCTTCAGCAGGGCGTCCAGCACGGCCCGGTCCAGCCGGTCCAGGCCGCGGGCGTCGACCTCGTAGACGGCGAGGGCCGCCGCGGCGATGTCTTGGGTGATCACGCCGTCGGCCTTGACCTGGGCGTAGTCGCGGACCCGGCGCAGCAGCCGGTTGGCGATGCGGGGGGTGCCGCGGGAGCGGCCGGCGATCTCGGCGGCGCCGGCGGTGTCGATCTCGACGTCGAGGAGGCTCGCCGAGCGGTGCACGACCCGCTCCAGTTCGGCCGGTTCGTAGAACTCCATGTGGGCGGTGAAGCCGAAGCGGTCGCGCAGCGGAGGCGGCAGCAGGCCGGCCCGGGTGGTGGCGCCCACCAGGGTGAACGGGGGCAGTTCCAGGGGGATGGCGGTGGCGCCGGGGCCCTTGCCGACGATGACGTCGACGCGGAAGTCCTCCATCGCCATGTAGAGCATCTCCTCGGCGGGGCGGGACATGCGGTGGATCTCGTCGAGGAAAAGGACCTCGCCCTCCTGGAGGGAGGAGAGGATCGCGGCGAGGTCGCCGGCGTGCTGGATGGCGGGGCCGGAGGTGATGCGGATGGGGGCGCCCATCTCGGCCGCGATGATCATCGACAGGGTGGTCTTGCCGAGGCCGGGGGCGCCGGAGAGCAGCACGTGGTCGGCGGTGGCGCCGCGGGCGCGGGCGGCGCGCAGGACGAGGTCCAACTGCTCGCGGACCTTCTCCTGGCCGATGAACTCGCCGAGGTCCTTGGGGCGCAGGGCGGCCTCGACGGCCTGGTCCTCGCGGTCGGCGACCGGGCCGACCAGCCGCTCGCCGGTGGCGTCGGTGGCGTCGGTGTCGGGGCCGGTCGTGTCGTCCCAGTTCATCAGTGGTCTGCCTCGGTTCTCGCTACGGACGGGCGGGCGCGGTGACCGCTGCCTACCGGGTGCGGTTCAGCGTCTGGAGGGCCGCCTTGAGCAACTGGCCCACCGGGGGCGGGCCGCCCGCGGCCTCCGCCCGCGGGGCGACGGCGGTCACGGCCTCGTCGGCCTCCCGGGTGGCGTATCCGAGGCCGATGAGGGCGGCGTGCAACTGGTCGCGCCATCCGGTGCTGACCGGGGCGCCGACGGCGGGGGCGCCGATCGGCTCGCCGAGCCGGTCCTTCAGTTCGAGCAGGAGCTTCTGGGCGCCCTTCTTGCCGATGCCGGGGACTGCGGTCAGGGCCTTCTCGTCGCCGGTGGAGACGGCTCGGCGCAGCGCGTCGGGGCTGTGCACGGCCAGCATGGCCTGGGCGAGGCGGGGGCCGACGCCGCTGGCGGTCTGGAGCGACTGGAAGACCTGGCGCTCGTCGTCGTCCGCGAAGCCGTACAGGGTGAGGGAGTCCTCGCGGACGACCAGGGAGGTGGCGAGCCTGGCGGGCTTGCCCACGCGGAGCGCGGAGAGGGTGTTCGGGGTGCACTGGACGGCCATGCCGACGCCGCCGACCTCGATCACCGCGGCGTCGGGGGCGAGCGCGGCGACGGTGCCGCTGACGAAGGCGATCATGCGGGGCGGCCTTTCGGTACTTCCCGTACCTGCGGTACGGAGCGGGCGTGCAGGGCGGCGGCCTGCCGCAGGCGGTTCTGCGCGGGGGCGCGCCAGATGTGGCAGATGGCCAGGGCCAGGGCGTCGGCGGCGTCCGCGGGCTTCGGCGGGGCGGCGAGCCGCAGCAGCCGGGTCACCATGGCGCCGACCTGGGCCTTGTCGGCGCGGCCTGAGCCGGTGACGGCGGCCTTGACCTCGCTGGGGGTGTGCAGGGCGACGGGGATGCCGCGCCGGGAGGCGCACAGGATGGCGACGGCGCTGGCCTGGGCGGTGCCCATCACGGTGCGTACGTTGTGCTGGCTGAAGACGCGCTCCACGGCGACGTACTCCGGGCGGTGCTCGTCCAGCCAGCGCTCGATGCCCTCCTCGACGGCGACCAGGCGCCGGCCGAGGTCGGCGTCGGCGGGGGTGCGGACGACTCCGACGCCGAGCATGGCCAGCGGGCGGCCCGCGACGCCCTCGACGACGCCGATCCCGCAGCGGGTCAGCCCCGGGTCGACCCCCAGTACGCGCACGCGACGCCCCTCCCATCGATCACCTGTTTGTGCAGGCTATCGGGTGCCACCGACAGAGCGACGGGCCGACGGGTGTGTCCCGTCGGCCCGTGGAGCCGGCGCGCGCTACGCGTCGACCTTCTCCATGACCTCGTCGCTGACGTCGAAGTTGGCGAAGACGTTCTGCACGTCGTCGCTGTCCTCCAGCGCGTCGATCAGCTTGAAGATCTTCCGCGCGCCCTCCTCGTCCAGCTCGACCTGCATGGTCGGGACGAAGTTGGCGTCCGCCGACTCGTAGTCGATGCCGGCGTCCTGAAGGGCGGTGCGGACCGCGACCAGGTCGGTGGCCTCGCTGATCACCTCGAAGGTCTCGCCGAGGTCGTTGACCTCCTCGGCACCCGCGTCGAGGACGGCGGCGAGGACGTCGTCCTCGGACAGCTCGCCCTTGGGGACGATCACCACGCCCTTGCGGTTGAACAGGTACGACACCGAACCCGGGTCGGCCATGGAGCCGCCGTTGCGGGTCATGGCGACGCGGACGTCGGAGGCGGCGCGGTTGCGGTTGTCGGTGAGGCACTCGATGAGCACCGCGACGCCGTTCGGCCCGTAGCCCTCGTACATGATCGTCTCGTAGTCGGCGCCGCCGGCTTCGAGACCGGCGCCGCGCTTGACCGCGGAGTCGATGTTCTTGTTCGGGACCGACTGCTTCTTGGCCTTCTGGATGGCGTCGTACAGCGTCGGATTGCCGTCGATATCGGCGCCGCCCATCCGGGCCGCCACCTCGATGTTCTTGATCAGCTTCGCGAAGAGCTTGCCGCGCTTGGCATCGATGACGGCCTTCTTGTGCTTCGTCGTGGCCCATTTAGAGTGGCCGGACATCTGCCTGTCTCCTTCGCGTAACCCATCTACTGAACGAACCCCAGAGATCCTACAAGGACTCCGCCGCCCGCTTCGCGTGCACCATGTCGACGAACAGGGCGTGCACACGGTGGTCGCCGGTCAGTTCCGGGTGGAACGACGTGGCCAGCGCGTCGCCCTGGCGGACGGCGACGATGTGCCCGTCGTGCTCGGCGAGCACCTCGGCGCGGGCGCCCACGGACTCCACCCAGGGGGCGCGGATGAAGACGCCTTCCACAGGATCGCCCGCGACGCCCTTGACGTCGAGGGCCGCTTCGAAGGACTCGTTCTGCCGGCCGAAGGCGTTGCGGCGCACGATCATGTCGATGCCGCCGACGGTCTCCTGGCCGGAGCGCGGGTCGAGGATCTTGTCGGCGAGCAGGATCATGCCCGCGCAGGTGCCGTAGACGGGCATGCCGTCCCGCACGCGCGCACGGAGGGGTTCCATCACCCCGAAGAGGACGGCCAGCTTGGAGATGGTGGTGGACTCGCCGCCGGGGATCACCAGGCCGTCCACCCCGGCGAGTTCCTCGGGGCGCCGGACCGGCCCGGCCTCGGCGCCGGCCGCGGCCAGGGCGGTCAGGTGCTCCCGTACGTCGCCCTGGAGGGCGAGCACTCCGATCACGGGAGCGGTCATCACCAGCCCCGGTTGGCGTAGCGCTCGGTCTCGGGGAGGGTGTCGCAGTTGATGCCGACCATGGCCTCGCCGAGGTTGCGGGACGCGTCCGCGATGATCTTCGGGTCGTCGTAGAAGGTGGTCGCCTTGACGATGGCGGCGGCGCGCTTGGCGGGGTCGCCGGACTTGAAGATGCCGGAGCCGACGAAGACGCCCTCGGCGCCGAGCTGGCGCATCAGGGCGGCGTCGGCGGGGGTGGCCACGCCGCCGGCGGAGAACAGCACCACCGGGAGCTTGCCCAGCTCGGCGACCTCCTTGACCAGCTCGTAGGGGGCGCGCAGCTCCTTGGCGGCGGCGTACAGCTCGTGGTTGTCGTAGCCGCGCAGCCGGGCGATCTCGTTCTTGATCTGGCGCAGGTGGCGGACGGCCTCGACGACGTTGCCGGTGCCGGCCTCGCCCTTGGAGCGGATCATCGCGGCGCCCTCGGCGATGCGGCGCAGGGCCTCGCCCAGGTTGGTGGCACCGCAGACGAAGGGGGTGGTGAACGCCCACTTGTCGGAGTGGTTGACCTCGTCGGCCGGGGTGAGGACCTCGGACTCGTCGATGTAGTCCACGCCGAGCGACTGCAGGACCTGGGCCTCGACGAAGTGGCCGATGCGGGACTTGGCCATGACCGGGATCGAGACGGCCTCGATGATGCCCTCGATCATGTCCGGGTCGGACATCCGGGCCACGCCGCCGTCCTTGCGGATGTCGGCCGGGACGCGCTCCAGCGCCATGACGGCGACGGCGCCCGCGTCCTCGGCGATCTTCGCCTGCTCCGGGGTGACGACGTCCATGATCACGCCGCCCTTGAGCTGCTCGGCCATGCCGCGCTTCACGCGGGCGGTGCCGGTCTCGGGGGCCTGGGTGTCGGGAAGCGTGCTGGCCACGGGTACCTCACTGGGTGGGGAAAGAGGGTTTCTTCGGCTTTGAGGAAACGCGACGGGACCAGTCCACAGCAAGGGCCAATGAGGAGCCGGTGGCTCGTTTTGGCACGGACGCCCAACGGGGAAGCCCACGGGCAAGCCAACGGGGACGCCTAGTTGCCCCGGTCGACCAGGGCCGCCGGGGGCTCGTCGTCCATCTCGAAGGCCAGCGGGAACGGGGCGTGGCCGGCCAGGCGGAACCAGCGGACCTTGCGGTGCTCGCGCAGCCGGCGGGCGCCGCCCACGGCGTCGTTGTGGAAGCGGCGGGCCATCGGCACCCGGCGCACCGCCTCGGTCAGCTCGCCGGCCGCCTCCTCGCCGCCGGGCGCCTCGCGGATGACCTCCACCTGGTGCCGGTCGCCGAAGACGGCCCGCAGCGCCTGGCTCAGCTCGCTCTCGGCGACCTCGCGCTGTTCCTCCTCGGCCTGCCGGGCGGCGTGCGCGGCCTCGTACAGGACGATCGAGGCGGCCGGGTCCAGGACGCCGGAGGTGGCCAGTTCCTGGGCCACGGAGGCCCGCCGCAGCAACTGGGCGTCCAGCGCGGCGCGGGCGGCGTCGATCCGGGCGTGCAGCCGGTCCAGGCGGCCCGCCGTCCAGCTCAGGTAGAGGCCGACGGCGACGAGGGCGACGAGAATCCAGATCAGGGTTGCGGTCACGCTGCGCCAACTTACCGGGCCGCCCCGGCGCCGTATCCCGCGGTGCGCACCGGCCCGGCCAGCACCGGCTCGGTCCCGCCCCCGCTCGGTCCCGCCCCCGCTCGGTCCCCCGCCGGCCCGAACCGCGCCGGCTCGGTCCCCCGCCGGCCCGGTCGGCCCCCGCTCAGTCCCGCGCCAGCCCGAACCGCGCCCGCTCGGTCCCGCACGAGCCCGAACCGGCCCCGCTCGGTCCCCCGCCGGCCCGGCCGGCCCCCGCTCAGTCCCGGGCCAGCCCGAACCGCGCCCGCAGCCCCGTCGCCCGTTCGTCGGTGGCGACCGCCGCCGCGCCCGCGGTGACCGTCTCGTAGACGGACAGGATGTCCGCGCCGACCGTCGACCAGTCGAAGCGGCGGACGTGGGCGCTGCCCCGCTCCCGCAGTTCCGCGCGCCGGGCCGGGTCCTCCAGCAGGCGTACGGCCGCGGCGGCCAGGGCGTCGGCGTCCTCGGTCGGGAACAGTTCCCCGGCCGCCCCCCGGTCCAGGACCTGGGCGAAGGCGTCCAGGTCGGAGGCGAGCACCGGAGCCCCCGCCGACATGGCCTCGACGAGGACGATGCCGAAGCTCTCGCCGCCGGTGTTGGGGGCCACGTACAGGTCGACGCTGCGCAGGAAGCGGGCCTTGTCCTCGTCGCTGACCATGCCGAGGAACTCCACCCGGGAGCGCAGGTCGGCGGGGAGCGAGGCGACCGCCTCCTCCTCGTCGCCGCGCCCGGCCACCAGCAGCCGGGTGTCCGGGCGGGCGGCGAGGATCGAGGGCAGGGCCCGCATCAGCACCGGCAGTCCCTTGCGCGGCTCGTCGATGCGTCCGACGAAGCCGATGGTGCCGCCCTGCCACTCGGGGCGGGGCCGGGCCTTGGCGAAGAAGTCGACGTCGACGCCGTTGGGGATGACCACCGCGTCGCCGCCGAGGTGCTCGACGAGGGTGCGGCGGGCGTACTCGCTGACCGCGATGCGCGCGCTGATCTTCTCCAGGGCGGCCTGGAGGATGGAGTACGCGGCGATCATCGCGCGGGAGCGCGGGTTGGAGGTGTGGAAGGTCGCCACGATCGGGCCCTGCGCCGCCCAGCAGGCCAGCAGGCCCAGCGAGGGCGAGGTCGGCTCGTGGATGTGGATGACGTCGAAGGCGCCCTCGTGCAGCCACCGCCGCACCCGGGCGGCGCTCAGGAAGCCGAAGTTCAGCCGGGCCACCGAGCCGTTGTACGGCACCGGCACCGCCCGGCCGGCCGAGACGACGTACGGCGGCAGCGGGGTGTCGTCGTCGGCCGGGGCGAGGACGGAGACCTCGTGGCCGAGCCGGAGGAAGTACTCGGCGAGGTCGCGGATGTGGAACTGGACCCCGCCCGGGACGTCCCAGGAGTACGGGCAGACGATGCCGATCCTCACGAGGGCCCCTTCGCGGGGTCGAGGTCGGCGAGCCACAAGCGCTGGAGCATGTGCCAGTCCTCCGGATGGTCGGCGATCCCGGTGGCGAAGGCGTCGGCCAGCGCCTGTGTCATGACGGACGTCTTCTCGCGCCGGGTGCCTGACTCCGGCACCTCGACGGGCGGATGGACCCGGCCCCGCATCACGGGCGTCTCGTCGTACCAGAGGGTCGCCGGCAGCAGCACCGCGCCGGTGTGCTGGGCGAGCAGCGCGGGTCCGGCGGGCATCCGGGCCGGCTCACCGAAGAAGCTCACCTCGACGCCGGAGGCGGACAGGTCGCGGTCGGCGACCAGGCAGACCAGGCCGCCGCCGCGCAACCGCCGGGCGAGCGTGCCGAAGGCGGCGCCGCCGCTGTGCGGCAGGACCTCCATGCCCAGGCCCTCGCGGTAGGCGACGAACCGGTCGTAGAGCGTCTCGGGCTTGAGCCGCTCGGCGACCGTCGTGAAGGGGATGCCCAGGTGGGTGGTGAGCCAGGCGCCCGCGAGGTCCCAGTTGGCCAGGTGCGGCAGGGCCAGGACGACGCCCTTGCCCGCGGCCAGGCCCTCGGTCAGCAGGTGCAGGTCCTTGACCACGACGCCCGCCGCGATGCGCTCCCGGCTCCAGGCGGGCAGCCGGAACGACTCCATCCAGTACCGCAGGTACGACCGCATCCCCGCGCGGGAGAGCGCGGCGAGCCGCTCGGGGCTCGCGCCGGGCACCACGCGGGCGTAGTTGTCCTCGAGCCGCAGGACGCCCTTGCCGCGCCGCTTCCACGCCAGGTCGGCGATGCCCCGGCCGAGCCGGGCGGCGACGGGCTCGGGCAGGTTCTTCACGGTGCTCCAGCCGGCGCCGTACAGCGCGTCGGTCAGGCGCTCCTGGGCGCTCACTGGGCGGCCTCGCTCCCCTGCGTCTGCCGGTGCGCGGCGGCCTCCGCCTCGGCGGACTCCCGGCGGACCGTGACGACCCGCTGGACCAGCGTGACCAGGCTGCCGACGGCGACGATCCACAGGGCCACCGGCAGCAGGTACTGGATGCCGGGCACCCCGAACTTGTGCAGGCCCGCGAAACCGGCCGCGACCAGGGAGATCACCAGCCGCTCGGCACGCTCCACCAGCCCGTTGACGGCGACCGGCAGGCCGATCGACTCGCCCCGCGCCTTGGTGTACGACACCACCTGGCCGCTGGCCAGGCAGAAGATCGACACCGCGCACAGCACGTTGTCGTCGCCGCCGCCCGCGTACCAGAGCGCGAAACCGCCGAAGATCGCGCCGTCCGCGACCCGGTCCAGCGTGGAGTCCAGGAAGGCCCCCCAGCGGCTGGAGCGCCCCAACTGGCGGGCCATGTTGCCGTCGACCAGGTCCGAGAAGACGAACAGGGTGATCACGACGGTGCCCCAGAAGAACTCGCCCATGGGGTAGAAGACCAGCGCACCCGCGACCACTCCGGCGGTGCCGATCAGCGTGACCGTGTCCGGGCTCACGCCCCGGCGGATGAGAAACGCGGCGAACGGTGTGAGGACACGCGTGAAAAATGCACGCGCGTACTTGTTCAGCATGGCCTTCCCGACGGTCGGTGTCGCCGTGTGGCCCCACTGGCCACCGGCTGGCCCATCGTAGCCACGAGCGCGCGGGGCCGACGGCCGGGCACCCGGACCGCCGCCCAGGGGCCGGGCGGGCGCCGGGAGCGGGTCCTCCGTATGGACGCGGCGTGACACGAGTGCAAAGCTCGAAGGACCGCGGGCGTCGCCGGAGCCGCCAGTGCACGCGGTCCCGCGTGTCCGCGCCCACAGTGACCTCACCGTGCACGGGAGGCAAGGACATGGGCGACAAGGCACACACCCACCCCGGAGCCGCCGGCAGGGCACAGGCGGCCGACCATCCCGCGTCCGTACGGAATGTGGTGCTGGTCGGCCACTCCGGTTCGGGCAAGACGACCCTGGTGGAGGCCCTCGCGCTGACCGCGGGGGCGGTGAACCGGGCCGGCCGCGTCGAGGACGGCGGCTGTGTCTCGGACTACGACGAGATGGAGCACCGGCAGCAGCGCTCCGTACAGCTCTCCCTGGTGCCCGTCGAATGGGACGGCATCAAGACCAACCTCCTGGACACCCCCGGGTACGCCGACTTCGTCGGTGAACTCAGGGCCGGTCTGCGGGCGGCGGACGCGGCCCTCTTCGTCGTCTCGGCCGCCGACGGCGTGGACGGCTCGACCCGCATGGTCTGGGAGGAGTGCGCGGCCGTCGGCATGCCCCGCGCCATCGTGATCACGCACCTGGAGGCCGCCCGCGCCGACTTCGAGGAGATGACACGGATCTGCGCCGAGGCGTTCGGCGCCGACGACCCCGACGCCGTGCTGCCGCTCTACCTGCCGCTGCACGGACCGCGGGGCGCCGACGGGCACGCGCCCGTGACGGGACTGATCGGCCTGCTCACCCAGAAGCTGTTCGACTACTCGACCGGCGAGCGCAAGGAGTCCGAACCGGGCGCCGACGAGCTGCCGCTGATCGAGGAGGCCCGCAACCGGCTGATCGAGGGGATCATCGCGGAGAGCGAGGACGAGACCCTCATGGACCGCTACCTCGGCGGCGAGCAGATCGACGTCAAGACCCTCATCCAGGACCTGGAGCGGGCCGTGGCCCGCGGGTCCTTCTTCCCCGTCCTGGCCGCCGCCCCCGCGGCCGAGGGCGCCCGCCAGGGACTGGGCACGGTGGAACTGCTGGAGCTGGTCGCCCGCGGCTTCCCGACCCCGCTGGAGCGCGAGGCACCCCGGGTGGCCGCACCGGACGGCCGGCCGCGCGAGCTGAACCGGTGCGACCCCGACGGGCCCCTGGTCGCCGAGGTCGTCAAGACGTCCTCCGACCCCTACGTCGGCCGGATCTCGCTGGTCCGCGTCTTCTCCGGCACCCTGCGCGCCGACCAGACCGTGCACGTCTGCGGGCACGGCCTGGCCGACCACGGCCACGAGAGCCGCGCCCTGCACGAGGCGGACGAGCGCATCGGGGCGCTGGCCACGCCCTTCGGCAAGCAGCAACGGCCGGTCCCGCACGTCATCGCGGGCGACCTGGCCTGCGTGGCGAAGCTCTCCCACGCGGAGACCGGTGACACCCTCTCGGCCAAGGACGACCCGCTGCTGATGGAGCCGTGGGACATGCCCGACCCGCTGCTGCCGCTCGCCATCCAGGCGCACAGCAAACCGGACGAGGACAAGCTCTCCCAGGGCCTGGCCCGCCTGGTCGCCGAGGACCCGACGATGCGGCTGGAGCAGAACCCGGACACCCACCAGGTCGTCCTGTGGTGCCTGGGCGAGGCCCACGCCGACGTCGCCCTGGAGCGGCTGCGCGGCCGGTACGGCGTCCAGGTCGACGTCGTCCCCCACAAGGTGTCCCTGCGCGAGACCTTCGGCGGGAAGGCCGCCGGGCGCGGCCGGCACGTCAAGCAGTCCGGCGGGCACGGCCAGTACGCGATCTGCGAGATCGAGGTGGAGCCGCTGCCGGGCGGCTCCGGCATCGAGTTCGTGGACAAGGTGGTCGGCGGCGCGGTGCCCCGGCAGTTCATCCCCTCCGTCGAGAAGGGCGTGCGGGCGCAGGCCGCCAAGGGCGTCGCCGCGGGCCATCCGCTGATCGACGTCCGGGTGACCCTGCTGGACGGCAAGGCGCACTCGGTGGACTCCTCCGACGCCGCCTTCCAGACGGCCGGCGCGCTGGCGCTGCGGGAGGCCGCCGCCGGGGCCCGCATCCATCTGCTGGAACCCGTCGCCGAGGTCGCCGTGCTGATCGGCGACGACTACGTGGGCGCCGTGATGAGCGACCTGTCCGGGCGGCGCGGCCGGGTGCTGGGCACCGAACAGACCGCCGGCGGACGCACCCTGATCCGGGCCGAGGTGCCCGAGATCGAGATCGACCGGTACGCGGTGGACCTGCGCTCCCTGACGCACGGCACGGCCCGGTTCAGCCGCCGCTACGCCCGGCACGAACCGATGCCGCCGCAGATCGCCGAACGGCTCCGCGAGGAGGCGCGCGCCGGAGCGTGAACGGGGCGACGGGAGCGCGGACCGGCATGTCGGCGGGCGGCTTCGGCCGTCCGCCTCCGCGTGCCGCCGCCTGGCGATACGCTGATGACCTGATCAACAGGTGTGCGGAGCACGGAAGTCGGGAAGGCCGCTTGAGCGAGAGCGGCTTCGATCGGGGGCGGTAATGACCGTTGACGGCGGTTACGCGGACTTCTTCGGGCCTCAGGTGCCGCGGACGGGAGACGCGAGCCAGACGGCCACCTACGCGCTGGCGTCGGCCGCCTACCGGGACAACCCGGTCGAGGAGATCAAGAAGGCCGACAACGAGTGGCATCAGACGACCGTCGCACCCGGCCGCGCCTGGGCCAAGATCTTCCGGCCCAACCTCGGCGAGGCCTTCGCGCAGGCGGTGGTCGCCCGGATGCTGGGCCCCGGCCGCAAGCCGCTCATCCAGTCCTTCGGCACCGAGCCGCAGGTCGTCGTCGAGCACTGCCTGGCCGCCAACCGCATCCGCAAGATCCGCGACATGCGGCTGACCGGCGTGATGGCCGTGTGCGGCCTGATCTTCCTGCCCGGGATGCTGGTCTGGCTGCTCGCCTTCATCATCCGCGGCGCCGTCGCCAAGACGGAGAACCAGCGGGCCGGCGCGCTCGCCACCGCCGTCCTCCTCGCGATCGGGGCGCTGGCCGCGCTGTTCCTGGTCAAGATGCCCTTCGACGGCTTCTGGGGCTGGTACGCGCGAGCGGCGGTGGTCATGCCGGTGGTCGGCTGGTTCTGGGCCAAGCGGATCTGCGAGCAGACCGCCAAGGACCTGCGGGACCGCTGGAGCGGCCTGCTGGCGGGCGCCGGCATCGGCGCCAAGGTCCCCGAGGCCGTGCCCAGCAACCCCGGCGAGACCGCCGCCGAGCAGTTGCGCCAGTCCCTGGCCAAGCTGGGCGCCGAGCAGCAGTCCAACTCGGTCTTCTACGCCGGCCCCAAGGGCATACTCGGCATGGGCACCCGCTGGGGAAGCTGGCAGCTCGCCGAGGAGCTGGTGCCCGCCGACCCGACCCGGGAGATCCACCCGTTCCGCGCCTGGGACGTCGTGCGGTCCATCCACGACCAGTTGCGGATGCTGGAGCGCGGCCCGCTGAACACCGGCGGCTTCCCCAGGCCCTCCATACGGCACTGGGTGGTCACCCCGATCGGGGAGAACTCCTCGGCGGTGGCCCGACCCGAGGGCACCGACGTGGAGGCGTACCAGGTCAAGCCGCACGCGGTGCAGGAGATCTGCAACAAGCAGCAGTTCGGCGCGGGCGACCGGCACTACCTGGGCGTGCAGTGGACGCTGTGGGACGGGCAGTTGGTGCTCACCATGATGATCACGGTGACGGTGCTGCACGCGACGCTGCGGATCGAGGTGACCGGCCACGCGCTGGGCCCGGTCAACTCGCTGTTCACCGGCGGGCCGACGGCGCCGTCCAAGGAGGTCGCCAAGTCGTTCAAGCCCTGGGAGACCCGCAAGGTGATGCTCCCGCTGGTCCCCACCGACGAGGTGGTACGGCTCGCCGTCCGCGCCCCGCTGACCGTCTACCCGCCGCTGCTGAACTGGCTCGGCGGCACGATCGCCCTGCCCGAGCCGTTCGGCCTGCGGCACGCCTGGGCGGACCAGCCCTGGCGGCACCGCTTCATGGCCGACGACGCGCTGCGCGCGGCCACGCCGGTGCTGCGGGTCGTCCACCAGGCGGCGATCAAGGTGCTGGCGGAGAACGGCGTGGACACGGAGAAGTTCGGCGCCCGGTCGGCGTTCCTGAGCGGGGCGGTCCAGGACCCCTCCCCCAGGAAGGCCGACCTCTACGACGCGTGATCCGCGTTACGCGGGCCACGCCTCCGCGAGCATCTTGCGGGTGTCGCCGAGCAACTGCGGCAGCACCTTCGTCTGGCCGACCACCGGCATGAAGTTGGTGTCGCCGCCCCAGCGGGGCACGATGTGCTGGTGCAGGTGGGCGGCGATGCCCGCGCCGGCCACCGAGCCCTGGTTCATGCCGATGTTGAAGCCGTGGGCGCCGGAGGCGGTGCGCAGCGCCGTCATCGCCTGCTTGGTCAGCTCGGCCAGCTCCGCGGTCTCGGCGTCGGTCAGCTCGGTGTAGTCGGCGACGTGCCGGTACGGCACGGTCATGAGGTGGCCGCCGTTGTACGGGTAGAGGTTGAGCACCGCGTACACGTGCTCGCCGCGCCGGACGACGAGGCCGTCCTCGTCGGACCCCGCCGGGATCGAGCAGAAGGGACAGCCGTCGTCGGCCCCGGGGCCGCTCGGCTTGTTCTCCCCCTGGATGTAGGCCATCCGGTGGGGCGTCCACAAACGCTGGAACGCGTCCTGCGTCCCCACTCCCAACTGCTGCTCCGGCTCACTCGTCATGCGTGCAGCATATGGCGTCCGCCTGGGAGAACGGGAAAGGCCCCCGGGTTGCCCCGGGGGCCTTCAACCCCGCGTCGGCGGGGACCACTGCACCTTGTGCTTGTGCGCGTTCCGCATCTTGGGAACATCCCCGCACCAGCAGGGACAACTACACCTGAACGCGCTGCTCGACCACATCAACGATCTTGGCGATGGCTTGGTCACGGGGGATTCCGTTCTCCTGCGACCCGTCCCGGTAGCGGAACGACACGGTGCCCGCGTTCATGTCCTCGTCGCCGACGATGATCATGAACGGCACTTTCTGCTTCTGGGCCGTCCTGATTTTCTTCTGCATCCGGTCCGAGGACGCGTCCACGTCCACCCGCAGCCCCGCCGCCCGCGCCCGCTCCGCGAACTCCTGGAGGTAGGGCACGTGCGCGTCGCCGATCGGGATGCCGAGCGCCTGGACCGGCGCGAGCCAGGCCGGGAAGGCACCGGCGTAGTGTTCGAGCAGGACGCCGAAGAACCGCTCGATGGAGCCGAACAGCGCCCGGTGGATCATGACGGGCTGCCGGCGGGAGCCGTCGGCGGCGGTGTACTCCAGGCCGAACCGCTTGGGCTGGTTGAAGTCGACCTGGATGGTCGACATCTGCCAGGACCGGCCGATCGCGTCCTTGGCCTGCACGGAGATCTTCGGCCCGTAGTACGCGGCGCCACCCGGGTCCGGGACCAGCGGCAGGTTCTGCTTCTCGGCGGCCTGGCGGAGCGCCTCGGTGGCCTCCTCCCAGTCCTCGTCCGAGCCGATGAACTTGTCGGAGTCGTCGCGGGTGGACAGCTCCAGCTCGAACTCGGTCAGGCCGTAGTCGCGCAGCAGGTCGAGCACGAAGGTGAGGAGGGTGTCCAGCTCCTCGGGCATCTGCTCCTTGGTGCAGTAGATGTGCGAGTCGTCCTGGGTGAAGCCGCGCGAGCGGGTCAGTCCGTGCACGACGCCGGACTTCTCGTACCGGTACACGGTCCCGAACTCGAAGAGGCGCAGCGGCAGCTCGCGGTAGGAACGGCCGCGCGACTTGAAGATCAGGTTGTGCATCGGGCAGTTCATCGCCTTCAGGCGGTAGTTCTGCTCGTCGAACTGGATGGGCGGGAACATGCCCTCCGCGTAGTGCGGCAGGTGCCCGGAGATCTCGAAGAGGTGCTCCTTCGAGATGTGCGGGGTGTTGACGAACTCGTACCCCGACACCTCGTGGCGGCGGCGCGAGTAGTCCTCCATGACCTTGCGGATCACTCCGCCCTTGGGGTGGAAGACCGCGAGGCCGGGGCCCAGCTCGTCGGGGAAGGAGAACAGGTCCAGCTCGGCGCCGAGCTTGCGGTGGTCGCGCTTCTCGGCCTCGGCGAGGAAGTCCAGGTGGGCCTTCAGCTCGTCCTTGGACGGCCAGGCGGTGCCGTAGATCCGCTGGAGCTGGGGGTTCTTCTCGCTGCCGCGCCAGTAGGCGGCGGCGGAGCGCATCAGCTTGAACGCCGGGATGTTCCGGGTGGTCGGCAGGTGCGGGCCGCGGCAGAGGTCCTTCCAGCACAGCTCGCCGGTCTTGGCGTCAAGGTTGTCGTAGATGGTCAGCTCGCCGCCGCCGACCTCGGCGTCGGCGCCGTCGGCGGCCTGCGCGGCGTTGCCCTTGAGGCCGATCAGCTCCAGCTTGTACGGCTCGTCCGCCAGCTCCTCGCGGGCGGCGTCGTCGCTGGTGACCCGGCGGGAGAAGCGCTGGCCCCGCTTCTGGATCTCCTGCATCTTCTTCTCGATGCGCTTGAGGTCCTCGGGGGTGAAGGGCTCCTTGACGTCGAAGTCGTAGTAGAAGCCGTCCCGGATGGGCGGGCCGATGCCCAGCTTGGCCTCGGGGAAGAGTTCCTGCACGGCCTGCGCCATGACGTGCGCGGTGGAGTGGCGCAGGATGTTCAGGCCGTCCTCGGAGGAGATCTCGACGCCCTCTACGGTCTCGCCGTCCCCGACCTCGTAGGCGAGGTCCTTCAGCTCGCCGCCGACGCGGGCGGCCACGATCGAGCGTTCCCCGGCGAAGAGGTCGGCGGCCGTGGTGCCCGTCGTCACCACGCGCTCTTCCCGCTCGGAATCGCGTTGGATGATCACACGGACGTCTGACACCGGTCTCTCCTGACTGAAGGCGGGTGCGGCGCCATACCGGAGCGCACGCATGACAGCGATCGTACCGACCCGGGCCGGTCCCCCGCGCATTCGGTCCCGCGGGCGGGCAGGGGCGGCCCGGCGCGCGCTGGCGGTCCGCCGGCGGCGGTCGCCCCGGCTCCCCGGATGCGGCGTACGGCGCGAACAGCCCGGGTATCACCGGATCGGGCAGCGGGCCGAGCGCCAACTGCCCCGGCAGAACGAGGGGTTGTGATGCGCTATGACGTGCTGGTACGAGGGTCCCCTGGCCGCGTTCGACACGCAGACCACGGGTGCGGACGCCGAGAACGACCGGATCATGTCGGCCGCGCTCGTCGTCCAGGACGCCGAGGGGCTCCGGCCGCGGGTCACCCGCTGGCTGGTGCACCCGGGTGTGCCGGTGCCCGGTTCGGCGACGGCGGTGCACGGGCTGACGGAGGAGCACCTGCGGCGGTACGGCCGCTGGCCGGCGCCGGTGATGTACGAAGTGGCGGAGGCGCTGGCGGAGCAGGCGCGGGCCGGTCGGCCGCTGGTGGTGATGGACGCGCCGTCCGGTCTGACGCTGCTGGACCGGGAGCTGCGGCGGCACCGTGCCTCGTCCCTGGTCCGCTGGCTGGACCGGACGCCGCTGCACGTGCTGGACCCGGGGGTGCTGGACAAGCATCTGGACCGCTACCGCAAGGGCGGGCGGGCGCTCACCGATCTGTGCCGGCACTACGACGTGCCCCAGGAGGGGGCGTGCGACGCGGCGGCACAGGCGCGGGCGGCGCTGGAGGTCGTCCGGGCGCTGGGGCGGCGGTTCGCGGGGCGCCTGGAGCGGCTCTCCCCCGCCGAGCTGCACACCTTGCAGGTGGCGTGGCACGCGGGGCAGGCGCGGGGTCTCCAGGCGCGGTTCGCGCTGAGCGGCGGCGAGGAGCCGGTGGACCCGGCGTGGCCGCTGCGTCCGGGCCTCCCGGCGGTGGCGTAGCCGCCGGTGTGTCCGTACACGAAGAAGCCGGTCCGTCTTCTCCGACGGACCGGCTCTCCCGGATGGTGGGCGATACTGGGTTCGAACCAGTGACCTCTTCGGTGTGAACGAAGCGCTCTCCCACTGAGCTAATCGCCCGGGAACGCACTGAACCATACAGGCCCCGGCGCGCTTCGTTCAAACCGCTGCCAGGTGGGCGGCCAGTCCGCGCCGCCCGGCGCGCATCATCAGCGTGTGGTTGGCGCGGAAGAGGACCCGGCCGGGCACGGCGAACCGGCGCAGCAGCGGCTTGCGGACGTCGACCTCCTGGTGGTAGCGGACGAGGGTGCCGGTGCCGCGCGGGGTGAGCGTCCAGCGGGCCCAGCCCTCGATGTCGCCGGTGAGGGCGGCCTGGAGGACGCCCGCCGCCGGGTCGCGCCGCTCCTCCCGCACGGTCTGGGTCAGGTCGTACGGGAGGAGGGCGCGGATGCGCAGGGTGCCGGTGGTGTCGTCGAGGCGGGTGACCTCGCGGACCTGGGGCCACCAGCGGGGGTAGTCCTCGACGCGTTCCAGAGCGCGGTAGACGACCGGGACGGGGGCGGGCAGCGCCCACAGGCTGCGGAAGCGGTAGTGATTCCAGTCCACTCCACCACTCTGCCCGCCCCGGAGCGGGTTACGGCATCCGGTCGCCGAGCAGGGCCAGGTTCTCGATGGCGGCGAGGCCGTAGAGGGCGGTGTCGTTGGTGGCGACCCAGCTCGCCTCGGTGCCGGGGACGAGGGCCAGCGGGCCGCTGATCTTCTCCGTGGTCCAGGGGGCGGATTCCTTGTAGCCGTCGGAGTTGTAGAACTTCTCCCAGGCCCGCTCGGCGAGTCCGGCGTCGCCGGTGCGTACGGCGGCGTAGGCGTCGAGGCGGGAGTGGCCCTGGAAGAGGATCAGGCTGCCGAAGTCGCTGCCGTAGCGCGCCCGCTGCTCGGCCTTGGTGGCGTTGAAGTAGCGGCAGTAGTCGTAGTACGCCTCTTCGAAGGCGGGCATGTCGACGAGGTCGATCAGCTCGGCGCACAGTTCGTTGAGGCCGAAGACGGCCGAGAGGTGGGAGACGGACACCGCGGGCGCGTCGGCGACGGCGAACCTGCCGGTGTCCAGGTCGTACAGGCCGCTGCCCTGGACGAAGCCGTTGGGCTGGGCGGCGATGGTCTCCATGGTGGACAGCACGCGCCCGCGTGCCTTCTCCCACTTGGGGCCCTTGCGTTCCCACTCGGTGAGCCAGGCCGACACCAGGCCGCTCCAGTCGGTGCCGAAGCCGATGGACAGGGCGTGCGGGTCGGGCCGGTAGTCGGGGTCGGGGCGGACCTTGCGCTGGGGGTCGAGGACGAGGAAGGTCTCGTCGGAGTCGACGTTGGCGCGCATGAGGTCGCCGACGCGTTCGTCGGCGGTGAGGAAGTAGTAGAAGCGGCGGTAGGTGGTGTTGGCGATGCGCTGCTGCTTGGCGCTGTCGGCGTAGTGCTGGACGCCGTGCCGGGTGCCGAGGCCGGCCCACTGGCCGAGGTGGTAGACGTCGACCTCGCCGGTGTGCCGGGTCATCGCCTCGGCGAAGCGGAAGATGTCGGCGCGGCCGCTTCTGAGGTACGCGTACCAGAGCCACAGGTCGGGCGAGAGTTCGGAGTTGTCCCAGGCGTAGCCGCCGACGTCGTAGCGCCACTGGTGCCGGGCGGTGTCGTAGGTGTGCATGATGTCGCCGTAGTCCCAGAAGCCGTACCAGCGGCGCTGTTCCACCTGGTCCTTGTAGTAGGTGAAGAGGAAGTCGAGGTGGTCCTCGATCTTCGCCTTGGCCGGGGTGGAGCGGTCGGGTTCGGAGTAGAGCCCGGGGCCGAAGACCTTGGCCTTGATGAGCTGCGCGGGCGGTGCGGCGAGCTGCGGCAGGACGCGCACGGCCTCGACCTGCCGGGCGAGCGTCCCGGCGCTCGGGGTGGCGGCGTTGGCCCAGAAGAGGAGTTCGGAGGTGCGGGCGATGCCGTGGGGGGTGCCGAAGCCGGGTTCGTAGTCCTCGTAGGTGATGTTGAGGCCTTCGAGCTGTTCGGCGTAGGTGTCCTGGCCCATGCCGTCGTGGTAGAAGCGCAGGTCCATGGGCTGGGCCTCGGGCGACCAGAGCCAGAGGGTGACCTCGGCCGCGTCGGTGTGGGCGTCGCGGATGTCGAGCTGGGCGGGGTACTTCTCCCAGAAGTCGCGCAGGCCGAAGGAGAGTCCGCCGCTCGCCCCGCCGACGTATCCGAAGCCGGAGGCGCGCCGGCCGCCGCCCGCGCCGACCCAGCCGTATCCCTTCTTGGTGCGCTTGCGCAGGGTGAAGCCGTCGGCGGAGAGCTGGGAGAGGGTGTAGTCGCCCCATTCGGGGATGTACTGGAGGCGGGTGGTGACGCGCTGGTCCCAGGTGGCCGGGTCGGGCAGCTTCTGGCCCTCGAACTGGGCCGCCTGTACGGCCGCGCCGGGGTCGCGGCGCAGTCCGGTGATGCCCTTGACGGCCTCGCGGAGCAGGCCGGTGCCCTCGCCGCCGATGCGGATGTGGCGGTCGTAGGAGGCGTCGCGCATCGGCACGGTGAAGCGGACGCCGAGGCCCCGGACGAAGTCGCCGCTCGCCTTCCCGGGCTCCTGCTCGCCGTCGAAGGTGATGGTGTGCACCATGCGGAAGGAGTCGGCGCCCGCGTAGAAGTACAGGCGCAGGGAGAACGGCAGCCAGCTCCGGTTTCCCTTGCGGTGCTTGCCGTCGACGCGGACGACCGCGCGGACCGGTCCCCGCTGTTCGACCTCGACCTCGGTGATCGCGCCGTCGAACCGCTCGGTGCGCACCGCGCCCTGGTCGCCGTCCTCGATCTCGGGCTGGCGCAGCAGGACCAGCCGGCCGTTCCGGGCGATCTCGGTGGAGCCGCGGGTGACGGATTTGACGACGGTGGCGCCGGAGGTGGCGACCCGGGCGGTGATGACGCCAGTCGATATGTCGATGGTGCCGCCGTGCCGGGTGACGGTGACCTCCCGCTCGGGGGCGGCGGGCCGGCCGGCGGTGAGGGTGAGCCTGCCGGAGCCGGACCCGACGGCGTGCGCGGTCCACTTGAGGGAGCCGTCCGGCCAGTACGCGAGCGGCCAGGACTGCGCGGGTACGGCCCTGCCGTCGGCGTCGGTGAGGGCGAAGGTCTGGTCCGGGCGGTGCGCGCCCTTGGGCCAGGGCACGCCGACGGTGGTGCCGGGGGCGGCGCCGAGACCGCCGTCCTCCAGCCAGTCCAGGGTGACGGGGGCGTCGTCGGCGGTGCCGGCGGCGGGCGCGGCTTCGGCCTGCCGGGTGCCGAGGGCCCAGCTCACCTGGGTGGCGGCGCCGGCGACGGCCGCCGCCTTGAGCAGGGACCTGCGGGGGATGGGGGACATGGCCTTCCTCTCCGTGCGGGTACGGGGTGCCAGGGGGTGCGCGTCGATGGGGCGCGCGCCGAGGGTGGGGTGTTGATGTCAGAGGCATGACAGACGACGGCGTGGCGCCGCCGGGACCGGCGCCGGAGGCCGGGTGTCAGCGGTGCCCGTGCCGGCGCTCCACGGCGACGGCCGCCGCCGCGACGGCCCCGAGGACGGGGAGCGCCAGCGGCGCGCTGAACCAGGCGGAGCAGACCACCACGGCCAGCCCGCCGACGATCAGGAAGGACCCGGCGGGGTCGAGCACGGTCCGCCGGGCGGCGTCCGCGAGCAGCGACCGCCAGGCGGCGCCCGGCCGCCACACCGCCGCCGCGCGCAGTCCGGCCACCACGGCGCCGATCAGGGCGAGCACCCCGACGACGCCCACCAGCGGGCCGCCCGGCAGTCCCGCCCGTACCGCCCGCACGTCCAGCCAGACCACGGCGAGGGCGGCCCAGCCCGCGAGCCCGACCAGCCAGCCGTGGCGCACCGCCGCCCGGAAGTCGGCGGCGAACTCCCTGAGGCCGCCCCGCTCATGGGCGAGCCGGCGCCCGAGGTGCCGGGACCCGGCCGCGAAGGCGGCCGGGCCGGTCACCAGGGGCAGCGCGGCCACCGCGATCCACACCCCGGTGAGCAGGCACTCGGCGAACAGGGCGAACCCCTCGGCGAGCCGCGACCCGCCCCGCTCCGGGCCGGCCCCGGCGCTCGCGTCCGTCATCGTCACCACCTCAGCCCTTCAGACCGGAGGTCGCCATGCCGTCGATCAGATAGCGCTGGAAGGCCAGGAAGAAGGCGAGCACGGGCAGCAGCGCCACCAGCGACATGGCGATCATGCCGCCGTAGTCGGCGAGGCCCTCCTGGTCGACGAACATCTTCAGGCCCAGGGAGACGGTGTACTTCTCGGGGTCGTTGAGGTAGATCAGCGGGCCCATGAAGTCGTTCCAGGAGTTGATGAAGGTGAAGATGGCGCTGGTGATCAGGGCCGGCCGGCACAGCGGCAGCACGATCGACCAGTAGATCCGCAGGTGCCCGCAGCCGTCGAGCCGGGCGGCCTCGTCCAGTTCCCTCGGCAGGTTGCGCATGAACTGCACCATGAGGAAGACGAAGAACGCCTCGGTGGCCAGGTACTTGCCCAGCAGCAGCGGCGTGTACGTGTTGATCAGGTCGAGGTTGCGGAACAGCACGTACTGCGGGATCAGCAGCACGTGGTACGGCAGCAGCAGCGTGCCGATCATCAGCGTGAAGAGCAGATTGCGGCCCGCGAACCGGATCTTCGCGAAGGCGTACGCCGTCAGCGAGCAGGACAGCAGGATGCCGGCCACCGAACCCACCGCCAGCAGCAGCGAGTTGACGAAGAAGGTGGAGACCGGGATGTCCGCGATGCCCTCGGTCAGCCGGGTGTAGTTGCCGATGACCGGATCGGACGGGAACAGGTCCAGGCTGCCGACGATGTCCTCGCCCCGCTTGAAGGAACCGCCGATCACCCAGACGACCGGGTAGAGGATCACCGCCAGCACGGCCAGCGAGCCCAGGTGCCAGGCGAGCGAGCCGGGCAGCCCGCGCCGCAGTGCCCCGGCCCTGCCGGGTGTGGCCGGTGTGACGTCGGTGGCCCGCGCGCTCATCGGCCGCCCTCCTCGTAGTGCACCCAGCGCTTCTGGGACCAGAACAGCACCGCGGTGACCAGGGCGACGGCGACCAGCAGCATCCAGGCCATGGCGGAGGCCAGGCCCATGCGGCTGTTCTCGAAGCCCTGGACGTACAGATAACAGGTGTAGACCATTGAGCCGTCCGCCGGTCCGCAGGCGTTGCCGCCCGCGCCGCCGCCGACGATGTAGGCGGAGCTGAAGATCTGGAAGGAGTGGATGGTCTCCAGCAGGACGTTGAAGAAGAGGACCGGCGAGATCATCGGCAGCGTGATGTTCCAGAACTGCCGGAGCTTGCCCGCCCCGTCGACGTCGGCCGCCTCGTACAGCTCGCGCGGCACCTGCTTCAGGCCGGCCAGGAAGATGACCATCGGGGCGCCGAACTGCCAGACGGTGAGCGCCACCAGGCTGTAGATGATCATGTCCGGGTCGCCGGTCCAGCCGCCGACATCGACGCCGAAGAGTTTCTGGGTACGGTCCACGACCGCGTCGTCCGAGAAGATCGCCTTCCAGACGATGGCCACCGACACGCTCGCGCCGATCAGCGAGGGGGCGTAGAACGCGGCCCGGTAGAACGCCTGGCCGCGCCGCTTCTGGGCGAGCAGCAGCGCGACACCGAGGGCGGCGAGCAGCTTGATGGGGGTGCCGACGACGACGTACCACAGGGTGACCCGGACCGAGTGGCGCCAGCGCGGGTCGCCGAACATCTCGGAGAAGTTGTCCAGGCCGATCCACTTCGGGGCGTCGAAGAGGTTGTAGTCGGTGAAGGCGTAGTAGAGGGAGGCGATCATCGGTCCCGCGGTCAGCAGCAGGAAACCGGCGATCCAGGGCGACATGAAGAGGTATCCGGCCAGGTTGTCCCGGCGCCGCCGCCGCTTGAGGGCGGCGGGGCGCGGGGACTTCACCGGACCGTGCCGCGGCTCGGAGTCCCGGGTGAGGTCCTCCGTCGCGGGGGCGTGTGTCACGGCGGGTCCCATCAGCCGGCGAGTGCGGTCTTCGACTCGGTGAAGAACTGCTTGACGGCGTCCGACACGGACCGCTTGCCCAGCGCCATCTCCTCGGCGATGCGCAGGAACGCGGCCTCGCAGACGTCGGCGCCGCTCGGGTGCGGGGTGATGGTCTCCAGCACGCCCGACTCGACGAGGGAGGTCTCGTAGGCGGCGATCGCCTTGTTGACCTCGTCCTGCGGTTCGAAGGCGTCGAACTGGGCCTGGGTGGCGGGCACGCCCCGGTCGTAGCCCATGATCTTCGCGACCTCGGGGTCGTGCACCATGAAGTCGATGAACTGGGCGACCTCCTTGGGGTGCCGGGTGCGCTTGGAGGCGCTGAGCATCAGCGAGCCCAGGTACTGGCCGGTCTTCTTGCCGTCCGTGGTGGGGATGGGCGCGAGCCCGTACTCGCTCTTGCCCTCGGAGGTGTAGCGGACGGTGAAGTTGTCCCAGGTGAACTCGGAGCCCGCCAGCTCCGCCGAGACCGCCGACTTGGGCTTGACCTGGACGACCTTCTTGGCGTCGGCGTAGACGCCGTCCTTCACGCCCCGCTCCGCCTTGGTCCACCAGTCGGTGAGGTCGGCCTCGGTGAAGCCGAGCGCGTCCTCGGTGAAGAACGCCTTGCCGTTCTGCCGCAGGTACAGGTCGTAGAGGTACATGACCCCGTACATGCCGCTGTCCCCGGCCCGGCCCGCCCGGTCGCGGATGCGCTTCATCGCCGCGTCGAAGTCGTCCCAGGTCCAGCCCTGTTCGGGTTTGACACCGGCCCGGGTGTAGACGGGCTTGTCGATGACGAGCGCCATCGAGTTCGAACCGACGGGCACGCCGAGGAGTTTGCCGTCGACCTCGCCGAACTTCTCCAGGCCCGCACGGAATCCGTCCATACGGAGATTGCCGGCCTTCACCTGCTCACCGAGATCGAGCAGAACGTTCTTCGCGTCGTATTTACGCAGGAATCCGATGGCATTCTGGAACACGTCCGGCGGATTCCCTCCGGAAGCCTGGGTGTTGAACTTCTTCCAGAAGTCGCCGTACTGCTGGAAGTCGGTCTTCACCTTGATCTTCGGATACTTCTTCTCGAAGAGCGCGATGGTCTTGTTGATGCGCTGGGCCCGGTCCTCGGCGCCCCACCAGGAGTAACGGATCGTCACCGTCCCGTCCCCCGAGCCACTGCCCGAACCGCAGGCGGTGGCCGTCGCCCCGAGCCCCGCGACGGCCAGCGAGGCCCCCGCAGCTTTGAGGATCGTCCGCCTCTCGACACTTCCGCCCTGCTGCATATGAGCCTCCCCGCTAGGTGGTGACGCGTGCATGAATCGTTTCAAGTAAGCGCTTGCTGGCACAAGTTACGGAGGGGTCCCGGGCGCGTCAATAATCCGGACAGGAATTCATAGGCCGGTGCGGCGCGCGAGGGCGGGGGCGGCCTCGGCCGCGGGCGGCGTGCGGGGCACGAACCCCCAGTTCGCCGCGGGTGCGCTCGACGGACCGAACGGCGCCGGGCCGACGGCGGGGCGGGCCGCGAAAGGTCACGGTTGGGTGAACACGGGACGGCGGGAGGGCCGGCCGGCCGCTCCCGCACAACCCTTCGGCACGACTTCCGGGCCCCCTGACGCCCCCCCGGGGGGCTTCCACGGCCCCCGGAGCGGGCCCGGCGCACGACAAAGGCGGCCCGGCTCACGGATGGTGAGCCGGGCCGCCTTTGATCCCGGTGGGCGATACTGGGTTCGAACCAGTGACCTCTTCGGTGTGAACGAAGCGCTCTCCCACTGAGCTAATCGCCCGGACGCAGGGAGAACATTACCGCATGTCAGCGGGTGCCTGTGACCGCCCCGGGGGCCGTCTCACTGGTCCTTGATCTTCCACGGCATCACCAGGCCGAACTTCCACAGGTAGAAGCCGGCGATCGCCGCGATGATCACCAGGCCGGCCGACGTCAGGATGATGTTGCGCCGGCGCACCGCGGGGTCGAGCGCGCGCTGCGCCGCCTCGGTGACTTTGCGTTTGGTCCAGCGCAGGACGAGCTGGGCCCAGACGAACTCGGTAGCCCAGATCGCCATGCCGGCGAAGATCACGACCCAGCCGGGTCCCGGCAGCGGCAGCATGACGATGCCGACGACGACCACCGCGAGACCGATCACGAAGACGCCGACCTGCCAGCTCAGGTGCAGCATCCGGCGCGCCTTGACGAACTCCGGCGCACGCGAGCCGAGCGCGTGCTCGCCTTCCGTCCGGTCCGCTTTCGCCCCGTCCGACACCATGGCCGCCGCCTCGCCCGGCTCGCTACTCCCCGTATTCATACGGCCAAACCCTACCGGAGCGAAACGAGTCACCGGAATGGCCGCACCTCGCCCGCGACCACTCGGCCGGAAGAGCTACATAAAGGCACGCAAACCGCTCAGAGGGGTTTACAACGACACCGTAGGTGGCATGTCGATTTCGCCGACGTGCGAATCCCCGAGCGCACACTGAGCGAAAGGCCCTGGCGCTTATGAACACCACGGTCAGCTGCGAGCTGCACCTGCGCCTCGTTGTGTCGAGCGAGTCCTCCCTGCCTGTCCCCGCAGGCCTGCGGTACGACACGGCCGACCCCTACGCCGTGCACGCCACCTTCCACACCGGAGCCGAGGAGACCGTCGAGTGGGTGTTCGCCCGCGACCTCCTCGCCGAGGGGCTGCACCGCCCCACCGGTACCGGCGACGTCCGCGTCTGGCCGTCGCGCAGCCACGGTCAGGGCGTCGTCTGCATCGCCCTCAGCTCCCCGGAGGGGGAAGCCCTGCTGGAAGCCCCGGCACGGGCCCTGGAGTCCTTCCTGAAGCGCACCGACGCCGCCGTGCCCCCCGGCACGGAACACCGGCACTTCGACCTCGACCAGGAGCTCTCGCACATCCTGGCGGAAAGCTAGGCGAGGCTCCGCCAAGCCGCCCGGCGCCGTCGACTCGGGGTGACGGCTCGGGCCGGGACAACCGCATACGGCACACACACCGGCGTCGTCGCCGCGGACCTCCGCGGTGTACGGCGCCCGTGTGCGTAAGGCTCGCCCGCGGTGCGCGGCGCCGGTGCGCGCGCCGCGGGCCGCGGCATGCCCGGACGTGCGCGCCGCCTCCCCCGGCGGCGCCCGGGGAGCCCGAGCGGGCCGCCGCCGTCGTACGTCGTCGGGATCGGGACCGGTGCGCCGGGCGCGGATGCCACTACGATCGGCCAGCATCGGCGGGCGGCCGCCGCCCACCCCCAGGCCAGGGAGCGAAACGTGCTGATCACCCACGACACCCGGTGCGCCCTAGCGGCCGTGGTGGATCTGGTGAACACCGCGCCGGAGGACGAGTCGGCGCCGGACGGGCTGCCGGATGTCGCCGCCCTCACGGATTTCGTACGAAGCCACGAGATCAGTGACGTCGGGTCGCTCTCCGAGTTCGACCTCTCGGCGGTGCGCAAGGTGCGCGGGCGGTTCGCCGCCGTCTTCTCCGCCTCCGAGTCCCGGGTCGCCGCCGGGCTGATCAACGAGCTGATCGCCGCCGCGGGCACCACGCCCCGGCTCACCGACCACGACGGCTACGACTGGCATGTGCACTACTTCGCGCCCGGGGCCTCCGTCGCCGACCATCTGGCGGCCGACTGCGGGATGGCACTGGCGTTCTTCGTGGTCGCCGGGGAGCGCGAACGGCTGCGGCGCTGTGAGGCGCCGGACTGCCGGCGGGCCTTCGTGGACCTCTCGCGCAACCGGTCACGACGCTACTGCGACAGCCGTACCTGCGGTAACCGGCTGCATGTGGCGGCGTACCGGGCGCGGCGCAAAGAGGCCGCGGGCTGACCTGCCAGGGCGTACGACCGGCCCGACGCGTCCCCGGCGGGTGGCGCCGGGGAACGCGGGTACGGCTCAGAGCAGCAGCAGATCGTGCAGCGCGCCCATGAGCAGCAGACACCCGATCACCGCAAGGAAGATCATCAGCGGTGGCTGGGAAAGGGCGAAGAGGCAGCCGCGGGGCTCTTGCCAGCCGGGCGCGGTGTCACTCTCTGTCTCGTCCAGACGTGTCGTGTCCAGCATCTCGCGGCGATGATGGCGCAGCACACGCCCCTCGCGCGATCAACACGCCAGCGAGGCACCGGAGTTAGCCGGTAACGATGATCTTCCGGTCGGATTGTGATCGTTTCCGTCAGATGCCGTGCTTCTTCAGGATCGCCTCGATGTCGCTGAAATCGTCCTCGCCCCGGGGCTTGGCCGCGGGGCGGGCCGCCGGACGGGGGGCGGCGGGGGCGCCGCCGCCCAGGGAGGGGGCCGAGGCCGCCGGGGCGACCGCGTCCCGACCGGCGGCGCGGGCCGCCTTGCGCTCCTTGCGGGTGCCGCCGCGCCGGCGCTCCACTGCGCGCGTGGTCAGGAACAGCAGCCAGGCGGCGCCGAGGACCCCGAAGCCGGCCCAGGCCGTGGGGCTGAAGGCGGTGTCGGACACCCAGTCGACGACGCCGGTCATCACCAGGCCGACCGGGATCAGCGAGTAGGCGGCCACGCGCGCCGCGGCCAGGAAGCGCCTGCGGTACGCGGTGACCGCCGCGATGCCCAGGCCGGCCGCGGACACGGCGGAACAGACGGTCTCGGCAATCATCCGGTCCTCCAGGCTGGGCGGCGGTCGGGCAGGGGCCCCTTCCTTCCATCGTGCACCGTCCGCGCCCGCCGGGGCCATCTTCCGGCCGGACATCAGGGACATCTCCGGGTCGGCTCCTCCCCAGGTCCCGGTGTCCGGCGCCGGGCGGCGGACGGCGGGGCTCCGGATTGGGCCGCCGGAGCCGGGGCTGGGAGACTGGTCCCATGAGCGACTCCTCCCCCGCCGTCCCCGTCCTCGACGTCTGGTGCGAGCTGCAGTGCCCGGACTGCCGTACCGCCCTGGACGACCTCCGTGCCCTGCGCGCCCGCTACGGCGACCGCCTGGAGCTGCGGCTGCGGCACTTCCCGCTGGACAAGCACCGGCACGCCTTCGCCGCCGCCCAGGCCGCCGAGGAGGCGTTCGCGCAGGGCCGGGGCTGGCCGTACGTCGAGGCGGTGCTGGGCCGGGTCGAGGAGCTGGACCGCGCGGGCGAGGCGTTCCTCGTCGAGGCGGCCCGGGAACTCGGCCTGGACGCCGAGGAGTTCGACACCGCGCTGATCGACGGCCGGCACATCCTGATCGTCGACGCCGACCAGGCCGAGGGCAAGGCCATCGGCGTGACCGGCACCCCGACGTACGTCATCGGCGGCGAGCGCCTGGACGGCGGCAGGAGCCAGGAGGGGCTGCGCGGGCGGGTCGAGGAGATCGCCGACGGGCTGCTGGCCGGGGACCGGGCCTGAGCCCGGCCGGCTACAGCAGCGGCTTGTAGAAGTTGTACCGCGTCGTTTCGTAGCCGAGCGACTCGTACAGCCGCTCGGCCGGGGTGTTGTCCGCGAACACGTTGAGGCCGAGGAGCTGCCGGCCCGAGGCGATCGTCTGCGCCTCGGCCACGAGCATCAGGGTCCGGCCGTGGCCCCGGCCGCGGTGGGCGGCGTACACCTCCACGTCGTAGATGTAGGCGTCCTGCGCGCGCAGCGCCAGCCAGAGGGTGCCGACCGGCCGGCCCTCGTGCTCCACCACGCTGAACCGCATGTCCCCGGTGTCGGGCCCCTGCGGCAGCAGGACCTCGTTGTCGCGCCGGGACCGTTCGCGGGCGACCTCCTCGGGTATGCCCCGCTGCGCCCAGGCCCGCGCGAACTGCTCGGTGCCGTACTCCCGCCAGTCGGCGAACTCCTCCCGGGTCATGGGACGCTGGTGGCTGCCGGCGGGCAGGGCGGGCGGGCTGTCGCCAAGCCGCTTCTCCATGTTGCGGTTGCGCGGCACGTAGCCGAGCGCCTCCACCAGGCGCAGGGCCCCCTCGGCGCCGGCGGGCACGGTGGCGGCGAGCTGCCGGCAGCCCCAGGCGCGCGCCACCTCCTCCGCGGCGAGCGCGGCGACCGTGGCGCGGCCCCGGCGGCGGTCGGCCTCGTCGATGCGCAGGTCGTGGACGGCGGCGACGGTGTCGCCGAAGCCGGGCAGGGTGCCGAGGTGGATCGTGCCGACGGGACGGCTGTTCACGCACACCTGGTAGTGGCGTGAACGGGTCCCGTCGGCGGCGTGCTGGAGCGGCTCGGTCGGCCGCAGGGTCGTGGTCATCAGGGGTGTTCTACCCGTACCGGGGCCCCGGGAGCAGCCGAATATCGCGGGCGCCGGGGCCGGCGGCGACCGTCAGGGGTCCAGGTCGTCCGCGGCGCGCTCCGCGAAGATCCGCATGGCCTTGGCGGTCACCGGGCCCGGGGCGCCGGGCAGTCGGCGGTCGTCGGCCCGGTGCACGGCCTGGACGTCGCGCAGGGTGGAGGTCAGGAAGATCTCGTCGGCCCGGGTCAGGACGTTCAGCGGGAGGTCGGTCTCCTGGGCGCCGGTCCACTCGGCGACCAGGGCGCGGGTGACGCCGGCCAGGCAGCCGGAGGTGAGCGGCGGGGTGTGGATCTCGCCGTCCAGCACGACGAAGACGTTGGAGCCGGTGCCCTCGCACAGGTCGCCCACCGTGTTGCCGAACAGGGCCTCGGAGGCGCCGCGTTCCCGGGCGCGGGCGAGGGCGACGACGTTCTCGGCGTACGAGGTGGTCTTCAGGCCGGTGAGCGCGCCGCGTTCGTTGCGGGTCCAGGGCACGGTGATCACGGCCGTGGAGTCGGGGTAGGGCGCGGTCTCGCCGAGGGCGACGACCAGGGTCGTGCCGTGCGCGCCGCGGTCGGAGCCGAGCGGGCCCTGGCCGCCGGTGTAGGTGATCCGCAGCCGGCCGAGCGGCATCGGGTTCGCCTCCAGTACGGCGGCGCAGGCGCGGCGGACCTCGTCGGCGTCCGGGTCGGGCAGGCCGAGGCCGCGCGCCGAGCGGGTCAGCCGGTCCAGGTGCCGGGTGAGCGCGAACGGCCGGCCGGCCACCGCCTTCACCGTCTCGAAGATGCCGTCGCCCACGGTCAGTCCGTGGTCGAAGACGGAGACGCGGGCGGTCTCGATGTCCCTCAGCCCGCCGTCGAGCCAGATCCTCACGTCGTCAGTGCCTCTCCGCTGCCGTCCACCTCGTACGCCCCCGACGCTACCGTGAGCAGCCGGGACGCCTTCAGCTCGGTCTCCCGCCACTCCCGCTCGGGGTCGGAGCCCCAGGTGATCCCGGCGCCGGTGCCGAAGCGCAGCAGTCCTTCGGCGCGGTCGACCCAGAAGGTGCGTATCCCGACGGCCAGCTCGCCGGTGCCCCGGTCGGCGTCGACCCAGCCGACGGCCCCGCAGTACGGGCCCCGGGGCACCGGCTCCAGCGCCGCGATGATGCCGAGGGCGCTCGGCTTGGGGGCGCCGGTGACCGAGCCGGGCGGGAAGGCGGCGGTGAGCAGCTCCGGCCAGCCCGCGCCGGTACGCAGGTGGCCGCGCACCGACGACACCAGGTGCACCAGGCCCGGGTGCTTCTCGACGGCGCACAGGTCGGGGACGGTGACGGTGCCGGTGGCGCAGACCCGCCCGAGGTCGTTGCGGACCAGGTCCACGATCATCACGTTCTCGGCGTGGTCCTTGTCCAGGAGGTCCGCCTCGGTCCGCCCGGTCCCCTTGATCGGGCCGGACTCCACGACCCGGCCCGCGCGGCGCAGGAACAGCTCCGGCGAGGCGGTGGCGATCTCCACCCCGTGCCGGGGCAGCCGGAGCGTCCCGGCGTACGGCGCCGGGTTGCCGCGCGCCAGCAGTGCGGTGAGGGCGTCCACGTCGGCGTCCGGCGGGACGGGCGCGGACAGGACCCGGCAGAGGTTGGCCTGGTAGACCTCGCCGGCCGCGATGTGGGCGCGGACCCGCCGGACCGCCGCCGTGTACGCGGCGTGGTCCAGCGACGACGTCCAGTCGCCGGGGGCCGGGCCCCGCCACCGGCCCGGCACCGGCGCCGGGACCGGCTCCGTACGGACCTCGGCGAAGCGGGCGCAGGTCAGACGGCCCTCGAAGTCGGCGCCGACCGCCCAGAAACCGTCGGAGTCCAGCGCGGCCGGGTCGCTCGTGACGTCGAGGAGGCCGGTGGCGAGACGGTCGCCGAAACGGGCGAGAGGGGGCAGGTCGAGCACACGGCCGAGTGTAGGCGGGGGGAGCGGGAGGTGGCCCCGAGGTGACCTCCGGCCGCCCTGACCAGGCCCGCGACCGGGTACACCGCAGCACGCTGCACAAACGCGTTTTTGTCCTGGCACCGGAATCCGCTAGAGTTCAACACGTCGCCGGGACGCGGAAGCGGTCCGAAACGACAGGCGGACGTAGCTCAGTTGGTAGAGCGCAACCTTGCCAAGGTTGAGGTCGCGAGTTCGAGCCTCGTCGTCCGCTCGCAGGAACAGGGGTTCCACCCGATCCCCTACACTCCTGGTGGAGTGGCCGAGAGGCGAGGCAACGGCCTGCAAAGCCGTCTACACGGGTTCAAATCCCGTCTCCACCTCCAAGGACGATTAGCTCAGCGGGAGAGCGCTTCCCTGACACGGAAGAGGTCACTGGTTCAATCCCAGTATCGTCCACTGAAGCCCTTCGGCTTCGACCCGCGCGATTAGCTCAGCGGGAGAGCGCTTCCCTGACACGGAAGAGGTCACTGGTTCAATCCCAGTATCGCGCACGCAGTGCCCATGATCCGCGGATCATGGCCCCGAGGACGATTAGCTCAGCGGGAGAGCGCTTCCCTGACACGGAAGAGGTCACTGGTTCAATCCCAGTATCGTCCACCAGCCGAAGCCCCCGGCCGTCTCGTACGGCCGGGGGCTTCGTCGTGGGCTCGGGCCGGGCCCGGGGGCCCGGGGAGGGCTCGGTCAGCTTGAGAAGAGCATGCGACCGAAGCCGCGCTGGTGGTGACCGTGGTGGCCGTGGTGGCCGCCGTGCGGGGCGCCCCAGGCGGGGGCGGGCGGGGCCGGGTACGCCTGCGGGGCGGCCGGGGGCGGCGGGCCCGGCTGGGACCACTGGGCCTCCAGGCGGGTCAGGGCCTCCAGCTCGCCGTAGTCGAGGAAGATGCCCCGGCAGTTGCTGCACTGCTCGATCTGGACACCGTTGCGGTTGTACGTGTGCATCGCCGCGTGGCACTTCGGACACTGCATGTCGGCTCAACTCCTCGCCGGTCGGTCCTGCTTCGCGTTTCCCCAGGACAGACTCCGTCCGGCTGCCCTCGGTTGCACCCTACTTCGGGGACGCGCCGCCCAACTGCGCGGGTGCGTCCGCGGGTACGGCCGCGGGTACGGCGGCCATGCGGGCGCAGGCGTCGATCAGCAGGCGCTCCATCTCGTCGGGTTCCCGGCCTGCGGCGATCGCCTTGGTCAGGGCGCGGGCGGCGGTCTGGACGGTGAGGGCGCGGGCGGGGACGTCCAGCGCGGGCCACGGGTCGCCGTCCGGGGGGACGGCAGGGCCGCCTGCGGTGCGGTAGGCGGCGAGGAAGCGGGACCAGTCGCCGGGCGGGAGGAGGCCGCAGGCGTACCAGGCGGCGGGGCGGGCGAGGTCCCAGGCGGGGACGCCGACGCCGAGGTCGTCGACGTCTATCAGCAGCCACGGGCCGTCCGGGGCGGGGTGGCGGACGAGCTGGCCGAGGTGGAGGTCGCCGTGGCAGAGGGTGGCCGCGTCCGGCATGGGGGCCTCGGCGCGGGCCCAGGGGGGCAGTGTGGACCAGGCCCGCAGGACGGGGGTGGCGGCGGGGTGGGGGTGCCGCCGCGTGGTGGCGCGGAGGGTGGCGACGGCGGCGGCGGCCTTTTGGGGGCCGCGCATCGGGGGGAGGGCGGTGGGGGTGGTGCCGGTGGTGGGGGTGGTGAGGGTGGTGAGGGTGGTGCGGTGGAGGTGGGCGAGGAGGGTTCCGGCCGCTTCCCAGGGGGCGGTGGTGGGGTCGTCGGGGTCTACGGGGGTGCCGTACGGCCAGAAGGTGACGAGGCGGTCGTGCGGGGGGACGGGGACGAGGGCCGGGGTCGGGTCGAGCGGGGGGAGGTAGACGCCGGGGAGGGTGGCGGCGGCGGTGACGCGGTGGGTGAGGGCGGTGGGGTCGGTGCCGGGGGCGTGGGCCTTGGCGACGGTGTCGGCGTGCCGGACGACGGTGCCGTCGGGGCGGTGGGCGAGGGTGGCCGCGACGCAGGGGCAGGTGGGGGCGGGCGCGGGGGTGCGGGCGTGGGCCCTCGCCTTCGCTCGGGCGGTCAGGGCGGGGAGGAGAGGGTCGGGGGTCACGGGCTTGAGGGTACGAGGGGGTGTGGTCCGCGTTGTCGGTGACCGTGGGCTGGGGCTCGGGGCGGGGGCGTGGCGCGACCCGGCGCGGCGGGGTGCCGCCGCGCCCACCCGTGCCGCCCTAGGCGGCACGACTGCCCGCGGTTGGGCGGGTGGGTGGCCGTGGACTGGGCGTGGGGCGGGTGCGCGGTGGGGCGGGGCGGGTGACCGGGGGCTGGGCGCGGCGCGGATGCGCGGTGGGGTGGGGCGGGTGGTCCCGGGGCGGGCGCGGCGCGGTGGGGCGGGGGCCGCCGGGCCAGGCGCGGGACGGATGGGTGGTGGGGCGGGGTGGGTGGTTCTGGGATGGGTGCGGTGGGGGGTGGGCATGGCAATGCCGGCGTAGCTCCCCAGCTACGCCGGCATTTTTGCCGTCCGCCGCACCCCCGTCCCCACGGGGTTTCATGGGTGGATGTCCCCGCCCGGACCGCTCTTCCGGGCCTGGGGTCGCCGCTCAGCGCCCCAGCATCACACCCACGGACGACGCTTGTGTGGCCACTGTCTCCCAGCCGTCGAAGACGAGCAGGAGCAGGACCGCCAGAGGAAGGGCCATCAGTGTCGCCACCAGTGGGTGACGACGGCGCTGGGTGCGAGCCAGTGTCCGCGGTGCCGTCTGCGCCATGGTCCCTCCCCTGGCCTTTCGATATGTCGTGCCGTTGACAGCGGCGGGCGTCTGACCTCGGGGGACGAGTGCTGCACCCGCCGCTTGACAACAAATCTAGGCGTCCGGGCCCCGCCGGACGTCATGCCCTCGTACCGATTGCCGGGCCTCCCGGAGGATGAGCCATGACCAGCGGAGTACTCCCCTGGGTGGAGACGGCGGCCTAGGTCTCGGGGTCTTCCCGGAGAGGGCGTCCGCTCTGCCCCGCTTTCTCTGAACCGTCCTCCCGGGGAACGGGCTGCTCCACCAGTGCCAGCACCCGGTTCGCCATGAATCGGGCGGTCCGCACGACGGTGCCGCTGCGGGTGACTTCGCTCACTTCGACCACTCCTCGCCGCACCGCCGTCTCCACCCGGCGTCCCGCCCGGCTCGCCACCACCTCGTACGTCCGGGTCGTGTCACCGGCGTCGACGACTATCTCCACACGATCGCCCTTCACGGAGTCAATCCCCCTTCCCAGGCGGCCGGTTGGGACCCCGTCCGGCACCGAAACCGGCAGGTTCGCCCCTTTCCTGACCACCCTTCGATTCTCCCACCCGGCACTGACAATCGATCGCCCCGAGAGGGCGCGGCCTCTGCGCGCGGGAGGCCGGGGAAACGTAAGCTGTGGCTCGTCACAGGGACCGGGCAGCGGGGATGAACATGGCGATGATGCGCCTGAGGCGCGAGGACCCGCGCGTCGTCGGCTCGTTCAGGCTTCACAGGCGGCTCGGCGCGGGCGGAATGGGCGTGGTCTACCTGGGCTCCGACAAGAAGGGGCAGCGGGTCGCGCTGAAGGTGATCCGGCCGGACCTGGCGGAGGATCAGGAGTTCCGCTCACGGTTCGCCCGTGAGGTCTCGGCGGCACGACGGATCAGGGGCGGGTGCACCGCGCGGCTGGTGGCGGCGGACCTGGAGGCGGACCGGCCGTGGTTCGCCACGCAGTACGTGCCCGGCCCGTCGCTGCACGACAAGGTCGCCGACGAGGGGCCGCTGAGCGCGGCCGACGTCGCCGCGGTGGGCGCCGCGCTCTCCGAGGGGCTCGTCGCCGTCCATGAGGCCGGGGTGGTGCACCGGGACCTGAAGCCCTCCAACATCCTGCTCTCCCCCAAGGGCCCGCGGATCATCGATTTCGGCATCGCCTGGGCGACGGGCGCCTCCACGCTCACGCACGTCGGCACCGCGGTCGGCTCCCCCGGGTTCCTCGCGCCGGAGCAGGTGCGCGGCGCGGCGGTCACCCCGGCCACGGACGTGTTCTCGCTGGGCGCCACCCTCGCCTACGCGGCGACCGGCGACTCGCCGTTCGGGCACGGCAGTTCCGAGGTGATGCTGTACCGCGTGGTGCACGAGGAGGCGCAGTTGCGCGGCGTCCCCGACGCGCTCGCCCCGCTGGTGCGGGCCTGTCTCGCCAAGGACCCCGAGGAGCGGCCCAGCACCCTCCAACTGTCGCTGCGGCTCAAGGAGATCGCCGCCCGCGAGGCCCACGGCCTGTCCGACGTACGGCCCCCCTCGCCGCGCTCGGCGGAGGCGGACCGGCCCACCGGGCGGCTCGCCGACACCTACCCGCAGCGGGAACGGGAGCGGCGGCGCCCGCAGGGCGGCACGCCCACCCCCCGGAGCCAGGGGCGGTCCGGGCCCCGCCGGGCGCCCGGTCCGGCGGCGCGGGGGGCGGTTCCCTCGCGCGGCGGCGGCACGGGGGCGCGGCCGGGGTCGCGGCCCACGCCCGCCTCGCGCGCCACCGGACGCAACGGCACACGGCCGGGCACCGGCGGCCGGCCCGCGCCGCGCAGCGGGACCGGCCGGACCGGACCGCGCCCCACCGGAACCGGGCGGCGGCCGGCCAACCCGAGGCTGCTGCGGCAGCGGCTGTTCGTGTTCGTCGTCGTGACGCTGCTGGTGGCGCTCGGCATCGCCGCGGCCCAGGGCTGCCAGGGCCCCTCGCGCGGGCTCGGCGGCGACGGCCACGGGGGCGTACGGGCCGAGCGGGTGCTGCGGACCGACGTACCGGATGTGTCGGACGTACCGGATGTGTCGGACGTACCGGTTGGGTCGGACCTGCCGGATGTGCCGGACGTACCGGACGGGACTTCCGGGCCGTAGGGGCTTCTCGGTCCTACGGCTGCGGGCGGCCCGCCGTCACCGCGTAGAAGGCGACCGCCGCCGCCGCGCCGACGTTGAGGGAGTCGACGCCGTGGGCCATGGGGATGCGGACCCACTCGTCGGCCGCGGACAGGGCGCGGGCGGACAGGCCGTCGCCCTCGGCGCCGAGCATCAGGGCCACCCGGTCCATGCGGTGCGGGGCGGTCTCGTCCAGGGTCCTGGCCCGCTCGTCGGGGGTGAGAGCGAGCAGCGTGAAACCGGCCTCGCGGACCGCGTCCAGCCCCCTCGGCCAGGTCTCCAGACGGGCGTACGGCACGGAGAAGACGGCGCCCATCGAGACCTTGACGCTGCGTCGGTAGAGGGGGTCGGCGCAGTCCGGGGAGAGCAGGACCGCGTCCATGCCGAGGGCGGCGGCAGAGCGGAAGACGGCGCCGATGTTGGTGTGGTCGTTGACCGACTCCATGACCACCACCCGGCGGGCCGCGCCGAGCAGTCCGGTGGCCGTGGGCAGGGGTTTGCGGGCCATGGAGGCGAGGGCGCCGCGGTGCACGTGGTAGCCGGTGACCCGCTCGGCGAGTTCGGGACTCACCACGTAGACGGGGGCGTCGAGCCGGTCGATGAGGTCGCGCAGCGGGTCGACCCACTTGGCGGACAGCAGCAGGGACCGCGTGGCGTAGCCGGCCTGGGCGGCCCGGCGGACGACCTTCTCGCCCTCGGCGATGAACAGGCCCTCGGCGGGTTCGCGGCGGCGGCGCAGTTCGACGTCGGTCAGGTCGGTGTAGTCGGCGAGGCGCGGGTCCTCGGGGTCCTCGACGGTGATGAGGCCGGCCATCACTCGGCGCTCCGGGGGCCGACGTGGACTACCTCGCCGACGACGATGACCGCGGGGGGCCTGACCTCCTCGGCGGCGGCCGTCGCGGCGACCGTGGCGAGGGTCGCGTCGACACGGCGCTGGGCGGCGGTGGTGCCCTCCTGGACGAGGGCGACCGGGGTGCCCGGGGACCTGCCGTGCGCGATCAGCGTCTCGGCGATCTTCCCGATCTTGTCGACGCCCATCAGGATCACGAGGGTGCCGGTGAGCCTGGCCAGCGCCGGCCAGTCGACCAGGGAGCGCTCGTCGTCGGGGGCGACATGGCCGCTGACCACGGTGAACTCATGGGCCACGCCGCGGTGGGTGACCGGGATGCCGGCCGCGCCCGGCACCGAGATGGAGCTGGAGATGCCGGGGACGACCGTGCAGGGGATGCCCGCCTCGGCCAGCGCCTGGAGTTCCTCCATGCCGCGTCCGAAGACGTACGGGTCGCCGCCCTTGAGGCGGACCACCGCCTTGCCCTGCTTGGCGTGCTCGATCAGCGCGTTGTTGATGGCCTCCTGGGCCATGAACCGCCCGTACGGGATCTTCGCCGCGTCGATCACCTCGACGTGCGGCGGCAGTTCGGCGAGCAGGTCGCGGGGGCCGAGGCGGTCGGCGATGACCACGTCGGCCTCGGCGAGCAGCCGGCGGCCGCGCACGGTGATCAGGTCCGGGTCGCCGGGGCCGCCGCCGACCAGGGCGACACCGGCGGTGCGGGTGCGGTGGTGCGGGGCGACGAGGGTGCCGTCGCGCAGGCCCTCGACGACCGCGTCGCGGATGGCGGCGGTGCGGCGGGGGTCGCGGCCCCGGGCGTCGGTGGTGAGGACGGCGACCGTGACGCCCTCGCTGTGGCCGGTCGCCGGGGTCCAGGCGGTGGCCCGGTCGGCGTCGTCGGAGCGGACGCACCAGACGCGGTGCCGTTCGGCCTCGGCGGACGCGGCGGCGTTGGCCTCCGGGTCGCTGGTGGCGATCAGGGCGTACCAGGCGTCGGCGAGGTCGCCGTCCGCGTACGGCCGGCGCTCCCAGCGGATCTCGCCCGCGTCCGCCATCGCCTCGACCGACGGGGTCGCCCCGGGCGAGACCAGCAGGATGTCGGCGCCCGCCGCGATGAGGGCGGGCAGCCGGCGCTGGGCGACCTGGCCGCCGCCGAGGACGACCACGCGGCGGCCGGTCAGGCGGAGACCTACGGGGTAGGCGGGGTGTTCGGCCATGAGGGGGCGGCCTTTCGTCCTGGCGGGGTGCGACGGGCGCGCTGCGGCTCTGGAGCTGCCCTGACGTGCGAATACGTACGATTACCGTGCGGATCTTACGCAGTCGGCCGGGGCGGCGGCGAGTGAGTGCCGCCACCCCGGCCCGCGCGGGGTCACTTCTCGGTGACGCCCGCCGAGTCGAACGTCGCCACCTCGTGCATGGCGCGGGCCGTGCTCTGCACCATCGGCAGCGCGAGCAGCGCGCCGGTGCCCTCGCCGAGGCGGAGGTCGAGGTCGACCAGGGGGCGCAGGCCCAGCTTGTTCAGCGCGGCGACATGGCCGGGCTCGGCGCTGCGGTGACCGGCGATACAGGCCGCCAGTACCTCGGGGGCGATGGCGCGGGCGACCAGGGCGGCGGCGCCGGCGCTGACGCCGTCCAGGATCACCGGCGTACGCAGTGACGCGCCGCCGAGCAGCAGGCCGACCATGGCGGCGTGCTCCAGGCCGCCGACCGCGGCGAGCACGCCGATCGGGTCGGCCGGGTCGGGCCGGTGCACCTCCAGGGCGCGGCGGACCACCTCGGTCTTGCGGGCGAGGGTCTCGTCGTTGATGCCGGTGCCGCGGCCGGTGACCTCGGCCGGGTCGGCGCCGGTGAAGACGGAGATCAGCGCGGCGGACGCGGTGGTGTTGGCGATGCCCATCTCACCGGTGAGCAGCGCCTTGTTGCCGGCGGCGACCAGGTCGCGGGCGGTCTCGATGCCGACCTCGATGGCCTGCTTGGCCTCCTCGCGGGTCATCGCGGGGCCGGCCGTCATGTCGGAGGTGCCCGGACGGATCTTGCGGGGCAGCAGGCCGGGGGTGGCGGGGAGGTCGGCGGCGACACCGACGTCCACGATGCACACCTCGGCGCCGACCTGGGTGGCGAACGCGTTGCACACCGCTCCCCCGCCCAGGAAGTTGGCCACCATCTGGGCGGTGACCTCCTGCGGCCAGGGGGTGACGCCCTGGGCGTGCACCCCGTGGTCGCCGGCGAAGATCGCGACGGCGGCGGGCTCCGGGATCGGCGGCGGGCACTGGCGGGACAGGCCGGACAACTGCGCGGAGATGATCTCCAGCATGCCGAGCGCGCCGGCCGGCTTGGTCATCCGCTTCTGCCGTTCCCACGCCTCGCCCAGCGCCTTGGCGTCCAGCGGGCGGATCTGGGCGACGGTCTCGGCGAGCAGGTCGTGCGGCTCCTCGCCGGGCAGGGCGCGGCGGCCGTACGTCTCCTCGTGCACGACCCAGGAGAGCGGGCGGCGCTTGGACCAGCCGGCCTGCATCAGCTCGGGCTCGTCCGGGAACTCGTCGACGTACCCGACGCACAGGTAGGCGATGACCTCCAGGTGCTCGGGCAGGCCGAGGGCGCGGACCATCTCCCGCTCGTCGAAGAAGCTGACCCAGCCGACGCCGAGGCCCTCGGCGCGGGCGGCCAGCCACAGGTTCTCGACGGCGAGCGCGGCGGAGTACGGGGCCATCTGCGGCTGGGTGTGGCGGCCCAGGGTGTGCCGGCCGCCGCGGGTGGGGTCGGCGGTGACGACGATGTTGACCGGGGTGTCGAGGATGGCCTCGATCTTCAGTTCCTTGAACTGCTTCGCCCGGCCCTTGGGGAGGGACTTGGCGTACGCCTCGCGCTGGCGGGTCGCCAGTTCGTGCATCGTGCGGCGGGTCTCGGCGGACCGGATGACCACGAAGTCCCAGGGCTGGGAGTGGCCGACGGACGGGGCGGTGTGCGCGGCCTCCAGGACGCGGAGCAGCACCTCGTGCGGGATGGGGTCGTCGCGGAAGCCGTTGCGGATGTCCCGGCGTTCGCGCATCACCTTCAGGACGGCCTCGCGCTCGGCGTCGTCGTAGGCGGGCGCGGCCGGACCGACGGACCGGCGTCCCGTCTCCGCGACGGGGGCCACGCCTTCCGCCTGTACGTCGTCCTGCTCCGCGGCCCGGGTGTCCAGGTCGTCGGCGTGCTGTACGAGGCCGGGGGCGGCGGCGTCGTGCGGGGGCGCCGGCGTGAGGTGCGGCGGGGCGGGCGGCACCTGCCCGTCGGCCGCCTCGAACTGGGCCACGGGTTCGGCGGGGGCGCCGTCCGGGGCGGGCACGGTGGTCTGGGGGCCCTGGGCGGCGGGGAGCGGGACCGGGGCGGAGTCCTCGGCGGGGGCGGGCTGTTCCGCCGAGGGCTCGGGCTCCGCCGGGAAGGGCGCGGGGGCGGGAGCGGGGGGTGCCTGCTCCGGGTCGGGGGTGAGGGGTGCCGCCGTGGGCGCTTCACCGGCCGTCTGCGGGGGGCGGGACGTGGGCTCGGAGGGCTGGGGGGCCTGGACGGGCGGGGCTTCGGGGGTGGGCGGGGCCTCTGCGGCGGGCGGGGCGGCCGGGGCGGCCTCCGCGAGCGGGGTGGCCGGGGGCTCGGGGGTGGCCGGAACCTCTTCGGCGGGCGCGGGCGCGGGCGCGGGCGCGGGCGCGGGCGCGGGCACGGGCGGGGTCACCGGCGCCTCGGGGGCGGCCGGGGCGGCCTCCGCGAGCGGGGCGACCGGAGCCTCGTCGGTCGACGGCGCGACCGTGGCCTCGTCGGTCGGCGGGGCGACCGGGGTCTCGGGGGCGACCGGGGCTTCATCGACCAGCGGGGTGGCGGGAGCCTCGGGAGCGACCGGGGCCTCATCGACCAAAGGGGCGGCCGGGGGCTCGGGAGCGACCGCTGTCTCGGGAGCGGCCGGCGCTTCCTCGACAACCGGAGCCACGGGCGCCTCGGAAACAGCGGGCGTCTCCGGAGTGCCTGGCACCTCGGAAGCAGCAGCCGTCTCGGCGGCAACCGGCATCTCAGGGGCGACCGCAGCCTCGTGGGCGCCGGCCGCCTCCGAGGCAGCGGGCGTCTCGGGAGCCACCTGCACCTCGGGAGCCACCTGCGCCTCGGGAGCCACGAACACCTCAGAGGCCACGGACACCTCGGGCGTCACGGGCACCTCAGGACCCACGGACACCTCGGGAGTCACCGGCACCTCAGAAGCCACGGGCACCTCAAAGCCCACCGGTACCTCGGAAGCCACAGAAGTCCCGGAAGCCACCGGCACCTCGGATGCCACAGACGCCTCGGGAACCACAGACGCCTCGGATGCCACGGACGCCTCGGGCACCACCGGCACCTCGGATGCCACAGACGCCTCGGGAACCACAGACGCCTCGGGCGCCACGGGCACCTCGGATGCCACCGGTACCTCCGGCGCCTCCGGCGCCTCAGCGGCAACCGGTACCTCCGTCGCAACCGGCGAAGCCCCCGCGGCCTCCGCCGCCGGATCGTCCGGTGTCTGCGGGGCGGGCGTGGGCGTGGTGGCCGGGAGGGTCTGAGGGTCGTGCATCTCGCGTGTTTCTGGCGTTTCGGGTGCTTCGGCAGCCTGGTGCTGCTGAGGCGCGGGCTCGGGGTGCTGCTGCGGCACGGCCGGCTCGGGACCCCGCGGCCCCGGTCCGTTCTCCACGGGGGACTCCCCCGCCACCGGTCCGACGGGACCCGGTTCCGCCGGCCGCGGGGTCGGAACAACCGTTTCCGCAGGGCCGGGGCCCCAGGGAGCCGCGCCCCGCGGGGGCGCCGCCGGGGACTGGGAGGCGTCGAGGTACTCCGGGCCGACGGGTCTCGGCGCGTCCGCCGGGCCGCGGTCGGCGAGGGAGCGGACCGGGCTCGCCGAGGTGCTGGGGATGGGCGGACCGAGGTGCAGCGGGCGGCGCGGCGGCACGGCCGGGCCCGGCGGGCGGACGCCGGAGAGGTCGACCGAGCCGGTGTCCCGCCCGGACGTCTCGTGCGGCTCCGGCTCGTGCACGGCCTCGACGACCGGCTCGGGCGGCGGCGGGGCGACCTCGTTGCCCCAGGCGCTCTGCGCGCCCGGCAGCAGCAACAGGTCCTCGTCCTCGGCGGTGGTCTCGGAGAGGTAGGTGTACGCGCCGGGCGCGGGGGCCCCCGGCTGCTCCACCATGCCTGCGTTCTCCGGCAGCCCCTCGCCCGGGATCTGGCCGGTGTCGGTCATGCGTACCCCTCGCCCATCGGTTAGTGCTCCCTACGACCAGCTCACCCGGAACGGCGCACCGACCGCCCCGCAGTGAAGAACGAGCGTGCGTGCCCCGCGGCACGAACGACCCGCCGGTAAAAGGCGACAAAGCCATTGAGTGGCATTCTTCCGGTCGTTCGCCCGCCACGTCAGCTTGATCCGCGACGGTCCGCTGTGGACTGCGCCACGTTGCGCGCCCTCAGGTTCCGCCGTACCACACCCGGTCCTTCACGACCGGGTCCTTACGGACACCGGCCGACGCCGCGCCGGTGTCCGAGAGCGGTACAACGGTCGGCCAGCCTACCGCGCGTGGTACGACAACAGGATCACGGGGCGGGCTCCTCGCGGTCCGGCAGCACGCCGCTGAGCAGGAACGCGACGCTCCGTTCCGTCTCCGTCCAGGCCCTGGTGTCGAGTTCGACGGACTGCAGCAGGGCGCACTCGACGCGGTAGCCGTGCTCGGTCAGTTCGCGGCCGACGAGTTCGGCGTCGTCGCGGGTCGCGGCGTGGGTGACGATGCGCTGCGGGCGGCGGTCGGCGACGGCGGAGACGACGGCGGTGGAGCCGCCGCCGACCCGGACCACGTCGGGTTCGGGGAGGTCCTCCAGGACGTGCGGGGCGGTGCCGTGCACGATCTGCATCTGGACGCCGTGGCGGCGGGCGGTGGTCTCGGCGCGCACGCAGGCGGCCAGGTCGCGGTCGACGGCGAGGACGGCGGCGCCGGACCGGGCGGCCTCGGTGGCGAAGGCGCCGCCGCCGCAGCCGATGTCCCAGACGAGGTCGCCGAGGCGCGGTCCGAGCCGGGCGAGTTGGGCGGCGCGCAGCAGGTCGGTCTCGCCCTCGCCGAGGCCGCCGCCGTACTCCTCGGCGGGCAGGCACCAGCCGCGCGGGCCGCCGGCCGGGCCGGGGCCGGCGATCCAGTTGCCGCCGTCGCCCGGGGTGCCGGGTCCGGTGGGGCCGCCGATGACGATGACGACATTGGGGTCGCGCCAGGTGTGGTCGGCGGCCTTGTCGGAGGTGACGACGGTGACCCGTTCGCGGTCGGTGCCGAGTTCCTCGCAGATGACGAAGGTGCGGTGGACGCCGTCCAGCAGCAGCCCGAGTTCGGCGGGGCCGGCGCCGGGGGCGGTGAGGACGGCGACCTTGGTATGGGCCCGGCATACGTTCACCGCGCGGCGCAGGGTGCGGGGGTGGGCGACGACCACATGGGCGTCGTCCCAGGGCATGCCGGCGCGGGCGAAGGCGGCGGCGACGGCGGAGACCGCGGGGACCACCTCGACCTCCAGGCCGAACTCGGGCGCCCGCAGCGTCCGTACGACGCCGAAGAAGCCGGGGTCGCCGTCGGCGAACACGACCGCCGTGCCGCGGTGGGCGGCGATGCGGCGGGCGGCGAGGGCGACGCTGCCGAGGCGGACCCGCTCGGCGGCGGGGGGCACTTCGGCCAGTGCCAGATGGTGGGCGGCGCCGGCCACCAGCGTGGCGGCGCCCAGGGCGGCGCGTGCCGCCTCGGTCAGCGGCGAGCCGTCCCAGCCGATCACCGTGACCCGGTCGGCCATCGTCGTCAGTCTCCTGAGGTTTGCGCAGGTCGTCGTGGGGTCGGGGCCCGCGGGCGGGCTTGGTGAGCGTACCCGGTGCGGCCTCGGTCCATGACGGGGGTGCCGCGGCGGGTCAGCTCCAGTCGCTGAAGGCGGTGAAGCCGTCGCCGCCGGCGAGGTGCTCGGCGGCGCCTTCCAGGTCCTCGGGGAGCAGGCTCCACACGATGAAGTCGGTGCGTACGTCGGTCCAGGTCCCGTCGTCGGCCCGGACGTGCGCTATGCAGGCGTTGCGCAGGACGCCTTCGCTGATGCAGCCGATCTTCTGGGCGACCTGCTGGGAGGCGGTGTTGTCGGCGGCGGTGCGCAGTTCGATGCGCTCGAACTTCTGGTCGCCGAACAGCCATTGGGCGGTGGCGAGGGCGGCCTCGGAGGCGTACCCCTCGCCGCGGGCCCAGTGGGCGACGATGTACGACAGTTCGGTGGCCCGCACGTGCCAGTTGGTCCGGGTGAGCCGGACGACGCCGACCAGGCGCTGGGTGAGGAACTCGGTGACGGCGAGGTCGAGTCCGCGGCCGGCCGCGCGGGCGGCGGGGGCCTGCTCGGTGATCCAGGCGCGGGCGGCGTCCTCGCCGAAGGGCTGGGGGACGTCGGTCCAGGCGCCGACCTGCTCGTCGTTCATCATGGCGGCGAGGGCGGGGACGTCGTCCTCGTCGAGGGGACGCAGCACCAACCGCTCCGTGCTGATGGAGATGTTGGGGAAGGTGCTCGTCATGCGCCGCTCCGTAACCTTCGAACCGTCGTAGCCGTCGGGGCCCTGCCTGCTGAACTGCCCAGCATGCAGCATGGCGGCCCCGAACCGCACCACGGGGTCCGCTCCGGTCGGGAGCGGACCCCGGGGGCGGCGGGCGGGGTGATCAGAAGGAGGGGATCACGGAGCCGGCGTACTTGTCCTCGATGAACTTCTTCACCTCGGGGGAGGTCAGGAGCTTGGCGAGCTTCTTGACGCGCGGGTCGTCCTCCTGGCCCTCCTTGACGACGAGGAGGTTGACGTTCGGGTTGTTCTCCGCGGACTCCAGGACCAGGGCGTCGTCGGCGGGCTTGAGGTCGGCTTCGAGGGCGTAGTTGCCGTTGATGACCGCCGCGTCGACGTCGTTCAGGGAGCGCGGGGTCTGGGCCGCCTCCAACTCCTTGAACTTGAGGTTCTTGGGGTTCTTGGTGATGTCGGCGGTGGTGGCCGCGGTGCCGACGCCGTCCTTGAGGGTGATCAGCCCGCCTGCGGCGAGCAACTGCAGGGCGCGGGCCTCGGTGACGCTGTCGTTGGGGACGGCGACGGTCGCACCGTTCTTCAGGTCCTCCGCCTTGTCGGCCTTGTTGCTGTAGAGGCCGAGGGGCTCCAGGTGCACCGAGGCGACGGACTTCAGGTGGGTGCCGTTCTTCTTGTTGAAGTCCTCGAGGTACGGCTCGGTCTGGAAGTAGTTGGCGCCCACCGAGCCGTCCTCGGTCGCCGTGTTCGGCGTGACGTAGTCGGTGAACTCCTTGACCTCCAGGTCGAGGCCCTCCTTCTTCGCCAGGTTGTCCTTGACGTAGGTGAGGATCTCGGCGTGCGGCACGGGCGTCGCGGCGACGACCAGCGGGCCGGAGGTGTCGGAGGCGGCGTCCTTGTCCGAGCCGCAGGCGCTGAGCCCGAGGGTGAGGGCTCCGGCGGCGAGGACGGCGGTGGTGATCTTGGCGGTGTTACGCACGAAAAGTGCCTTTCCTGAATGGGTGGTGCGACCCCGTCTCGGGTGTTACGGGGGAGTCTGGGGGGTTACGGGAGAGTCCGGGGGCGGTTACGCGATCTTGCCGACGTCGGCCGCGGCGGGCTCCTTGGCCTTGAGCAGCCGGAGCCGGGGCGCGGCTCCGGAGCGTCCGCCGCGCCGGTACAGGGCGCGGGCGGCGAAGTCGCCGGCGAACTGGATGAGGGAGATGACCACGGCGAGGATCGCGACGGTGACCCACATCAGGCCGGTCTCGAAGCGGTTGTAGCCGTAGCGGACCGCGAGGTCGCCGAGGCCGCCGCCGCCGACCGTGCCGGCCATGGCGGAGTAGCCGATGAGGGCGATGACCGTGGTCGTGGTGGAGGCGATCAGGGACGGCAGCGCCTCGGGGACGAGGACCTTGCGGACGATGGTCCAGGTGTTGCCGCCCATCGCCTGCACGGCCTCGACCAGGCCGCCGTCGACCTCGCGCACCGCCGTCTCGACCAGGCGCGCGAAGAAGGGGATGCCGCCGATGGCGAGCGGCACGATCGCGGCGGTGGAGCCGATGGTGGTGCCGGTGATCCAGCGGGTGAAGTTCATCAGCGCGACCATGAGGATGATGAACGGCATCGAGCGGGCGATGTTCACGATCTGCCCGAGCACCTTGTTGACCACGGTGTTCTGCAGCAGGCCGCCCGTGTCGGTGAGGACCAGCAGGACGCCGATGGGCAGGCCGCCGACGACGGCGATCAGGGTGGACCAGCCGACCATGATCAGCGTCTCGGTACACGCCTGCTCCAGCAGGGGCTGCATCTCGGACCAGGTCACCGGGCACCTTCCTTCACGAGTTCCGGGCCGTCCTCGTTCACCACGTCGATCTGCAGTCCCTGCTCGCGCAGGAAGCCGACCGGCACGACGTTGTCCTCGTAGCGGCCGGGCAGTTCGATGCGCATCCGGCCGACCTGGAGGCCGCCGACGGTGTCGATGGCGGCGCCGAGGATCGATATGTCGATGTTGTAGGTACGGGACAGTTGGGAGATGACCGGCTGGGTGGCGGCCTCGCCGTGGAAGGTGACGTCGAGGACGGTGCGGTCCTCGGCCGAGGGGTCGCCGGTGACCGGGAACAGGGCGGCGGCCAGTTCGGAGCCCGGGGTGGCGAGCAGTTCGCTGACGGTGCCGGACTCCACGATGCGGCCGGAGTCCATCAGGGCGGCCGAGTCGCAGATGCTCTTGACGACGTCCATCTCGTGCGTGATGAGCAGCACGGTCAGGCCGAGCTGCCGGTTGAGGTCGCGCAGCAACTGCAGGATGGAGCGGGTGGTCTCCGGGTCCAGGGCGCTGGTGGCCTCGTCGGAGAGCAGCACCTTGGGGTCGCCGGCCAGGGCGCGGGCGATGCCGACCCGCTGCTTCTGGCCGCCGGACAACTGGGCCGGGTACGCCTTGGCCTTGTCGGCGAGGCCGACCAGGTCGAGCAGTTCCAGCGCCTTGCGGGACCGCTCCCCGCCGGAGGTGCCGAGGATCTCCAGCGGCAGTTCGACGTTGTCCTGCACGGTCCGGGTGGAGAGCAGGTTGAAGTGCTGGAAGACCATGCCGATGCGGCTGCGCGCCTGCCGCAGTTCCCGGCCGGCCCGGGGCCCGCGGCCGGCCAGCGCGGTGAGGTCCTGTCCGGCGACGGTGACCGTGCCGGAGGTGGGACGCTCCAGGAGGTTGATGCAGCGGATGAGCGAGGACTTGCCGGCGCCGGACTGGCCGATGACGCCGTAGACCTCGCCTTCGCGGACGTGCAGGTCGACCCCGTCGAGGGCGGTGACCTCGCGGCCGCGTGAGCGGTAGACCTTGGTGAGGCCCGAGGTGGTGATCACTGTGTTTCCGTCACTGTCGAGTGCGCGGGCGCAGGTCTGCCCGGCACGGGTGCATTCGGTCAGGACGCGGCACGGTTCTCGCGGTGGCGAGGTGACCGGGGAGAAGCGTGTGCGCGGGGCGGTGGCCCTCTCGCCGCGAGGGCTCGGGAGCCGGCTCTCGCTTCGGGGCGCGAGGCTCAGATGGTGCGGGGGCCCTCTAGCAGGCGCACATTCGACGCATACACAGACAACGAGCACCGGGCGTCGGGGTCGCCTCGGTCGCAGGGGTGCGTACGCTCGTCGTGGTCATGCGTTCAGTAAAGCAGACGTATGGTCCGGACCGGACGCCGCTGTCCGCATTCTGGACAGGGGTGGGACGGCCGGGGAACGGCGGGGTGCCGGGTCAGCCCCGCGGGGCGATCTCCACTCCCTCGTCGGTGACCTGTACGGACAGGGCGGAGAGGTCCTCGACCACCAGGTCGGCGTCGAGTCCGGCGGCCCGGTGGGTTGTGGCCAACGCCACGGTCCTCATGCCGGCGGCCCGCCCGGAGCGCAGTCCGGCGGGGGCGTCCTCGAAGACGACGCAGTCGGCCGGGTCGACGCCCAGGGCGCGGGCGCCCAGCAGGTAGGGCTCGGGGTCGGGCTTGCCGCGGGTGATGTCGTCGGCGGCGATCAGGGTCTTGGGCAGGATGCCGACGGCGGCCAGCCGGGCCTCGGCCAGGCGCCGGGTGGCGGAGGTGACGACGGCCCAGCGGTCGGCGGGCAGCGCGTCGAGCAGGGCGCGGGTGCCGGGCAGCAGGCGCACGCCCCCGTTGGGCACGTCCTCGACCTCGAGGTCCTCGATGCGCGCGACCGCCTCGGGCACGACCTCGGCGGGCAGCAGGTCGGCGGCTATCTCGGCGGCCGGGCGGCCGTGCAGCTCGACCTTCCCGAACTCCTCCGCGGTGATCCCGTACTCCCCGGCCCACCGCGACCAGCAGCGGTCGACGGACTCCAGGGAGGAGACGAGGGTGCCGTCGTTGTCGAACAGGAGGGCGGTGGCGCGGATCTTCATGCCCCCGACCCTACGGCGTACGCCGGGGTCGGCCGCACCGGGCCATTTCCGCCGTAATAAGGTCACTGCCATGCTTGACGTCCTGACGCTGGTGACCGCGGTCGCCGCGCTGCTGCTCGCCGCCTGGTGCGGCTGGGCCGCGTACCGGAGCCAGCCGACCAAGGACTGGCACTTCATCGGCATGGCCGTGGTGACGGTGCTGGCGCTGGCGCAGTTGGTGATCGGCGTCGTCGAGCTCGCGCAGGGGCAGGACCCGGAGCAGGGTACGACGATCTTCGTGGCGTATCTGCTGGGGGCCTTCGCCTGCGTCCCGGCGGCGGGGTTCATGTCGCTGGCCGAACGCACCCGCTGGGGCTCGGTGACGGTGGCGGCCGGCGGCGTCGTCCTCGCCGTCCTCCAGGTGCGGCTGTACGACATCTGGGGAGGCTGAGGTGGCGGTGACCGAGGAGAAGACACCGAGGACCCGGCTGATCGCCGGCCCCGGCATCCTGCTGGTGTGGCTGTACGGGGTGATGGTCGTCGGCGCGGTGTCGCGCTCGGCGTACCAGATCGCCACCGAGTTCGACCGGGCGCCGCTCGCGTACGCGCTGTCGGCGCTGGCCGGCGTGGTCTACGGCTTCATCACGTACACGCTGGTGCGCGGCGGGGAGACGGCCCGCCGGGCGGCGCGGTTGTGCTGCGCGGCGGAGCTGGCGGGGGTGCTGGTCGTGGGCACCTGGACGCTCATCGAGCCGTCCGCCTTCCCGGACGCGACCGTGTGGTCGGACTACGGGATGGGCTATCTCTTCATCCCGGTCCTGCTGCCGGTCTCCGCGCTGTACTGGCTGCGCGGGTCCCGGCAGCAGGCTGCCGCGGTCTGAGGCTCAGGCCGTCTTGACGTACGCCCCGGCCTGCTTCTCCAGCACGATCATCGGTACGCCGTCGGCGCCCTCCTGGATGCCGACCCGCTCGTAGCCGACCCGGCGGTACAGCCGCAGGTTGCCCTCGCTGCGGTGGCCGGTGTGCAGCCGGAAGCGGGTGGCGCCGCGCTCCTCGGCGAGGGCCGCCTCGGCCGCCCTCAGCAGCCGGGCGCCGATGCCGTGGCCCTGGAGCCGGGGGTGGACGCAGAGCTTGCCGATGGCGGCGGCGCCCTCCTCGGTGATCCGGCCGCGCACCGATCCGACCACCTCGTCGCCGAGCCGCGCCACGAAGACGCAGTCCCCGGCGACCTCCTCGCGCACGGAGTCGAGGGTCTGGACGAGCGGGTCGATGCGGTAGTTGCCGTACAGTGCGGCCTCGCTCTGGAAGCAGAGGTACTGCAACCGGAAGATCTGCTCGGCGTCCCGTTCGGTCGCCGCCGCGATGGTCACGCTCATGCCCATGTGCGCATGCCTCCCGCTCACCTGATCTCCTGTGGTCCCTCACTCCTATCCCCGTCCTCAGCGAGCCGCAACCTCCGGCGTCAGCAATCGGCGCAGACATCCCAGGCATCTGGAACGTTCCGGTCCAAGACTGCCCTGTGAGATACCCAACTCCCCCGCGATTTCCCGGTATGTCAAGTCCTCCGGCGACAGCAGCGCCTCCATCAGCCGGGGGCAGCGGCCGGGCAGTTTGCGGACCGCCTCGTGCAGCGCCCGGTGCCGGGCGGCGGTGAGGACGAGCTGTTCCGGAATGCGGTCGTCGGTGTCGGCGGGCTCGGCCCCGCTCTCGTACGGTCGTTCGTGCCGGGCGGTGCGGCGGGTGCGGCGGGCCTCGGTGCGCACGACGCTGCGCAGCCAGCGGTGCGGGTCGCGGGGCGGGCCGTCGGCCTCCAGGCGTTCCAGGAGGCGGAGCCAGACGGCCTGCTCCAGGTCGCCCGGCTCGGTTCCGATCGCATATGCCTCGGCCGTGGCCTCGGCGGTGAGCAGCGGGCGCAGGGTGATAAGCAGGTCGTCCGTCATATGCAGCACGACGCGACCGCCCTGGGGCGGGTTGCCCCGGGCGGTCGAAGGTCCCCCTACCGGGGGGTGTGCCGCTCAGTTGTTGACGAAGTCCTCGCGGGCCAGCAGGCCGGTGTCGGGCTGGTCGGTGAAGATCCCGTCGATGCCGGTGGCGAAGTACGCCCGGTAGGCGCCGAAGACGTCGCCGTAGCCGTCCGCGTCGGTGCCCCGGCGGAACTCGGCGGGCAGGAAGGGGTTCTCGTTGCGCAGGGTGTAGGGGTGCAGGATCAGGCCCGCGCGGTGGGCGTCGCGGACCAGGGTGGTCGGCTCGGCGAGGCGGCCGGCGGCGTCGCGCGGGATGATCAGGTCCAGGGTGGGGCCGATGCCCTGGGCGTAGGAGGCGATCTCCTTCAGGCCCGCGGGCGTGATGAGGTCGGCGGTGGTGCGGGGGTCGCCGCCCGCGACGAAGTCCCAGGGGCGGGTGGTGGCGCCGGAGAGCAGCACGGCGAGCGGGTTGCCGACCAGCCCGCTCATCCGCCGGATGCTGGTGGGCTCGAAGGACTGGATGACGACCGGCGAGTTCCTCCGGTCCTTGCCGTGCTTGCGCAGCAGCTTGGCGAGGCGTTCCTCGGTGGGCAGGCCGAGGCCGCGGAAGTAGGTGGGGTGCTTCAGCTCGGGGTAGATCCAGACCTGCTTGCCGCGCTTGCGGGTCTGCTCGTCCTGCCAGTGCAGGACCTCCTCGAAGGTGGGGATCTCCCAGCGGCCGTCGTAGAGGGTGTTGCGGGGGCGGTTGGCGGGGATGCGCTCGGTGGCGCGGAGCGTCTTCAGCTCGGCGAGGGTGAAGTCCTCGGTGAACCAGCCGGTGGTGGAGACGCCGTCCAGCACCTTGGTGCGCTTGCGGCCGGCGAACTCGGGACGGGCGGCGACGTCCGTGGTGCCGCCGATCTCCGGCTCGTGCCGGCAGACCAGGTGGCCGTCCTTGGTCGGGACGAGGTCGCCGGCCTCGACGATGTCGGCACCCAGGTCGAGGGCGAGTTGGTAGGAGCCGAGGGTGTGCTCGGGGCGGTAGCCGCTGGCGCCGCGGTGTCCGATGATCGTCGGGACCGGGAGGCCCTTGAGTCCCTTGCCGCCGCCGTGGCCGTGGCCGGTGGCCGCCGCCGTGCCGGACAGGCCCAGTACCGCGCCGCCCGCGCCGAGCACCGCGGCGCCGAGCAGCGCCCGCCGTCCGGTGCCGTCCGCCCGCTCGTTCGACTCCTGCGTTCCCATGAGCGCCCCTTCGCCGTCGCCTGATCGGATGCGGGCCGATCGTAGGGGCGCGGACATGACGGACGGGAGGCTCCGGACCGAACAGGGGGGTGACGGTGGATGTCGTGTGCGGGGCGGGAACTGACCGTCCGTCGGCTTGGCCCGGCGCGGCCCGGGTACCCGGTCGGCGGCCGGTGCCGCAGGGCGTCCGCGGGGCCTCGCCGGACGCGACCTGCCTCACATCGTTCCGGGCGGGTTTCCGGGACGCTACGCGGCTCCGTCCCAGGTGAACCCACGTCAACACGGCGTAAGGTCCGGCGAACCCGACGTGCGCGACCCCCCGCGCCGCGAGTAATGTCCTCACCTGCACAGACTCATACCGCTTCCCCAGACACTTCCCGTACCGGAGGGCCCGTTGTCCCGCTTCGCGCTCATCAAGGCAGTGCTCGGTCCGATCATGCGCCTGATGTTCCGCCCACAGGTGGAGGGCGCGGAGCACATCCCGGGCGACGGCCCGGTGATCCTGGCCGGCAATCATCTGACGTTCATCGACTCGGTCGTGCTGCCGCTGGTGACCAAGCGGCAGGTGGTCTTCATCGGCAAGGACGAGTACGTCACCGGCAAGGGCCTCAAGGGCCGGCTGATGGCCTGGTTCTTCACCGGCGTCGGCATGATCCCGGTCGACCGGGACGGGGCCAACGGCGGGGTCGCGGCGCTGATGACCGGCCGCCGCGTCCTGGAGGAGGGCCGGATCTTCGGGATCTACCCCGAGGGCACCCGCTCCCCCGACGGCCGGCTGTACCGGGGCCGCACCGGCATCGCCCGGCTCACCCTGATGACGGGCGCGCCGGTGGTGCCGTTCGCGATGATCGGCACCGACAAGCTCCAGCCGGGCGGCAAGGGCATCCCGCGGCCGGGCCGGGTCACGGTCCGCTTCGGCGAGCCGATGGAATTCTCCCGGTACGAGGGCATGGACCGCGACCGGTACGTGCTGCGGGCGGTGACCGACTCGGTGATGACCGAGGTCATGCTGCTCTCCGGCCAGGAGTACGTGGACATGTACGCGACGAAGGCGAAGAAGGCCGCGTAAACCGCGGCGGGGATGACGAACGGCGGGCCGCTCCGGGGAGCGGCCCGCCGTCGTCGTACACCGGCTTCACCCGGTCGTGTCCTCCAGCTTCTGGCCGCGCAGCAGGAACCAGGCGGCGACCGCGGCGGCCAGGAGTATCGCCGCGCCGACGCCCGCGGCGAGCGTCAGCCCGTCGACGAAGGACTGCCGGGCGGCGTCCAGCAGTGCCGAGGCGGTGCCGGCGGGCAGGTGGGCGGCGCTCTCCACGGCGCCGCCGAGCGACTCGTGGGCCGCGTCGGGGGTGCCGGGCGGGCCGGTGAAGCCCCGGTAGACGCCGGTCACCACGGAGCCGAGCAGGGCGATGCCGAGGGCGGCGCCGAGTTCGTACGCCGTCTCGGAGACCGCGGAGGCGGCGCCGGCCTGCTCCTTGGGGACGCTGGAGAGGATCACGTCGGCGGTGACGGTGAACGAGAACCCGGCGCCGACGCCCACGACCAGCAGGGCGGTGCCGAGCAGCGGGTAGCCGGTGGACTGCCCGAGGACGGTGAGCCCGGCGAGGGCCAGCCCCACGGCGGCGAGCCCGCCGGAGACGACGGAGCGCACCGAGAACCGGCGGGCCGCGCGTCCGGCGATCAGACCGGCCGCCACCGCGCCGATCGCGGCGGGCAGTTCGGCCAGACCCGCCTCGAACGGCCGCCTGCCCTGCACCAGTTGCAGGTACTGCGAGAGGAAGAAGACCAGCCCGGACAGGCCGAGGACGGTCATCAGGTCGGCCAGCACCGCCCCGCTGAAGCCCCGGCTGCGGAACAGCCGCATGTCGAGCAGCGGGGCCGGCAGGGTCAACTGGCGCCGGACGAACCCGTACAGCGCGGCGGCGCCGAGCAGGCCCGCGGCGAGCGTGGCCCACGCCAAGCCGTGCGCGGCCGTCTCCTTGACGGCGTACACGATGCCGACCAGGCCGGCCAGGGACAGCACCACGCTGGTCAGGTCCCAGGGACCGGGGCTGGGGTCGCGGGACTCCGGCAGCGTCCTGATGCCGACCAGGACCAGCACGGCCATCACGGGCAGGTTGATCAGGAAGACCGAGCCCCACCAGAAGTGCTCCAGGAGGAAGCCGCCCACGATCGGGCCGACCGCGGTGCCGGCGGAGGCGGTGGCGCCCCAGATGCCGACGGCGAGGCTGCGCTCGCGCGGGTCGTGGAAGAGGTTGCGGATCAGAGCCAGGGTGGCCGGCATCAGGGTGGCACCGGCGACGCCGAGCAGGGCTCGGGCCAGGATCAGCAGCTCGGGGCTGGTCGCGTAGGCGTTGAGCACGGAGACCGCGCCGAACGCCGTGGCGCCCAGCAGCAGGATGCGTTTGCGGCCGATGCGGTCGCCGAGGCTGCCCATGGAGACGAGCAGGCCGGCGATGACGAACGAGTACACGTCGCCGATCCACAGCAACTGGGTGCCCGAGGGCCGCAGGTCCTCACTGATGTACGGGGTGGCGAGACCGAGGACGGTCGCGTCGACGGCCACCAGCAGTACGGCGAGGACGAGGACGGCGAGTGCCAGCCAGCGGCCGGGGCGCCTCACCGCCCCGGTCGGGTCGGCCGGCCGCAGGGTGCTGGTCATGGTTCCTCTCTCCGGACGGCGCCGCCGAGCAGCAGCTCGGCGATCATGTGGGTGAAGTCGTTGCGGGCCACGCGGCCCTCGCTCACCGCCCAGGCGCCGGAGGCCAGCAGGCCGTACAGCGCCTCGGTGAGCCAGGCCGGGGTCAGGTCGATGCGGAACTCGCCGCTCTCCTGGCCCCGCCGGAACAGCGCGGCGAGCCGGGCGTCGATACGGAACCACCCCTCGTTCTGCTGCTCGCCCTCGAAGAGCTGGTTCTCCGTGTAGAGGAAGGCGAGCAGACCGGCGGAGGGCTCGATCGCGCGGATCAGCCGGCGCACCGCGTCGGCGGCCGGTCCCTCGTCCGGGCGGGCCGCGTCCAGCGCGGCCTCGCACTCGGCGATGCCGAGGGCCTCCAGGGCGCGGACGAGGGAGTCCCGCCCGGCGAACTGCCGGTGCAGCGTGGCCCGGCTGATCCCGGCGGCGCGGGCGACCTCGTCCATGGTCGCGGTGGCTTTGCGGGTCAGCAGGGCCGCGGCGGCGCGCAGCACGTGGTCACGATCGACAGCCATGAGACAAGCGTAACCCATATGAGACGTCGATGTCTCATCACGGGCATGAGTGACTCACCGGTCGGCGAGGACGGGCGGGCTTTTCAGTGCCAGGGCAGGCGTCCGCGCCGCTCCCAGTACTCGCGGGGTTCCTCGGCGAGCGGGGCGAGGGCGGCTGCCCGGTCGTCGTCGAGGCGGACGGTCGCGGCGCGCAGGTTGGCGCCGAGCTGGGCGAGGGTCGCCGCGCCGGACAGCACGACGCCGGCCCAGGGCTGCCGCAGGATCAGCGCCAGGGCGACGGCGTCGCAGGTGAGGCCGGTCTCCTCGGCCACGGCCCGCAGGGCGGCCGGGGCGTGCGGTCCGGCGAGCCGGCCGTTGGCCATGCCCTCCTTGACGATCACCGTGAGCCCGGCGTCGTGCGCCTCGGCGAGCGCGGGACCGGCGGAGGTCTCCAGCGCGTTGTACGTCGACTGCACGGTACGGAAGAGGGGTTCGCCGCCGACGGTCACGGCGAGGGCGGCGCGGATGGCGTCGGCCTGGGCGGGGCCGCTGGTGGAGAAGCCGACGGTGAGGCCCCCGGCGGCGGCCTCGGCGAGCCGGGCGTGCAGCTCGCGGTCGGTGAGGGCCGGGCTGCCGGGGGTGACCGAGTGGATCTGGTAGAGGTCGAGCCGGTCGCCGAGCAGGGCGTCGGTCTCGGCGCGCTGCCGTTCGTAGGTGGCGAGGCCGTGGTCCTTGACCTCGTGCCGCTCGGCGTCGGTGGTCCAGCCGGCGGTGTAGGTGTAGCCCCACTTGCTGCCGACGACCACGTCGCCGGCGTCGGGCCGGGCGGCCAGCCAGGCGGCGAGGAACTCCTCGGAGCGGCCGTAGGAGCGGGCGGCGTCGAAGTAGCGGACGCCGTGCGCGTAGGCGGCGTCGAGGAGGTCGTGGGTGCGGGTGCGCAGCGCCTCGACGCTGCGGTCCGCTCCGAGGTCCGCCTCCCGGCCGAGGGTGATGTAGCCGGGGCGGGCCACCGCGGCGAGGCCGAAGCCGAGGCGGTTGGGGAGGGTGAGGGGCATCGCGGGTCCGTTCGGTCGGCCGTTTGGGACCAACGTAACCCGCGACGACCTGCGTCCCGGAGGGCGGTTCGGCGGGTGCGGGGGCGCCGTGGTCTCTCGCGGCCGCGCGGCGGAGCAGGAGAGCGATGCGGCCCCGCGCCCCTACCGCGCCTTGCCCTTGGCGCCGGCCCAGAGGTGCTGGTCGGCCACGTCCCGCTTCACCTCCGCCAGTTGCACCGCCACCGCGCTCGGGGCCGTGCCGCCCCTCGCGTCCCGGGAGGCCAGGGCGCCGGGGACGTCGAGGACGGTGCGGACCTCGGGGGTGAGGTGGGGGGAGATCTTGGCGAACTGGTCGTCGGTGAGGTCGGCCAGTTCCTTGCCGTCCGCCTCGGCGGCCTTGACGCACTCGCCGGCCACCTCGTGGGCGACGCGGAACGGCACGCCCTGCTTGACCAGCCATTCGGCGATGTCGGTGGCCAGGGAGAAGCCGGCCGGGGCCAGCTCCTCCAGGCGCTCGCGGTGCACGGTGAGGGTGGCCGTCATGCCGGTGAAGGCCGGCAGCAGGACCTCCAACTGGTCGATGGAGTCGAAGACCGGCTCCTTGTCCTCCTGGAGGTCGCGGTTGTACGCGAGCGGCAGGGCCTTGAGGGTGGCCATCAGGCCGGTCAGGTTGCCGATGAGGCGGCCGGACTTGCCGCGGGCCAGCTCGGCGATGTCCGGGTTCTTCTTCTGCGGCATGATCGACGAGCCGGTGGAGAAGGCGTCGTGGAGGGTGACGAAGGAGAACTCCTTCGTGTTCCAGATGATGATCTCCTCGGCGATCCGGGAGACGTTCACCCCGATCATCGCGGTGACGAAGGCGAACTCGGCGGCGAAGTCCCGGGAGGCGGTGCCGTCGATGGAGTTGCCGACGCTGCCGTGCTGGAAGCCCAGCTCCTTGGCGACCGCCTCCGGGTCCAGGCCGAGGCTGCTGCCCGCCAGCGCGCCCGAGCCGTACGGCGACACGGCCGTCCGCTCGTCCCACTGGCGCAGCCGCTCGGCGTCCCGGGAGAGCGCCTGGACATGGGCGAGGACGTGGTGGGCGAAGAGGACGGGCTGGGCGTGCTGGAGGTGGGTGCGGCCGGGCATCGCCACGTCCGGGTGGGCCTCGGCGAGGCCGATCAGGGCGTCCTGGAGGTCGGCGATCAGACCGCCGATGACCCGGGCGTGGTCCCGCAGGTACATCCGGAACAGCGTCGCCACCTGGTCGTTGCGGGACCGGCCGGCCCGGAGCTTGCCGCCGAGGTCGGGGCCGAGCCGCTCCAGCAGTCCCCGCTCCAGGGCGGTGTGCACGTCCTCGTCGGCGACCGTGCCGGTGAACGAGCCGTCGGCGACGTCGGCCTCCAGTCGGTCGAGGCCGGCGATCATGCGGGTCAGCTCGTCGTCGGTGAGCAGGCCCGCCTGGTGCAGCACACGCGCGTGGGCGCGGGAGCCGGCGATGTCGTAGGGGGCGAGCCGCCAGTCGAAGTGGACGGACGCGGACAGTTTCGCCAGGGCCTCGGCGGGCCCGTCGGCGAACCGGCCGCCCCAGAGTCGTACGTCACCGCTGCTGCTCACTCGAAGCTCCTCACCGTGCCAACGCTGCCTTGCATGATTATGCAGACCTCTGCATGACTCGTCAATTTCGTCCGGCGGGCGGGTCGGGCCCGGACGGACGTCCCGGGCTGCCGCCGCCGCTGCCGCGCCCTACCGTCTGAGCCATGCGTCCCGGTGCCGTCGCCGCCCTCGTCTCCGCGTCCTTCCTGCTGCCGGCCTTCGCCGCGCCGCCGGGACCCCTGCCGGAGCGGATGGCGGACACCGGCGGCGGCACCCAGTTGATCACCGCCGTGGCCCCGGACACCGGCTCCACGGCCGGCACGGTCACCTGGTGGGACCGCCGGGACGGGGGCTGGGCGCGGGCCGGTTCGGCGCCCGCCCGGTTCGGCGCGCGGGGGCTGGCCGACGGCAGGACCCGGCGGCAGGGCACGAACACCACGCCCACGGGCCTGTACGGCCTGCCGTACGCCTTCGGCGTCGAGCAGGCGCCGCGCGGGACGGCGTACCGCTACCGGCCGGTGCGCGAGGACTCCTGGTGGTGCCAGGACAACGGCTCCCGGGCCTACAACCGCTGGACCGAGCCCCGCCCCGCCGACTGCGCCGCCGAGGAGGCCGAGCACCTGATCGCGTACGGCCGGCAGTACGCGCACGCCATGGTCGTGGCGTTCAACTACGCCCGTCCGGTGCGGGGGCGCGGCGCGGGCATCTTCCTGCACGTGAACGGGGCGGGGGCGACCGCCGGGTGCGTGTCGGTGCCGAAGTCGGCGATGCGGCGGGTCCTCGACTGGGCCGACCCGGCGGCCCGGCCGCATCTGGCGATCGGCACGGCGGGCGGGCCGACGGCCGTCACGCGGTACTGAGCGGCTCGCGGTCGCGGCACGTACGGGTGGGCCGAGGCTCTCGTCCCCCGGCGGAGAACCGTGCCCGCCGCGCTCGCCTGCGGCCGTGCCGCCCCCGTCAGTGCCCGTTCTGCGCCAACCGCAGCAGATGGTCCGCCAGCGCCTGCCCGCCCGTCGGATTCCGGCTGATCAGCAGCAACGTGTCGTCGCCCGCGATGGTCCCGAGGATGTCCTGCAGCTCCGCCTGATCGATCGCCGACGCCAGGAACTGCGCCGCCCCCGGCGGCGTCCGCAGGACCACGAGGTTCGCGGACGCCTCGGCCGAGATGAGCAGCTCCTGCGACAGCCGCCGCATCCGCTCCTCCTTCGCCGACTCCCCCAGCGGCGCACGCGGCGTCCGGAACCCCCCCTCGCTGGGCACCGCGTAGATCAGGTCCCCGTCGTTGTTCCGGATCTTGACCGCGTTCAGCTCGTCCAGGTCCCGGGAGAGCGTCGCCTGCGTGACGCTCAGCCCGTCGTCGGCGAGCAGCTTCGCCAGTTGGCTCTGGGAGCGGACCGCCTGCCGGTTGAGGATGTCCACGATCCTGCGGTGCCGGGCGGTGCGGGTCTGCGGCACGGCGGGCCCGGCCGCCGCGCTGTCGTGGTCCTGCGCCTGGCTCATCGTCGTCTCATTCTCCGGATCGTCCGTCCCCGCCTGCCTCGTCGAGGATGCCGGGCAGCGCCCCGAGGAACGCGTCCACCGCGTCGTCGCCGAGGTTCAGCGGCGGCATCAGCCGTACGACATCGGGTGCGGGCGCGTTCACGAGGAATCCGGCGTCCTGAGCCGCCTGCTGCACCTGGGGCGCGAGCGGCTCGGTGAGCACGATACCCAGGAGCAGGCCCGCGCCCCGGACATGGGCGACCAGCGGGTGGCCGAGCCCCTCGACGCCGTCGCGGAGCCTGGCACTCTGCCGCTTGACGTTCTCCAGCAGGCCCTCGTCGGCGATGGTGTCCAGGACGGCGAGTCCGGCGGCGCAGGCGACGGGGTTGCCGCCGAACGTGGTGCCGTGGTGGCCGGGCCCGAGCAGGTCGGCGGCGCGGCCGAAGGCGACGGTGGCGCCGAGCGGCAGTCCGCCGCCGAGGCCCTTGGCGAGGGTGACGACATCGGGCAGCACGCCCTCGTGGGCCTGGTACTCGAACCAGTGCCCGGTCCGTCCGACGCCGGTCTGCACCTCGTCCAGGACCAGCAGCGCTCCCGTCGCGGCGGTGATCGCGCGGGCCGCCTTCAGATAGCCGGGCGGCGGCACGACCACGCCCTTCTCGCCCTGGATCGGCTCGATGATCACCAGGGCGGTGTCCTCGGTGACCGCCGCCGCCAGCGCCTGGGCGTCGCCGTACGGCACATGGGTGACGTCCCCCGGCAGCGGCAGGAACGGCTCGCGCTTGCCGGCCTGCCCGGTCAGGGCCAGCGCGCCCATGGTGCGGCCGTGGAAGCCGCCCTCGGTGGCGACCATGTGGGGCCGCCCGGTGAGCCGGCCGATCTTGAACGCGGCCTCGTTGGCCTCCGCGCCGGAGTTGCAGAAGAAGACCTTGCCGTCCCGGCCGAAGCGCTGCAGGAGCCGCTCGGCGAGGGCGACGGGCGGCTCGGCGACGAAGAGGTTGGAGACGTGCCCGAGGGCGGCGATCTGCCGGCTCACCGCCTCGACGACCGCCGGGTGGGCGTGGCCGAGGGCGTTGACCGCGATGCCGCCGACGAAGTCCAGGTACTCGGTGCCGTCGGCGTCCCAGAGTCGTTCGCCCGCGCCGCGCACCAGGGGGAGCTTCGGGGTGCCGTAGTTGTTCATGAGCACGCCCTGCCACCGCGCCGTCAGGTCCTGGTTCGCGGTCATGACTGGTCCCCCTCGGTCTCGTCGGGCACGACCATGGTGCCGATGCCCTCGTCGGTGAAGATCTCCAGCAGGATCGAGTGCTGGACCCGGCCGTCGATGACCCGGGCGGTGGTGACGCCGTTGCGGACGGCGTGCAGACAGCCCTCCATCTTCGGCACCATGCCCGAACTCAGCTCCGGCAGCAGCTTCTCCAGTTGGGAAGCGGTGAGGCGGCTGATCACCTCGTCGGAGTGCGGCCAGTCCTCGTAGAGGCCCTCGACGTCGGTGAGGACCATGAGAGTCTCGGCGCCGAGCGCCGCAGCGAGTGCCGCAGCCGCCGTATCAGCATTGACGTTGTAGACATGGTGGTCGTCCTGGGAACGGGCGATCGAGGAGACGACCGGGATGCGGCCGTCGGCGAGCAGGGCCTCGATGGCGCCGGTGTCGATGTCGGTGATCTCGCCGACCCGGCCGATGTCGACGCGCTCGCCGTCTATCTGGGGCCGGTGCTTGACGGCGGTGATGGTGTGCGCGTCCTCGCCGGTGAGGCCGACGGCGAGCGGTCCGTGCTGGTTGAGCAGCCCGACCAGCTCGCGCTGGACCTGCCCGGCCAGCACCATCCGTACGACGTCCATGGCGTCCTCGGTGGTGACGCGCAGGCCCGCCTTGAACTCGCTGACGATGCCGTGCCGGTCGAGGGCGGCGCTGATCTGGGGACCGCCGCCGTGCACCACGACGGGCTTGAGGCCGGCCTGGTGCAGGAACACGATGTCCTGGGCGAACGCGGCCTTCAGATCCTCGTCGATCATGGCGTTGCCGCCGAACTTGACGACGACGGTCTTGCCGTTGTGCCGGACCAGCCACGGCAGCGCCTCGATGAGGATCTGTGCCTTGGGGAGCGCGGTGTGCTTCCGCGTGGGAGTGCTCATGAGGAGTAGGCGCTGTTCTCGTGGACGTAGTCGGCGGTGAGGTCGTTGGTCCAGATGGTGGCGGTCTCGGTGCCGGCCGCGAGGTCGGCGACGATGTGGACCTCGCGGTAGCGCATGTCGACCGTGTCGCGGTCCTCGCCGACGCCGCCGTTCTTGCAGACCCACACGCCGTTGATGGCGACGCCCAGCCGGTCCGGTTCGAAGGCGGCCTTCGTGGTGCCGATGGCGGACAGCACCCGGCCCCAGTTGGGGTCCTCGCCGTGGACGGCGCACTTCAGGAGGTTGTTGCGGGCGATGGAGCGGCCCACCTCCACGGCGTCGTCCTCGGTCGCGGCGTTGACCACCTCGACCTTGATGTCCTTGCTGGCGCCCTCGGCGTCCCGGATGAGCTGCTGCCCGAGGTCGTCGCAGACGGCCCGCACGGCCGCGGCGAACGCGTCGTACTCCGGGGTGGTCCCGGAGGCGCCGGAGGCGAGGAGCAGCACGGTGTCGTTGGTGGACATGCAGCCGTCGGAGTCGACCCGGTCGAAGGTGACCCGGGTGGCCGCGCGCAGCGCCTTGTCCAGCGTCGCACTGTCCAGGTCGGCGTCGGTGGTGAGCACGACCAGCATGGTGGCCAGGCCGGGGGCGAGCATGCCCGCGCCCTTGGCCATGCCGCCCACCGTCCAGCCGTCCCCGGTCACGACGGACGTCTTGTGCACGGTGTCGGTGGTCTTGATGGCGATGGCCGCCTTCTCGCCGCCGTGCTCCGACAACTGGCCGGCGGCGCTCGCCACGCCGGGCAGCAGCTTGTCCATGGGGAGCAGCACGCCGATCAGCCCGGTGGAGCAGACGGCGACCTCGCCCGCGCCGATCCCCAGCACCTCGGCGGCCTTCTCGGCCGTGGCGTGCGTGTCCTGGAAGCCCTTGGGACCCGTACAGGCGTTGGCGCCGCCGGAGTTGAGGACCACCGCGGTCAGCTCACCGCTCTTGAGGACCTGCTCCGACCAGAGCACCGGCGCGGCCTTGACGCGGTTGGAGGTGAAGACGCCCGCGGCGGCGCGGCGGGGGCCGGTGTTGACCACGAGGGCCAGGTCGGGGTTGCCGTTCTCCTTGATCCCGGCGGCGATCCCCGCCGCCGTGAATCCCTTGGCTGCCGTCACACTCACGGCGCGACTCCGATCGTCGTCAGTCCGGTGGTCTCGTCCAGGCCCAGGGCGATGTTCATGCTCTGGACGGCACCGCCCGCGGTGCCCTTGGTCAGGTTGTCGATGGCGCTGATGGCGATGATGCGGCCCGCGGCGGCGTCGTACGCGACCTGGATCTGAACGGCGTTGGAACCGTGGACGGACGCGGTGGCCGGCCACTGCCCCTCGGGCAGCAGGCGGACGAACGGCTCGTCGGCGAACGCCTTCTCGTACGCGGCGCGGACCGACTCGGCGGTGGTACCGGGGCGTGCCTTCGCGCTGCACGTGGCGAGGATGCCCCGGGGCATCGGCGCCAGCGTCGGCGTGAAGGAGACGCGGACCCGCTCGCCGGCCGCCGCGGAGAGGTTCTGGATCATCTCGGGGGTGTGCCGGTGGACGCCGCCGACGCCGTACGGGGACATCGAGCCCATGACCTCGCTGCCCAGCAGGTGCGGCTTGGGCGCCTTGCCCGCGCCGGAGGTGCCGGAGGAGGCGACGATCACCGCCTCGGGCTCGGCGAGGCCGGCCGCGTACGCCGGGAAGAGGGCCAGCGAGACGGCGGTCGGGTAGCAACCGGGCACCGCGACGCGCCTGGACCCCTCCAGCGCGTCGCGGGCGCCCGGCAGTTCGGGCAGTCCGTAGGGCCAGGTGCCGGCGTGCGGGGAGCCGTAGAACGCCTCCCAGTCGCCGGGGTCCTTCAGCCGGAAGTCGGCGCCCATGTCGATGACGAGGACGTCCGGTCCGAGCTGCTCGGCGACGGCGGCGGACTGCCCGTGCGGCAGCGCGAGGAAGACCACGTCGTGCCCGGCGAGCACCTCGGCGGTGGTCGGCTCCAGCACCCGGTCGGCCAGCGGCAGCAGGTGCGGCTGGAGCGCGCCGAGACGCTGCCCGGCGTTGGAGTTGCCGGTCAGGGCGCCGATCCGGGCCCCGGGGTGGGCCAGCAGCAGACGCAGCAGCTCTCCGCCCGCGTACCCGCTCGCTCCGGCCACCGCCACACGTACCACCATGGAAACCTCCTCCTGGACGGCATGATTATACGTATCGATGCACGTTTATGCAATCTAGATGCGTACGCCATCCAGGAGGAGTCCGGCCGCGGGGCCTACCGCTGCTTGATCCGCAGGAAGGTCACCGAGTTCGCCGGGAAGGTGTACGAGAACGTCGGCGCGACCCCCGAGAAAGTGGACGTGACCGGGGTGACCGGGGCGTCCGTCTCGGTGTTCACCGCCTCCTGGTCGGCGGCGAGCGTGGTGACCCGGGCCCGGGAGGCGGTCCGCGCGCCGCCGAGGTCGATCTCGGTGCGGGCGACGGTGTCCTGGGCGTTGACCACCTTGACGATCAGGTCGCCGGTGCGGGCGTCCTCGGTGACGACCTGGCGGAACGGTTCGGCCGGCTTGTCGTCGGTGAAGGCGCCCCACTCCTGGCCGTCGAGGTAGAGGGTGACCTGGCGGCCCCGGACCTTGATGTCGATGTCGTAGGCGCGGCCCGTCTCGATCGACCCGGCCTTGGACAGCAGGGTCGACTTGCCGCCGTCGGCGGCCCGCTCCACGGCGGACTGGGTGTTGTTCCAGCCGCCCAGGTTCCACCAGTAGTAGTTGCCGGTGTCCTTGACGCCGAAGGCGACCAGGAAGCCCTCCTTGCCGGACCTCTTGGTGGCCTTCACCTGCAGGTCGTAGTCCTTCCAGGCCGGGTCACCGGCCGTGACCAGGGTGTTCTCGGCGGCCTCGTCGGTCTGCACGTACTGCCCGTCCTGTACGGTCCAGGCGCCGGCGCCGCTGTGCGTCCACCGCGAGGCGTCGCCGGAGAAGTCGTCGCTCAGCAGGGTGGCACCGTCGGCGGAGGTGACCTTCACGTCGTCGTACGCGGCACTGGTCGCCCAGGTCGACAGGCCGACGGCGCCGGTGATGGGGCCGCCGACCCCGGGGGTGGTGGTGGCCGTGGAGGGGACGACCCGGTCGCCGGTGTTGTTCATGAACAGCTTCTGGACCTCGTAGTTCGCCGAGTTCCAGGACGCCCGGTTGTTGAACCAGATCAGGTCGGGGCGCCACTGCACGTAGTCCTCGTTGGCCAGCAGCGGCGCGTAGGAGGCCAGCTCGACGACGTCCGCGTTGCGCTCCAGGCCGGTCATGTACGCGGCCTCGGCCAGGCCGTTCTTCCAGGCGTTGCCCTGGGAGGCGTACTCGCCGAGGAAGACCTTCGGTCCCTGGCGGTCGTAGGAGTCGTAGCGGTCGTTGTTCTGGAGGAACCACTCGGGGCTGTTGTAGTAGTGCTCGTCGACCATGTCGACGCCGCCCTCGCGGTTGAGCTGCCAGGCGGTGTCGAAGACGGTGCCGGAGTCGTCGGGGCCGGAGTTGGAGATGACGGTGATGTCCGGGTACTTCGCCTCGATGGCGGCACGGAACTTCTCGAAGCGGGCGTAGAACTCCCTGGGGAGGTTCTCCTCGTTGCCGACTTCGAGGTGGGTGAGGCCGAAGGGCTTCGGGTGGCCCATTTCGGCGCGGACCTTGCCCCAGGTGGAGGTGGCGGGGCCGTTGGCGAACTCGATGAGGTCCAGGGTGTCCTGGATGTGCCGCTTCAGCAGCGCCTCGTCGTCGACGGCCCTGTTCTGGCCGCAGCCGGTGACCAGGGCGGGGACGACGGGCAGCGGCATGGCGCCGATGTCCTCGGCGAAGCGGAAGTACTCGTAGTAGCCGAGGCCGTAACTCTGGTTGTAGCCCCAGAAGTTGGCGTTGGTGGCGCGTTCCTCGACCGGGCCGACGGTGTCCTTCCACTGGTAGGCGCGCTTGCGCTGGTAGCCACTGGCCGCGCTGTAGTCCGCCATGGAGCCGGTGTTGACCAGGCAGCCGCCGGGGAAGCGGACGAAGCCGGGGTGCAGGGCCTCGATCTTCTCGGCGAGGTCCTTGCGCAGGCCGCCCGGCTGGTTCTTGTAGGTGTCGCGCGGGAAGAGGGACACCATGTCGAGGGCGGTCGCGTGCGTGCTGGCGACGGTGAGTCGGCCCCGGTTGCTGGTGCGGGTGGCGGTGAAGGCGGCGGTGTACTTGCGCCACTCGCCCCGCGCGGCGACCTGGCGGGCAGTGGCCAGCGGGCCGGCCGCGTCCTTCAGGCCGACGGTGAGGGTGGTGCCGGACCCGGCGCGGGCCCAGACCGAGAAGTCGTACCGCTTGCCCTGCTCGACGCGGATGCCGGTGTTGTAGCCGGCGTTGGTGACGGACGAACCGGCGCCCAGGGAGAGGTAGTTGCGGTTGCGTTCGCCGAGCCGCCCGGCGTCGTCGAGCACCTCGGCCGTGCCGTCGGCCGTCCAGGAGGTCAGCGGGGTGTAGGAGGCGTTGTCGGCGGTGGAGTACTCGAAGGACCGGTTCTGCACCAGCTCGGCGTAGAGACCGCCGTCGGCCGCGCGGTTGATGTCCTCGAAGAAGACGCCGTACATCGTGTCGTCGATCGCGGCGCCCTTCGCCGCCGGGTCGAGGGTGATGGCGTAGTCGGCGGTCGCCTCGGCGTGCGCGGGGGTCGGGAGCAGGGCGGCGGCGGACAGGAGGGCCGTCGCCGTCAGCCCGGCTCTCAGCCGGGTGCGGTGCGTGCGTGACATGGATACTCCGCGGCTCTGGCTGGACGCGTCCAGCTATGTTCGAAATATCGAGCATTGATCAGCACTTCGAACGGCAAGATAGGGAGGTGACCGAAGGGCGTCAATGGGTCGCGCGGCGGCGCACGGGGTGCGGGGAGAGACGGATGGACGAGTTCTGGCCGGTGACCGACGTCCTGGCCTATCTGGCCGGGCGCTGGCGGGTGGCCCGGACGGTGCGGGACCTGGCGACCGGCGACGAGGGCCGGTTCACCGGCACGACCGGCTTCGACCCCCTGCCCGGGGGCGGGCTGCTGCACCGGGAGGCCGGGACCTTCACCTGGCGGGGCGTGGCCCGGCCGGCCGAGCGGACGCTGCGCTTCCTGCCGGGCGCGGTGCCGGGGACGGCGGACGTGCGGTTCGCCGACGGGCGGCCCTTCCACGACCTGGACCTGACCTCGGGGCGGTACGTCGCCGACCATCCGTGCGCCGCCGACCTGTACCGCGGCGAGTTCACCGTCCGGGACGCCGGCCACTGGCGGACGGTGTGGCGGGTCGGCGGCCCGCACAAGGACCTGCGCCTGGTCACGGAGTACGCCCGCGTGTCCTGACGCCGGGCCCGGCCCGGACGCCCCGGGCGGCCGCGCCGCGCTCAGATCCCGCCCCGCACCTCGTCCCGGGCCGCCCGCAGCCTCCGTACGCCCTCGGTGATCTCGCCCGTCCCGGCGACCGCCGCGAAGCTCAGGCGCAGGTGGCCGGCCGGGGGCTCGGCGCTGAAGTAGGGACGGCCGGGGGTGACCGCGACGCCCGCGCGGAGGGCGGCGGCGCTCAGCGCGGCCTCGCCGGTGTCGTCCGGCAGCTTCAGCCACAGGTGGTAGCCGCCGGACGGGACGTGCGGCAGGGCGAGTTCGGGCAGATGCAGCGCCAGGGCGCCGGTCATCGCCTCCCGGCGGGCCCGCAGCTCGGCGGAGACCGCCCGCAGATGGCGCGGCCAGGCGGGCGAGCCGACCAGTTCCAGCGCCGCCTCCTGGAGCGGGCGGGGCACGAAGAAGCTGTCGACCACCTGGATCGCGCGCAGCCGCTGGAGCACCGGGCCCCGCGCGGCCAGAGCGCTGACCCGGAAGCTCGGCGAGGTCGCCTTGGTCAGTGAGCAGACGTGCACCACCACGCCGTCGGGGTCGTCGGCGGCCAGCGGACGCGGCAGCGGCCCCGCGTCCTCGTGCACCAGCTTGCGCACGAAGTCGTCCTCGACGACGAACGCCCCGGCCTCGCGGGCGATCCGCAGCACCTCCCCGCGCCGGTCGGCGGCGAGCACCGCGCCGGTCGGGTTCTGGAACAGGGGCTGGCAGACGAAGACCCGGGCGCCGCTGGCCCGGAAGGCGTCGGCGAGCAGTGCCGGCCGCACCCCGTCCGCGTCCACCGGGACCGGCACCGGACGCAGCCCGGCCGCGCGGGCGATGGCCAGCATCCCGGGGTACGTCGGTGACTCGACGAGCACGGGGGCACCGGGCGGCGCGAGCGCGCGCAGCGCGGTGGTCAGCGCGGACTGGCCGCCCGCGGTGACCAGTATCTCGGCGGCGGTGACCGTACCGCCGGGTCCGCCGATGCCGCGGGCGAACCACTCGCGCAGCTCCGGCAGGCCCTCCATGGGCGGCCGGCCCCACGCGCCGGGCCGGCGTCCGGCCCGGGACAGGGCCGCCGCGAGTGCCTGTTCCGGTTGCAGCGAGGGGTGCAGATAGCCGCCGTTGAACTCGATCACGCCGGGCGGCGGCGCGGCCAGCGAGACCAGCACCCCGGAGGCGTCCACCGAGCGCGGGACCAGGTCGCCGGCGCTGTCCGCGCTGAGCGCGACCTCCTGCCAGGAGGTGTCCCCGGCCGGGGAGGCCGGGGTGTGCGGGGCGGCGCGGAACGCCCCCGCGCCCGGCCGGGTCACCACCAGCCCCTCGGCGGCGAGCTGGGCGAGGGCCCGGGAGACGGTGACCGGACTGACCCGGAACCGTTCGACGAGGGTCCGGCTCGACGGGAGCTTTCCGCCCGGTGAGTAGCGGTTCAGCTCCTGCCGCAGGCGATCGGCCAGTTCGGCGACACTGCTACGCTCATGCATGAGAATACAGAGTAGCGCTACCACCCCGGCCGCGATAGCGGTGCCCGGTCCGGGCGGGGCCTGGGCCGGCACCCTCCAGGCCGCACTGGGCGTCACCGCCTTCTCCCTCACCTTCCCCGCCACCGCCTGGGGCCTGGAGGGCTTCGGCCCCTGGTCCCTGGTCACCGTGCGCTGCGTCCTCGCGGCGGCGATCGCGGGGGGCTGCCTGCTGGCGCTGCGCGTCCCGCTGCCCGAGCGACGGCACTGGGCGGGGCTCGCGGTGGTCGCCGCCGGGGTGGTCGTCGGCTTCCCGCTGCTGACCACGCTCGCGTTGCAGACCTCCACGACCGCGCACGCCGCCGTCGTGGTCGGCCTGCTGCCGCTGACCACCGCGCTGCTGTCCGCGCTGCGGACGGGCACCCGCCCCTCGCGCACCTTCTGGGCGGCGGCGCTGGCGGGCGCGGCGGCCGTGGTCGCCTTCACCGTGCGGCAGAGCGGCGGCGCGCTGACCACGGCGGACGCCTGTCTGTTCGCGGCGCTGCTGGTGTGCGCGGCCGGGTACACCGAGGGCGGGCGGCTGGCCCGGGTCATGCCGGGCTGGCGGGTCATCGGGTGGGCGCTGGTGCTCTGCCTGCCGCTGGCCGTGCCGGGGGCCGCGCTGGCACTGGCGTACGAGCCGGTGCACCTGACCGCGCACAGTGTGACCGGGCTGCTGTGGGTGGCGGCCGGCTCGCAGTTCCTCGGCCTGGTCGTCTGGTACCGGGGCATGGCGGCCATCGGCATCCCGAAGGCCAGCCAGTTGCAGTTGGCACAGCCGCTGCTCACCCTGGTCTGGTCGGTGCTGCTGCTGGGCGAGCACCTCACGCCGGCCGCCCCGCTCACCGCCGCGGCGGTGCTGGTCTGCATCGCCGTCACCCAGCGGGCGCGGGGCTGAGCGGCCCCCTCCGGACCGGTCCCGGCCCGGCGTCCGCGCCGTAGACTCGACAGCAGGGACCACTGCTTCCGCGACGGTGAGGAGGCCCCCAGATGCGTGCGACCGTGGGCGACCGGCTTGTCCAGCACGGCAGGGTGGTCGGTCAACACGACAAGGTGGCCGAGATCGTCGAGGTGCTGGGCCAGGGGGGCACTCCCCCGTACCGCGTCCGTTTCGAGGACGGGCACGAGGCGGTGTGCTCACCCGGCCCGGACACCGAGATCCGCCACCCGGAGATCCAGTACTGAGCCGTCCGGGGCGGGCGGATCAGCGCGGGGTGCGGGCGGGCCGCCCGTAGTGGTCGGCGGCCACCCGCGCCATCGCGCCGATCCGGTCCGCCCGGACGTCCCGGGCGCCGAAGAAGACGTGCCCGCGCACCCGCGGGTGGTCCGCGGCCAGGGACAGGTGCCGGGAGAGTTCGTCGGTCCGCTGCCACGCCGGGGCCTGCGCCGGGTCGCCCGCCTTGTAGAGCGCCTCCCCCACGTACAGCTCGGTGCGGCTGCCCTCGGCGACCGCGGCCCACCAGGGCAGCAGCTTCGCGTAGTCGGCGGCCTCCTGCCCGATGTGCCAGTAGAGCTGCGGCACGATGTAGTCCAGCCAGCCCTCCCGCACCCACTTGCGGGTGTCCGCGTACAGATCGTCGTACGTCTGGACGCCCGCCCGGGTGGCCGAGCCGCGCGGGTCGGTGGCGGCGTTGCGCCACACCCCGAACGGGCTGACGCCGAACCGGGCGCCGGGCCGCACCCGCCGGACCTGGGCCGCCGTCTCGCGCACCAGCTTGTCGATGTTGTCGCGGCGCCAGGCGGCCCTGGTCTTGAAACCGCTGCCGTGGGCGCGGTAGGCCGCGTCGTCACCGAAGCTCTGCCCGGCCACCGGATAGGGGTAGAAGTAGTCGTCGAAGTGGACGCCGTCCACCGGGTACCGGCGCACCGCGTCCAGCATCGCCTGCTGCACGAAGGCGCGGACCTCGGGCAGCCCCGGGTTGTAGTACAGCTTCCCGCCGTACGGCAGTACCCACCCGGGGTGCCGGCGGGCCGGGTGGCCGTCGGCGAGCCGGTCGCGGTCGGAGTGGACGGCGACCCGGTACGGGTTGAACCAGGCGTGCAGTTCCAGCCCCCGCGCGTGCGCCTCGGTCACCGCGGTGCCCAGCGGGTCCCAGCCGGGGTCGCGGCCCTGCACCCCGGTCAGGTACTCCGACCAGGGCTCGTGCGGGGACGGCCACAGCGCGTCGGCCGTGGGCCGGACCTGGAGGAACACCGTGTTCAGCCCGTACGCCACCGCCATGTCGAAGTGGGCGATCAGATCCCGGCGCTGTTCGTCCACGGACAGGCCGGGCCTGGACGGCCAGTCGCGGTTGGCCACCGTGGCCAGCCACATGCCGCGCATCCGGGGCGGCTCGGCACCGCCCCCTCCGGGCGCCCCGGCGCCCCGGGTGGACGTCCCGGCGCCCCGGCGGCCCGGTGCCGCGGACGCCCCCGGCGCCATGGCCAGCGCCGAGAGCGCGGCGACCGCGAAGGCCCGGCGCGACATCCGGCTGCCGGGCACCCTGACGGGAAGACTCATGGGAAGGACCCCAAACGCTCCGGATCGCGATCCGCTCGGTCACGGATCGTCCTGGGGCCACAGCATGCCCGACCCGGAGGACCGATCGGCGCCGCCTCGGGGGTAACGTGCACGATCGGAGCAGACGCCGGCGATCCCGGCGCTGCCACAGGCGTAGATCAGCGAAAGGGACGATGTGACCGGCTTCTCGGGAGATATCGCACGCGTCGGAGTGGTCGGCTGCGGTCAGATGGGAGCAGGCATCGCCGAGGTGTGCGCGCGGGCCGGCCTGGACGTCATGGTCGCCGAGACCACCGGTGAGGCCCTGGAGATAGGGCGTACCCGGCTGTTCAACTCGCTGGCCAAGGCCGCCGAGCGCGGCAAGATCACCGAGGAGGAGCTGGCGGCCACGCAGGCGCGGCTCGGTTTCACCACCGACCTGGGCGCGTTCGCCGACCGCGACCTGGTCATCGAGGCCGTCGTCGAGAACGAGCAGGTCAAGACCGAGATCTTCCAGGTGCTCGACCAGGTGGTCACCCGCCCGGACGCGATCCTCGCCTCCAACACCTCCTCCATCCCGCTGGTGAAGCTGGCGGTCGCCACCTCGCGGCCCGACCACGTCATCGGCATCCACTTCTTCAACCCGGCCCCGGTGCAGCAGTTGGTCGAGCTGATCCCGGCGCTGACCACGTCCGAGGGCACGCTGAGCCGGGCCCAGTTGTTCACCGAGAAGGCGCTGGGCAAGCACGCCATCCGGGCCCAGGACCGCTCGGGCTTCGTGGTCAACGCGCTGCTGATCCCGTATCTGCTCTCCGCCATCCGCATGTTCGAGTCGGGCATCGCCAGCCGCGAGGACATCGACAACGGCATGGAACTGGGCTGCGCCCACCCCATGGGCCCCCTGAAGCTCTCCGACCTGATCGGCCTGGACACGGTCGCCTCGGTCGCGCACTCGATGTACGAGGAGTACAAGGAGCCGCTGTACGCCGCTCCCCCGCTGCTCCAGCGCATGGTGGACGCGGGCCGGCTGGGCCGGAAGTCCGGCTCGGGGTTCTACACCTACGTCTGAGCACGCTCCGTCACCACCGTACGGGCCCGGCACCTTCTCCAGGTGCCGGGCCCGCCGGGTTCACACGGTGTGTGCGGGGTGGGCCCGCATATGCCTGTCGCACACTCTCCCCACGCGCCCACCAGGCGAGTTGACTCGTGAGACGTACGGAAGGGATGAGTTCCACTTCCCCCACACGAGCAGAGAGGAGCGGATTCGTGAGCGCCGAACCCCGGCATTCCGTGATGGATGGTGAACTCGCGGAGTTACGGCGCCGCCTCGATGTCGCCCACGCGCGCGTCGAAGGCGGGCTGGCCCTGCTCAGTCATCGCACCGAGGAGACCGTCAAGACGCTGGACGAGCTGAGCACCCGTCTCGTCACTCTTGAACACGCCCGTTGGCCGCTGCGCTCGATCGCGGCCATGACGGCGGTGGGCACGCTCATCGTGGCGGTCTGGCAGGTGTTCGGCCGGTAAGAAGACCCGGGCAGGGACTCGGGGGATCAGGACAGGGCGTCCTGCCCGAGCCTGAGGTGGTGCAGCAGGAACAGTGCGGCCGCCATGTTGGCGGCCGGGACCTCCCCCCGGGCGACCAGGTCGGGAACGAGCTTCAGCGGGACCCACTCCCGGCGGTCCGACTCGAAGTCGTCCACGGGGTGTCCGACGTACTCGCCCTCGTCGGCCCAGTAGATGTGGTGCCGGGCGTCGGTGAGGCCGTTGGACGGCTCCACGCTCATGAGGTGGCGCAGGGGTCCCGGTCGCCAGCCGGTCTCCTCCTCCAGTTCCCGGGCCGCGGCGACGGCGATGTCCTCGCCGTCCTCGACGACTCCGGCGGCGAGTTCCCAGCCGTAGCTGTCGGTGATGAAGCGGTGGCGCCACAGGAGGAGCACCTCGTTGGCCTCGTTCACCACCGTGGCCACGGCGACGGGCCGCAGCCGGATGAGGAAGTGGTCCAGACGGCGCCCGTCGGGCAGCTCGACGTCTGCCAGATTGACGCTGAACCAGCGATTTGAGTACACAGCTTGTTCGTTCTTGCTCATCCACTGCACTGTTCTGCCACCTTCCGTTGGGTAGGTGGCAATATCGCAGGTGAAGCGGTCCGGCAGCAGGCGCACGGTGGTCGTCCGCCGAGCGGCGGCGGGCGCGGGAGCCCGGTCATGGGCGCGCGGTGACGGTGCCGGGGCGCCGGGTCACAGCGGGACGCGCAGCGCCCCGGCGATCAGCTCGGCGGCCTCGGCGGTGCCCGCGCCGCCGCTGCTCACCAGGTGCTCGCGGACCGCGCGGAGCCGGTCCCTGAGACGCTGGGACTCCATTCCCCTGGCCTGTTCGGCCATCCGCACCGCGGTGGCCACCGCCTTGTCGGCGTGGCCCTGGCGCAGCTCGATGGTGCTGAGCATGGCCAGCCGGTGCACCCGGCCCCGGTCGTGGGCGGGGGTGTCGACGGCCGCCGTGGCGTGCTCGGCGGCGGCGGCGACCTCGCCGAGGCTGAGCAGTGCCTCCGCCACCTGCACATTGACCAGGCCCGGCTGGACATAGCCGGTCTCGTCGGGCTCGTAGCCGCGCCTTATCCGCTCGGCGGCCCGCTCGGCCCGCCGGATGCAGGACAGCGCGCTGGTGCCGTCGCCCAGATGGGCGTACGCCTTGGCCTGCATCGCGTACAGGTCGGAGGCGAGCGCCGGGGTGATGTGCCGGCCGGCGGTGCGCAGCGCGGCCTCGGCGAAGGCGACGGCCTGGCGGTACTCCCGCATGTAGAGCGCCTGGTTGACGAGGAGCGCGATGACGTACGCGCCCAGGCCCCGGTCGCCGCTGGCCTTGGCGAGGCGGAGCGCCTGGTGGAAGTAGCGCTGGGCCAGGCCGTGCGCGTCGGAGTCGTAGGCGCAGATGCCGGCGACGGCCACCAGACCGCCGGTGGCGCGGTACAACTGGCGGCCGGTGGCGTCGGTGTAGCCGCCGCGCAGCAGCGGGGCGGCCTCGGCGTTGAGGAAGCCGACGATCCGGGCGCGGGTCGCCACCCCGCCGGCCTTGCGGTACATCTGCTCGTAGTGGGCCCGCGCCGAGCGCGGCATCTCCAGGTCGGCCGGGGTGACCCGGTGCCGGCCGCCGCGGGAGACGTCCACGTCCTCGGGCGGGTTCTCCCACTCCCACACCGGCATCACCGCGGGCGTGCCGGTGAGCGCGGGCGCGCCCAGGATGTGCGGGCGCTGCTGCTGGTCGGAGCGCCACAGCGCGGTGGCGCGCTCCACGAACCCGGACAGCGAGCCGGTGTGCGCGACGGCCGGCTCGCCGGGCACGCCGAGGCCGATGTCGTCGAGGGTGACGGGGCGGTGCAGCCGGACCGAGAGGACCTCGCAGATCAGATCGGGGACCTGGCCGCGGGGCCGCTGTCCCTTCAGCCACCGCGCGACGGCGGTGTGCTCGTATCTCAGGGCGAGCCCGCGGCCGCGTCCGGCCTGGTTGACGTGGGCGGCCAGTCCCGCGTGGGAGATGCCGGCCTCGTCCATGATCGCGTCGAGCAGGGTGTTGGGCTGCATGGGAGCCTCCGGTTGCTCGTTGCCGTGGAGCGTAGTACCGGTGCCTTCGCACGGGGTGTGAACGCAGTACGCGTCTCCGCGCCGTGTGCGCGCTGTCGCGCAGCGTGCCGGGCCGGTTGACTTGGTGGTCTCGCAAGAGGTCGGCCGGGCCGCCGGCTCCTGTCGAACAGAGCGGCGGCCCGTCGTCGCCGTCCGTCCCGCCTCCTGCCCGAACTCCCTGGCGGGGCGGACGGCATGTCGGCCGGGCGCGAGGTCAGCGGGGGTACACCGACACGGCCGGGTCCGCCGGGGTCCGCGTACCGAGCGGGGCGTTCTCCTTCTGGAGGACGAGCAGGGACACGTCGTCGTCCGGGGGCCCGTCGGTGTGGCTCAGCAGGGCGGCCAGGGTGCGTTGCAGCAGCGTGTGGGCGCACAGCGGCTGTTCGCCCACGGCCTCGGCCAGCACCTGGCGCAGGGGGAAGAACCGGCCCCGGGAGTCCCGGACGTCCTTCGCCCCGTCCGTGTGCAGGAACAGGGCCTCTCCCGGCAGCAGATGACGGAAGTGCAGGGCCGGGATCTCCAGCGGCAGCGGGAGGAGCCCGAGGGGCGGCAGGGGGTCGGCGCGGGCCAGCGGGACCAGGTCGGTGCCGCTGATCAGATAGGGCCAGGGGTGCCCGCAGTTGAGGGCGTGCACATCGCCGTCGACGCCGATCTCCAGCAGCAGTACGGTGACGAACTCCTCGGCGGCCGTGTCGTCGCCGAGCCGGGTGCGCAGATGCCGGGCGAGGGTGCGCTCCAGCCGGCGCAGCACGTCCGCGAGGTCCTTCTCGTCGTGCACGGCCTCCCGGAAACCGCCGAGCACGGCGGCGGCCGTCGCCATCGCGGCGATGCCGTGGCCCCGCGCGTCGCCGATCACCACCCGGACCCCGTACTCGGTGCCGACCACGTCGTACAGATCGCCGCCGACGACGGCGTCCCGGTCGGCGCAGAGCTGGGCGGCGGCGACGTGGAGACCGTCGACGCAGGCGGGCGGCGGGCGCAGCAGGGCGCCCTGCAGCGCCCGGACGATCCGGCGGGCCTGGCGCAGCTCCCGCAGCAGCTTCCGCCGGACGTGCAGGACCAGCCCGGTGCCGGCGGTGAAGACCACGGCGGTGGAGACGATCCGCGCGCCGATCCCCTCCTCCTGGGCGAGCGGGCACGCCAGCTTGTACACGAGCGGGGTGGCACCCCAGGCCGTGGGCAGCCCCAGGGCGCGCACCCGACGGGGAACTCCCGTCTTGACACGGATCATCCCGGTGGCCCCCCAAGGCCCAGACAGAATCGGACCGGCTCCGCGGAGCCGGTCCGATTCTGTCGACGGCATGGCCCAGATGAACCATGGGACCGCCGATAGTCACCCATATGAGTGACGGGGTCGGGAACATCCCTCGGGGGGACGGAAAACCGCGCGACTAGCCGCGCAGCACCGCCCCCGTCCGCTCCCCGGCCAGGGCCACCGCCGCGTCCCGGGCGGCCGACGCCTCGTCGACGGTCAGCGTCCGGTCCCCGGCGCGGAACCGCAGCGCGAAGGCCAGGGACTTGCGGCCCTCGCCGAGCTGCTCGACGTTGTCGTACACGTCGAACAGCCGGATGGACTCCAGCAGCTCGCCCGCGCCCTCGCGCAGCGCCGCCTCGACCTCGGCGGCCGGCACGGACGCGTCCACGACCAGGGCGACGTCCTGCGTGGCGACCGGGAAGGTGGAGATGCCCGGCGCCTGCGGGGTGTCGTCGCCGACCCGCTCGACGGCGTCGAGGTCCAGCTCCATCGCGCAGGTGCGCGCGGGCAGGCCGAGCGTCTTCACCACCCGGGGGTGCAGCTCGCCGGCGTGGCCGACGACGTGCTCGGTGCCGTCGGCGGTGACGACCAGCTCGGCGCAGCGGCCGGGGTGCCAGGGCCCGTACTGGCCCTTGCGGACGGTGAGGTCGGCGCCGGCCTCGCGGGCGACGGTCCGGGCGGCCTCGACCGCGTCGGCCCAGTCGGCCGGGCGGCCCTTGCCCCACCAGCCGGCCTGTTCACGGGCGCCGGCGAGGACGACGGCGACGTGCCGGGGCTGGTCGGGCAGCACGGCGTTCAGCGCGGCGACGTCCTCCTCGCTGGGGCGCCGGTCCACGGGGAGCCGGGCGGCGGTCCGCTGCTCCTCGCGCGGCCGGAAGACCAGGCCGGTCTCGAACAGCGCGAGGTCGTGGCTGCCCCGGCCGTCGTTGCGGCGCAGCGCGCCGAGCAGGCCCGGCAGCAGCGAGGTGCGCAGCGCGGGCTCCTCGTCGCTGAGCGGGTTGACCAGCTTCACCACCCGGCGGGCCGGGTCGTCGGCGTCCAGGCCGAGCTGGTCGAAGACCTGCTCGCTGACGAACGGGTAGTTCGGCGCCTCGACGTATCCGGCGCCCGCCAGGGCCCGGCCGACGCGGCGGTGCAGCCGCTGCCGGTGGGTCAGGCCGCGGCCGGAGGGCGGCTTGGGCAGCGTGGCGGGCAGGTTCTCGTAGCCCTCCAGCCGGATGACCTCTTCGGCCAGGTCGTTGGGGTCGGTGAGGTCGGGCCGCCAGGACGGCACGGTGACGATCAGCTCGTCCTGGCCGTACACGTCGCAGCCGATCTCCTGGAGCCGCCGCACGACGGTCTCCCGGCCGTAGGCGACGCCCGCGACCCTGTCCGGATGGTCGGCGGGGAGCGTGACGGTGTGCGGCGCGTGCGGCGCGCTGATCTCGGTGACGCCGGCCTCGGCGGTGCCCCCGGCGAGCAGCACCAGCAGGTCGACGGTGCGCTGCGCGGCGGCCGCCGCGGCGTGCGGGTCGACGCCGCGCTCGAAGCGGCGGGACGCCTCCGAGGACAGCTTGTGCCGGCGGGCGGTGCGCGCGATGGAGACCGCGTCGAAGTGCGCGGCCTCGATGACCACGTCGCTGGTGGCGTTCTGGAGGGTGTCGTGGTCGGCGATCTCGGTGTTGGCGCCGCCCATCACCCCGGCCAGGCCGATCGGGCCGCGCTCGTCGGTGATCACCAGGTCCTCGGCGGACAGGGTGCGCTCGACGCCGTCGAGGGTGGTGAGCTTCTCGCCCGCCTCCGCGCGGCGCACGCCGATGGTGCCCCGGACCCGGCCGCGGTCGTAGGCGTGCAGCGGCTGGCCCAGCTCCATCATCACGTAGTTGGTGACGTCGACGGCGAGGGAGATCGGGCGCATGCCGACCTTCTGGAGCCGGCGCTGGAGCCAGATCGGCGAGCGCGCCTCGGGGCTGAGGCCGGTCACCGTACGGGCGGTGAAGCGGTCGCAGCCGAGGGGGTCGGCGATCTTCACCGGGTAGCCGTAGGCGTTGGGGCCGGGGACGTCGAGGAGGGCCGGGTCGCGCAGCGGCAGGCCGTAGGCGATGGCGGTCTCGCGGGCGACGCCGCGGATGGACAGGCAGTCGCCGCGGTTGGCGGTGACGGCGATGTCCAGCACCTCGTCGACCAGTTCGAGCAGCTCGACGGCGTCCTTGCCGACCTCGGTCTCGGGCGGCAGCACGATGATGCCGTGCGTGCCGTCGTCGCCCATGCCCAGCTCGTCGCTGGAGCAGATCATGCCGTGCGAGACCTTGCCGTAGGTCTTGCGCGCGGCGATCGAGAAGCCGCCGGGCAGGGTGGCGCCGGGCAGGACCACGACGACCTTGTCGCCGACGGCGAAGTTCCGGGCGCCGCAGACGATCTCCTGCGGCTCACCGGTGCCGTTGGCCGCTCCGACGTCGACGGCGCAGGAGCGGATCGGCTTCTTGAAGCCCTCCAGCTCCTCGATGGTCAGCACCTGGCCGACCACCAGCGGGCCCTTGAGGTCGGCGCCGAGGTGCTCGACGGTCTCGACCTCCAGACCGGCCGAGATCAGCTTGGCCTGTACGTCACGGCCGGTCTCGGTGGCCGGCAGGTCGACGTACTCCCGCAGCCAGGAAAGCGGGACCCGCATCAGATCTCCATCCCGAACGGCCGGGTGAACCGGACGTCACCCTCGACCATGTCTCGCATGTCCTCGACGTTGTGGCGGAACATCAGCATCCGCTCGATGCCGAAGCCGAAGGCGAACCCGCTGTACTTCTCCGGGTCGACGCCGCAGGCGGTCAGCACCTTGGGGTTGACCATGCCGCAGCCGCCCAGCTCGATCCAGCCCTCGCTGGAGCAGGTGCGGCAGGGCCGGTCGGGGTTGCCGACGGACGCGCCCTTGCAGACGTAGCAGAGCATGTCCATCTCGGCGCTCGGCTCGGTGAAGGGGAAGAAGTTCGGCCTCAGCCGGGTCTTCATGCCCTCGCCGAACAGCGACTGCACCATGTGGTCCAGGGTGCCCTTGAGGTCCGCCATGGTCAGGCCCTCGTCCACGGCGAGCAGCTCGACCTGGTGGAAGACCGGGGTGTGGGTGGCGTCCAGCTCGTCGGTGCGGTACACGCGGCCGGGGCAGATCACGTACACCGGCAGCTCGCGGTCGAGCAGCGAGCGGACCTGCACCGGCGAGGTGTGGGTGCGCAGCACGGCGCCGGACTCGGTGCCGCCGTCCGGGCCGGCCACGAAGAACGTGTCGGCCTCGCCGCGGGCCGGGTGGTCCGGGCCGATGTTCAGGGCGTCGAAGTTGAACCACTCGGTCTCGATCTCGGGACCCTCGGCGACCTCGTAGCCCATGGCGACGAAGACGTCCTCGATCCGCTCCGAGAGCGTGGTCAGCGGGTGGCGGGCGCCGGCCGGGACCCGGTCGTAGGGCAGGGTGACGTCCACCGCCTCCTCGACCAGGACCCGGGCGTCGCGCTCGGCCTCCAGCTCGGCCTGGCGGGCGGCGAGGGCCTTGTTCACCGCGCCGCGGGCCTGGCCGACGCGCTTGCCGGCCTCGGCCTTGGCGTGCGGGGGCAGGGCGCCGATCTCGCGGTTGGCGAGGGCCAGCGGGGAGGTGCCCCCGGTGTGGGCGACCTTGGCCTCCTGGAGCGCGTCGAGGGAGTCCGCGGCGGCGAACGCGGCGAGCGCCTCGTCCCGCCTGCGCTCGATCTCTTCCGGTTTCAACGCCTCGACCTCGACAGGGTCGTACGACTTATTCGGTGCCGACATCTCTTCCCGTGCTTCCGATTGGCTGGCTGGAGGTCCCCGTCCCGGATCTGTTGACAGATCGTCGCCGACTTCGGGACACAAAGGTGCCAAAGGCCGAGTCTAACGGGGTGGGGCTGGGCGGATGCGCCCGCGGTCGCTCAGGCCAGGTAGGCCGGGGCCGCCACGGGCAGCGTAAATCGGAACTCGGCGCCGCCGCCGGGGGCGCGGCCGACCGTGATGGTGCCGCCGTGGGCCTCGACGATGCCCTTGACGATGTAGAGCCCGAGGCCGGTGCCGCCGCGCTTGCTGCCCCGCCAGAAGCGGGTGAAGACGCGGTTCATGGACTCCTCCGGGATGCCGGGCCCCTCGTCGCTCACCGTGACCGACGTGCCGGTGTCCTCGCCCTCGCGGGGGGACGCCGTGGCCGTGACGTCGATGGTGACAGTTCCCTCGCCGTGCCGCACCGCGTTTTCGATGAGGTTGCTGAGCACCTGGTCGATCTTGTCGGGGTCGGCCCACAGGTCGGGCAGCGGCTGGACGAGACGGAGCAGGAACCGGTCGGCGGGCTGGCCGGCGGCGACGTACGCCTGGATGTGGCGGCCGACGGCGGCGCCGATGTCGACGGGCTGGCGGCGGACCTCCAGGCGGCCGGAGTCGATGCGGGAGATGTCGAGGAGTTCGGCGATGAGCCGGGTGACGCGGTCGGCGTCGGCGTCGACCGTCTCCAGCATCAGCCGCTTCTGGTCGTCGGTGAAGCGCTCCCACTTGGCGAGCAGCGTGGCCGTGAACCCCTTGACGGAGGTGAGCGGGGAGCGCAGTTCGTGGGCGACGGTGGCGATCAGCTCGGCGTGGCTGCGCTCGGTGCGGCGGCGGGCCTCGGTGTCGCGCAGGGTGACCAGGACGCGGCGGACGGGGCCGGTGGGGGTGCCGCGCACGTAGCGGGCGGTGACCAGGACCTCCCGGCCGCCCGGCAGCAGCAGGTTCCGCTCGGGCTGGCGGCTGCGGATGGCGAGGCCGCCGTAGGGGTCGGTGAGCTGCCACCAGCGCCGGCCCTCCAGGTCCTCTAACGGCAGGGCCCGCTCCAGGCTCTGGCCGAGGGCGTCGGCGGCCCGCCGGTCGGTGATCCGCTCGGCGGCGGCGTTGAAGCAGATCACCCGCCCCTGCTCGTCGGCGACGACGAGGCCGTCGGGCAGTTCGTCGGGGTCGACACCGGCGCAGGCGGGGTCACCGGGCCGGGGCGCGGGCGGCCGCCCGGCCTCACGTGCTCCCGGTGCGCTGCTCGTGCCGACACTCATCCCCGTACCCCACCTTCCGAATGCGCAGGGGTCCCGAGTGGGTCACCCTACTAGCTCTCGGTGACGGAGCGGCACCCTCCGGCGGCGCGCTGTGCACGAGCCGACGCGTAGAGGCATACGGCGGCGGCGGTCGCGAGGTTCAGGCTCTCGGCCTTTCCGTGGATCGGGACCCGGACGACGGCGTCGGCGAGGGCGCGGGTCTCCTCGGGCAGGCCCCACGCCTCGTTGCCGAAGACCCAGGCGGTGGGTCCGCCCATGGTGCCCCGGTCCAGTTCGGCGTCGAGGTCGTGCGCGCCCGCGCCGTCGGCGGCGAGCACCCGGACGCCGGTCTCCCTCAGCCCGGCCACGGCCCGCTCGACGGGGACGCCGACGGCGACCGGCAGGTGGAACAGGGAGCCGACGGAGGCCCGTACGGCCTTGGGGTTGTAGAGGTCGACGGAGGCGTCGGTGAGCACGACGGCCTCGGCGCCGGCGGCGTCGGCGCAGCGCAGCACGGTGCCGGCGTTGCCGGGGTCGCGGACGTGGGCGAGGACGGCGACCAGCCTGGGGCGGGCGGCGAGGATCTCCTCGAACGGCGTGTCCAGGAACCGGCAGACGCCGACCAGGCCCTGCGGGGTGACGGTGGTGGAGATGTCGGCGATCACCTGCTCGTCGGCGAGGTGGACGCGGGCGCCGACGGCGCGGGCCTCGCCGATGATGTCGGCGTACCGCTCGGCCGCCTCGACGGTGGCGAACAGCTCGACGAGGGTCTCCCCGTACGCCGCCGCCTCCCGCACGGCCTGCGGCCCCTCGGCCAGGAACAGCCGCTCCTTGCCCCGAAAATTCCGCTTCCCGAGCCGCCGTGCGGCAGAGACACGGGGGGACCGGGGGGAGATCGGCTCAGGAGCAGCAACCATGGCGACGTACCTTCAGGGAAGCGCCCCTCAGGGGCGCGGGGAACTGCGCGACAAGCCACGACGAACCGGCACACGCAACACAACAGAGGACACCGGACGTAGACGCAAGCGGACCCGCAGGTCACCCCGCGGGTCCGAACAAGTCACGTCGGCTCAAGGCCAGCGCGGCGTCACGCGGCCTTCGGCGCGTTGACGTCGCTCGGCAGCGCCTTCTGCGCCACCTCGACGAGCGCGGCGAACGCGCCCGCGTCGTTGACGGCCAGCTCGGCGAGGATCTTGCGGTCCACCTCGACGTTGGCGGCCTTCAGACCCTGGATGAAGCGGTTGTACGTGATGCCGTTCGCACGGGCAGCGGCGTTGATGCGCTGAATCCAGAGCTGGCGGAAGTCGCCCTTGCGCTTCTTGCGGTCGTTGTAGTTGTAGACCAGCGAGTGGGTGACCTGCTCCTTGGCCTTGCGGTACAGGCGCGAACGCTGACCGCGGTAGCCGGAGGCCTGCTCGAGGATCGCCCGGCGCTTCTTGTGGGCGTTGACTGCCCGCTTGACGCGTGCCACTTGTTAACTCCTTGTAGCGGGGCCGTGGTGGTCGCCACACGGCCCGAAAACGACTGGGTCCCGGTCCTGACGTACGGCGCTCAGTGAAGGCGCCGGGGCGTCACTTGCCGAGAAGCTTCTTGATCTTCGCGGCGTCGCCCGGGGCCATCTCGGCGTTGCCGGTGAGGCGGCGCGTCACGCGGGACGACTTGTGCTCGAGCAGGTGGCGCTTGCCGGCGCGCTCGCGGAGCACCTTGCCGGAGCCGGTGACCTTGAAGCGCTTGCTGGCACCGCTGTGCGACTTGTTCTTCGGCATGGCGCCGTCTTCTCCTCGTCGGTGGCGCTCCGATGCCCGGTCGCGAAAACCGGGCACGGTGGAGCGTCGCTCTTGTTTCGGTTGCATCCTGGGACTCGCGTCCCCGGAGGTCACGCCTCGGCGGATGCCTCGGCAGGGGCCTCGGCAGGCGCCTCGGCCGGGGCCTCGGCGTTGGCGGCGTCGGGGTCCGCGGCGTTCATCGAACGGCCGGGGTTGGCCTTCGCCTCGGCCTTGCGGGCCTCCTGCGCCTGACGGGCCTCGGCCATCGCCTCGGTCTTCTTCTTGTGCGGACCGAGGACCATGATCATGTTGCGGCCGTCCTGCTTCGGGTTCGACTCCACGAACCCGAGGTCGGCCACGTCCTCCGCGAGGCGCTGCAGCAGCCGGTAGCCGAGTTCCGGCCGGGACTGCTCGCGACCACGGAACATGATCGTGATCTTGACCTTGTCGCCCTGCTTGAGGAACCGGACGACGTGACCCTTCTTGGTGTCATAGTCGTGCGGGTCGATCTTCGGCCGGAGCTTCATCTCCTTGATGACCGTGTGCGCCTGGTTCTTGCGCGCCTCACGGGCCTTCATGGCCGACTCGTACTTGAACTTCCCGTAGTCCATGAGCTTGCACACGGGCGGACGGGCGTTCGCCGCGACCTCGACGAGATCGAGGTCGTACTCCTGCGCAAGCTCCAGGGCCTTGGCAAGCGGGACAATCCCGACCTGCTCGCCGCTGGGACCGACAAGTCGCACCTCGGGAACGCGAATCCGGTCGTTGATGCGGGGCTCGGCGCTGATGGATCCTCCTCGGTAGCACCACACGACTGCCTGGGGGGCAGCCGCGTAACGTCTCTTTTCGACAGACCTAACCGCGCCGGCGCACAAAAAATGCCCCGGACGATCACGAGCGGGGCTCCTCGAACTGCTACCGGAGCACCGCCGCGATGGCCGCGGGGCGCGCTTTCGGGCGGGTGCCGCCGCTGGGACGGGACCGCCTGACCGGTGACCCGCCGTCCCTGAGGACAGCCAGGTGGGAGTTCGAAAGCCTCCACTTGTGGGCCGGGCCCGTCGCCGCGAGGCATACGTGTCCGACCGGTCGTTACACAAGGTTAGCAGCTCCGGCCCGGCAGGTGCCAACCGAGGCGGTGCGCCTATCGTGTGCGGCATGAGTGAGACCCCTGCCGCCAGTCCCGAGAATCCCGACTTCGACGCCATGACCCGCGACATCGCCGAGGTCCCCGCGGTCGAGGTGATCGTGACGGTCGCCGTCAACCTGATGAGCGCCGCCGCCGTGAAGCTCGGTCTGACCGAGGAGGGGGACGCGCACAAGGACCTGGACGAGGCCCGCAAGCTGATCCACGCGCTGGCCGGGCTGCTGGACGGCAGCGCGACCGAGATCAGCTCCTTCCACGCGGCGCCGCTGCGGGACGGACTGAAGTCCTTGCAGCTCGCCTTCCGCGAGGCGTCCCTGGTCCCGGACCAGCCGGGCCAGGGTCCGGGCGAGAAGTACACGGGCCCGGTCTACGGCTAGCCGTCACCGCTTCACGTACAAGGGCTCGCCCGGTGGGGTGGTCCCGGCCGGCAGGAGTGCCAGGTCGAGGCCGCGGACCAGGCGGGCCCGCAGTGTCTCGTCGGCGGCCAGGCGTTCGGCGACGGACCGGGCGGCCTCGGCGGGCGCGGCGGCCGGGTCGAGGACCAGGGCGAGGGTGCCGTCGGCCTGTCCCGGCCCGAGGTGGGCGCGGAGCACGGCGGGTTCGGCGGCCACGGCACCGCGTACGGCCTCCACGACGGCCGGGTCGGCGAGCGGGTCGGTGGTGGTCCGGCCCTCGGCCAGCGCCCGCAGCGCCGGCCCGGTCAGTTCGAACGGCACCGGCCCGGCCAGGTCGAGGACGACCGTGTCGGCCCGCTCGTGCGCGGCGGCCTGGAGCGCCTGGTGCAGGGGTACGGCGACGGGGCGGGCCGCCGGGTCCCAGCGGGCGAGGGAGTCGGTGGAGGTGAAGGCGGGCAGCGCGGTCCGGCCCCCGGCCTTGAGGGTGGGCACGGCCATGTCGCTGGTCTTCTCCCGACGAAGACCGCCCGCCCGTCGCCCGCCGCCACCCTTCCGAGGAGCTTCGCCCCCCTCTTGCTCGTCCTCTTCGACCTCGCCGAGGACGGCCACCACGGGAACGAGCAGCCGGGCGCCCCGGAGCGCTTCGAGGACGGGGGCCAGGGCGGTGCGGTCCTCGGCCCAGGCGGCGAGCGCGGCGCTCAGCCCGGGGTCGGCGGAGCCGTCGTCGTCGGAGAAGCCGGGGTCGGGAATGTTCTTGTTCGCCACGGTCCCCGACCCTATCGGGGGGTTGCCGTTGCGCCTGTGCGGGCCCTGAAACCTGGCTGTGACCGTTCTCAGGGGTTTCTCAGGCAGCCCTGATCCGAATTTAACCTCCGTCCCACACACCCCTCAGCCGCCGCCCCGAGCATCGCCGCATGGGGTCCTCCAAAGCACGGCTGGCCTGTGCCGCCCTCGCCGGTGTCGTCGTCCTCGGCGGTGCGGCGGCGGGGACGGCGTACCTGAACGCGCACGCGGACACGTCCGCCGTATCCTCGCCGTCACCGGTGCCGGCGTCCGCGTCGGCACCGTCGTCGGCGCCGGCGGGCGGGGAGGCATCGGTGGAAGAACCTTCGGCGGAACCGTCCGTCGACCGGGACGCGCTGCTGGCGAAGGCCGTGGCGGCGGTGCCCGTGGCGGACAGCACCGAGCTGGCGGTCTCGGTGCTGGACACGGAGACCGGGGAGAGCGCCGCGTACGGCGACGGGGCCTTCACCACGGCGAGCATCGTGAAGGTCGACATCCTGGCGACGCTGCTGCTCCAGGCGCAGGAGGCGGGGCGGAGGCTGACCGCGACGGAGCGGACGTACGCCACCGCGATGATCGAGAACAGTGACAACGCCTCGGCGACGGCTCTGTGGCGGACGATCGGCCGGGCGAAGGGGCTGGACGCCGCCAACGAGCGGTTCGGGCTGACGGACACCGAGGGCGGGGACGGGGACCTGTGGGGGCTGACCCGGACCACCGCCGCCGATCAGCTCGTGCTGCTGCGCCAGGTGTTCGAGGAGGAGGACTCGGAGCTGAGCACGGCCTCGCGGGCGTATGTGCGGGGGCTGATGGGGCGGATAGCGGCGGGGCAGGACTGGGGGGTGTCGGCGGCGGGGTCGTCGTTCGCGCTGAAGAACGGCTGGCTGCCGCGGAGCGCGACCGGGCTGTGGGTGATCAACAGCATCGGGCGGGTGACGTCCGGCGGCCACTCCTACCTGGTGGCCGCGCTGTCGCAGGGCAACACCACGCAGGCGGCCGGCATCTCCCTGGTCGAGGCGGTGGCGAAGGCGGCGGTGTCGGTGTGCGGGGACTCTGCGGGGCAGACCTCGCAGGAAGCCACTGCCGCTGAGGAGACCGCCGGGCAGACCGCCGGAGCGACCGCCGGGCGGACCGCCTGAGAGGGTGCCGGAGCGACCGCCGGGCCGGGCTCTCGTCCTAGGGGAAGCGGCGGCTGCGCCACAGCATGACCGACGCGACGAGCAGGACACCGCCGGCGCCGCCCGCGAGCGGGGCCGGCCAGGCGGACGGGGAGTCCTCGGTGGAGGCGGTGTCCGGGCCGGGGCCGAAGTACTCGTCGCCGTGGGCCGCCGCCTTCCGGTGCTCGGGCCGCAGCCCGCCGGCCGCCGCGAGGGCGGCGGCGGGGTCGACGAAACCGAAGCCGCGGGAGTCGTCGCGTCCGTCGGCCGGGGCGTTGCGGGCGGTGTCCTCCAGGAGGTCCTTGATCTGCGCCGGGGTGAGTTCGGGGTGGGCGGCCCTGACCAGGGCGACGGCGGCGGAGACGAACGCGGCGGCGGCGCTGGTGCCCCAGCCCTCGTAGTACTTGCGGTCCGGGTCGGCGATGATCACGTCGACGCCGGGGGCGCTGACCGTGGCGTACCAGCGGCGGGTGGAGAAGGAGGCGCGGGTGCCGTAGCGGTCGACGGCGGTCGCGGCGATGACGCCGGGGTAGGCGGCCGGGTAGGAGACGTGGTCGCCCTTCTCGCCGCCGTTGCCGGCCGAGGCGACGACGACGACGTTCTTCTCCAGGGCGTACTGGATGGCCTCGTCCTCGGCGGCCTCGGGGTGGGCGGAGGCGGAGTCGTCGCCGAGGGAGAGGTTGATGACGTCGGCGCCGTGGTCGGCGGCCCAGCGGATGCCCTCGGCCAGCGCGTTGCCCCGGGTCTCGCGGGCGGTGGCGCGGGAGGGGTCGCCGTCCTCCAGGATGACGCGGACGGGGAGGATGCGCGCCTCGGGGGCGATGCCCATGACGCCCTCGGCGCCCGCCGGGCCGTGTCCGTGCCCGGCGATGATCCCGGCCATGGCGGTACCGTGCCGGGCCCAGGCGCGGTCGCCCTGTTCGGCGCCGAAGCCGACGAGGTCCTTGCCGGGGAGGACGTTGCCGGCCAGGTCGGGGTGGTCGTCGTCGACGCCGGTGTCCAGGACGGCGACGGTGACGCCGGCGCCCTTGGTGGTGCGCCACGCCTGGTCGGTGTGCATGGCGTCGAGGCCCCACTGCCGGGCGCGGATGCCGTCGGCGTGCGCGGCGGTGGCCGGCACCAGGGCCAGGCAGACGGCGAGAAGCAGGCCGAGGGCGGCGGCGCGGCGGGAGGGTGCGGCGTTCACGACCGTTGCTCCGTGGCCGGGCGGGCGTTCTTGCGCAGGGCGCGTTCGACGCGGTCGGCGAGGCCCTGGGCCTCGTGGCCGAGGCCGGACTGGGCGGCGGCCGAGGTGGCGCCGGAGGCCATGGCCGCCTCGGCGGGCTGCGGCTCGGCGACGGCACGGGCGTCGGCCCAGCCGGAGACGGCGTAGACGACGACGGGGGCGTCGGTGAGGACGGAGACGGTCCAGGCGGCGCGCTGGCGGGCGCCGAACCCGGCGGCGACGGTGCCCTTCGCGGCGTAGGGCAGCGGCACCAGGTCGGTGCGGCTGCCGAGGTCCTCCCGTTCGAACCGGGCGGCCAGTTCGGCCATGGCGGCGGCGTCGCCCTTGGTGAACAGCAGGCCGACGGTGGTGACATGGCTGCGCGTGGCGTCCGTGTAGGTGGCGCGCAGCAGGCGGGCGCAGCCGACCGGGGCGAGGGCCTCGCGCAGCAGCCTGTCGAAGGCGCCGGCGCAGGTGCCGTCCGGGGCGACCGCGACGCGGGTCCAGACGCGGTCGGCGCCGCCGGGTCCGGCGCCGCGGCCCTCGACGGTGGGCGGGAAGAGCTGGTCGACGGGCACGCTGTGCCACAGTCGCCCGGCGGTGGCGAAGGCGTTCCGGGCGCCGCCGTCGCCCGGGTCGTCGGCGAGCCAGCTCCCGGTGACGGCGCCGGTGACCAGTCCCAGGCCGAGCACCAGGCAGACGGCGGCGGCGACCGTCCGCGCCCGCAGCTTCCGGCCGAGCCGCCGGGGGCGGGCCAGTTCGTCGTACCCCTCGGGCTCGCCGAGCGATACGTAGGGGCGCGCGGTGGCGGCCCAGGACGGCGCGGGGGCGGGTCGGTCGCCGCGCGGGCCGGGCGACGGCGGCTGCGGGTCGGGGTGCGCCACGGAGTCCGGGTCCGGCTCCGGGTCCGGGTCCGGCGCCGGGGGGACGGGACGGAGACGGGTCGCGGTCCCGGCGGGGGGCTGTACGGGGGTCCGGGCCGGGGCCGGCCGCTCGGCGCCGGGCTCGTGACCGGTCCGGGGCCGGGGGGTCCGGGCCGGGGCCGGCCGCTCGGCGCCGGGCTCGTGACCGGTCCGGGGCCCGACGGCCGGGGGCGTGTCCGGGAAGCGGGCGGACGCGCGGGGCGGGGGCGCGATGTCCCCGGCCGTGTCCATGGACGACCGCGCGTCGGCCGACGGGGCGGCGGGCTCGGCCGCTGGGGTGTGATGGCGGGGCGGTGTCACGGAGGTGGGTGGGGGTTCGGTCGGGCGGGGCGGCGCGGACGGTCGTGGCGGGGGCGCCGTCGGCGGAGGCGGGGATGGAGAGGGGGGCGGGGATGGGGAGGGGGGCGGGGAGTGGGAGGCGCGTCGCGCTTCCGTGCTCATGCGCCCCCCGTTCCGTCAATGCCCAGGGCCGTCCGCTGGCCGTGGGCCGTGCGCGTCACTCTACGGCGTGCCCCCCGGGGAGGGGGAACCCGTGCGCGGCCCCGGGGCATTGGCCCGGAACATCCCCCTACCCTGCGGTAATCAGGTCTGGCAGGCTGCGTCCATGACTGCGCGCTCCGCCGACCGGGCCCGTTACGACCGGGCCACCGCCCATCTCGACGCCCCCGTCGCGATCGTGGACCTCGACGCCTTCGACGCCAACGCCGACGACCTGGTCCGCCGGGCCGGCGGCAAGCCGGTGCGGGTCGCCAGCAAGTCCGTACGCTGCCGGGCGCTGCTCGAACGCGTCCTCGCCCGGGACGGGTTCGCGGGCGTCATGTCGTTCACGCTGGCCGAGTCCCTGTGGCTGGCCCGCTCCGGGTTCGAGGACGTGCTGCTGGCCTATCCGTCGGCGGACCGCGCCGGGTACGCGGAGCTGGCCGCCGACCCCAAGCTCGCCGCCGCCGTGACCGTCATGGTGGACGACGTGGCGCAGTTGCGTTTCATCGACGCGGCACGGGACGGCGGCCGCGAGGTCGTCCGGGTCTGCCTGGAACTGGACACCTCCCTGCGGCTGCTCGGCGGGCGGGTCCGGGTCGGCGCCCGGCGCTCGCCGCTGCACTCCCCCGCCGAGGTCGCCGACCTGGCCCGCGCGGTGGCCCGGCGGCCCGGGTTCCGGGTGGTCGGGATCATGGCGTACGAAGGTCATGTGGCCGGTGTCGGGGACGCGGTGGCGGGGCGTCCGCTGCGCTCGCGGGCGGTGCGGCTGATGCAGGCCGCCGCGAAGCGGGAGCTGGCCGAGCGGCGGGCGGCGGTGGTGCGGGCGGTCCGCGCGGTCGTGCCGGACCTGGAGTTCGTCAACGGCGGCGGCACGGGCAGCGTGCAGCACACCGCCGCCGAGGACGCGGTCACGGAGATAGCCGCCGGGTCGGGGCTGTACGTGCCGAGGCTGTTCGACAACTACACGTCGTTCCGGGGCCGTCCGGCGGCCCTGTTCGCCCAGCCCGTCGTACGGCGCCCGGGGGTCGGGGCGGTGACGGTGCTCGGCGGCGGCTACCCGGCCTCCGGTGCGGCCGGCCCGGACCGGCTGCCGGTGCCGTATCTGCCCGAGGGGCTGCGCTACGACCCCCAGGAGGGCGCCGGAGAGGTGCAGACGCCGCTGCTCGGCGCGCCCGCCGACGATCTGCTGATCGGCGACAAGGTGTGGTTCCGGCACGCCAAGGCCGGTGAGCTGTGCGAACGCTTCGACGCGCTGCACCTGGTGGCGGAGGACCGGGTGACGGCGACGGTGCCGACGTACCGGGGCGAGGGCCGCACCTTCCTCTAGGGCCTGCCGTTCGGATCATGCCGCGGACACGGGGCCTGGCACGCACACCTGCGGCGTTGTCGTCACTCGCCGACTCCCCCACGCTCGCGCGGGGGACCCCCAGCGCGTCGGCTCCCTCCTCCTCCTTGCATCCGCACGCACCGGACCCCGCTCACCAGCACGACTAAGGCGCAGCCGGTTCCCCGCGACCCGATCCGAACGACAGGCCCTGGGGCAGCGGGCCGCTGCCCACGCCGCCGCCCGGGTCCGGGTCGCCGACCGGGCGGATGCCCTTGGTGATGCGGTCCATGTCGGCGAGCGGCGGGCCGTCCTCGCCGGCGTCGAAGACGTAGCGGACGACGATCGGGGACTCGGTGCCGACGGTGGACGGGAAGACCAGCGACTGCACGTAACCGCCGGGGCCCTCGGCGGTCCTGACCCGCCAGCGGACGTAGTACCCGGCGCGGCCGGCGACCGCGACCGCCCCGGAGCCGACGACCCGGTGGGACTCGATACCGCCGAAGGGCTCGGCGCCGACCGGGTCGCGGTCGTAGGCGTCGTCGGCCGCGTCCGCGATGTCCCGTTCGGCGAGGGTCTTCGGGGACCGCTCGGCGGTGGCGGTCACCGTGCGGGAGACGACCAGGCCGTGCCGGCAGACGCCGCCGTCGCCGGGGCACTCGTAGGTGCCCTCGGTGGTCATCACCACGTCGTCCTCGGCGACGTCGCGGGGCCGCACCCAGTGGTCGAGCAGCGGGAAGGTGATGCCGTTGAGCTGGTCCTCGACGACGGCGGGGTCGTCGGCGGACGGTTCCGAGGAGGGCGCGGACGGGGCGGGCGACGGCGGCGAGGCGGACGGGGCCGGTACGCCGACGTCCGGGGTGCGGACCGCGGGGCCGCCGTCGCCCTCGCCCAGCACCACCGCGCCGGTGACGATGGCGGTGACCAGGACCGCCGCGGCGGCCGTGAGGGCGATGGCCCTGCTCCGCCCGCCGCCGCCGGGCACGGGCGGCGGCACGACGGGCTGCCCGTACGCCGTGGCCGCCCGCGCGTGCTCGGTCCAGGCCGAGCCGTCCCACCAGCGTTCCTGGTACGGGGCCGACGGGTCGGAGTACCAGCCGGGCGGGGGCGACATGCTCATGCGGGCACTGTAGGGGGCGGCTACAGCGGTGTGACGTAGGCCCCGGAGATCCCGCCGTCCACGAGGAAGTCGGTGGCGTTGACGAACGAGGCATCGTCGCTGGCCAGGAAGGCCACGGCGGCGGCGATCTCCTCGGCCTCGGCGAACCGGCCGACCGGAATGTGCACCAGCCGGCGGGCGGCGCGCTCCGGGTCCTTGGCGAACAGCTCGCGCAGCAGCGGGGTGTCGACCGGGCCGGGGCACAGGGCGTTGACACGGATGCCCTCCCGCGCGAACTGCACGCCCAGTTCCCGGGACATGGCGAGCACCCCGCCCTTGGACGCCGTGTACGAGATCTGCGAGGTGGCGGCGCCCATCCGGGCCACGAAGGAGGCGGTGTTGATGATGGAGCCCTTGCCCTGGCGCCGCATGTAGGGCAGGGCGGCCTTGCAGCACAGGTAGACGGAGGTGAGGTTGACCTCCTGGACGCGCCGCCACGCCTCCGGTCCGGTCTCCAGGATGGAGTCGTCGTCGGGCGGTGAGATACCGGCGTTGTTGAAGGCCACGTCGACACTGCCGTAGGTGTCGTACGCCGTCTTGAACAGCGCCTCGACCTGGTCGGGGTCGGTGACGTCGACCTTGACGAAGGTGCCGCCGGTCTCCTCGGCGGCGGCCTTGCCGCGGGTCTCGTCGATGTCGCCGCACACGACGTGGGCGCCCTCGGCGGCGAGCCGGCGGGCGGCGGCGAGGCCGATGCCGCTGCCGGCGCCGGTGATGACGGCGGTGCGGCCGACGAGCCGCCTGCAGATGATGTCCGGGGTCACTGAGCGGGGCCCTCCGTACTGATGAAGACGTTCTTGGTCTCGGTGAAGGCGGTCAGCGCGTCCGGGCCGAGTTCCCGGCCGATCCCGGACTGCTTGAAGCCGCCGAACGGGGTCCAGTAGCGGACGCTGGCATGGGAGTTGACGGACAGGTTGCCGGCCCGGACGGCGCCCGCGACCCGCAGGGCGCGGCCCACGTCCCGGGTCCACAGGGAGCCGGACAGGCCGTAGTCGGTGGCGTTGGCGAGCCGGATCGCGTCCGCCTCGTCGTCGAAGGGCAGCACCACGGCGACGGGCCCGAAGACCTCCTCGACGGCCACGCGCGCATGCGGGTCGACACCGGTGAGGACGGTGGGCGGGTACCAGAAGCCGGGGCCCTCGGGGGCCTTGCCGCGGATGCCGGGCGCGTCGGCGGGGACGTAGGAGCGGACCCGGTCGCGCTGGGCGGCGGAGATCAGCGGGCCCATGTCGGTGCGCTCGTCGGCCGGGTCGCCGACGGTGACGGCCTCGATCGCGGGGGCGAGCAGGTCGAGGAAGCGGTCGTGGGCGGTGCGCTGGACCAGGATGCGGGTGCGGGCGCAGCAGTCCTGGCCGGCGTTGTCGAGGAAGGACAGGGGGGCGGCAGCGGCGGCGGCCTCCAGGTCGGCGTCGGCGAAGACGATGTTGGGGCTCTTGCCGCCGAGTTCCAGGGTGACGCGCTTGAGGCGGGCGGAGCCGCGGGCCAGGACGTCCCTGCCGACGGCGGTGGACCCGGTGAAGACGATCTTCGCCACGTCCGGGTGGTCGACCATGGCCCGTCCGGCGACCGGGCCGCGGCCGGGCAGGACCTGGAAGAGGTGTTCGGGCAGGCCCGCGTCGAGGGCGAGTTCCGCGAGGCGGAGCGCGGTGAGCGGGGTGGTCTCGGCGGGCTTGAGGAGGACCGCGTTGCCGGCGGCGAGCGCGGGGGCGGTGCCCCAGGCGGCGATCGGCATCGGGAAGTTCCAGGGGGCGATCACGCCGACCACGCCCAGCGGTTCGAGGATCGTCACGTCGAGGCCGCCGGGCACCGGGATCTGCCGGCCGGTGAGCCGCTCCACTCCCCCGGCCGCGTAGTCGAGCAGGTCGCGGACGTTGCCCGCCTCCCAGCGGGCGTTGCCGAGGGTGTGCCCGGCCTCGGTGACCTCCAGGAGGGCCAGTTCCTCCAGGTGTGCGTCGACGGCGGTGGCGAACCGGCGCAGCAGCCGGGCGCGGTCGCCGGGCGCGCGGGCGGCCCAGTCGGCCTGGGCCCGGACGGCGCGGGCGACGGCCGTGTCGACGTCGGCGGCGGAGGCGGCCGGGACGGTGGCGACGACCTCCTCGGTGGCGGGGTTCAGTACCTGGAGCGCGTCGGTCAACGGGGCCTCACATGCGGTCGGTCGGTCAACTGGGCCTCATGCGGTCGGTCGGTCAGCGGGGCCTCATGCGGTCGGTCGGTCAACGGGGCCTCACATGCGGTCGGTCGGTCAGCGGGGCCCCATGCGGTCGGTCGGTCAGCGGGGCCTCACATGCGTTCGAAGGAGCGGCGCAGCTCCCAGTCGGTGACGGCGGCGTCGAAGGCGTCGAGTTCGACCCGCGCCATGTTGCGGTAGTGGGCGACGACCTCGTCCCCGAAGGCGGCCTCGGCCAGCGGGCTGCGCTCCCAGAGGCCGGCGGCCTCGCGGAGGGTGGCGGGGACGTGCGCGAAGTCGGCGGTGTAGGCGTTGCCGGCGCAGGGTTCGGGCAGTTCCAGCTTCTGTTCGACGCCGTGCAGGCCGGCCGCCACCATCGCGGCGACCGCGAGATACGGGTTGACGTCGCCGCCGGGCAGCCGGTTCTCGAAGCGCAGGGAGGGGCCGTGGCCGACCACGCGCAGCGCGCAGGTGCGGTTGTCGTGGCCCCAGGCGACGGCGGTCGGCGCGAAGGAGCCGGGCTGGAACCGCTTGTAGGAGTTGATGTTCGGCGCGTACAGCAGCGAGAAGTCGCGCAGCGCGGCCAGTTGCCCGGCGAGGAAGTGCCGCATCAGCGGGGACATCCCGCCGTCGGGTCCGGCCATGACGCTCTCCCCGTCGGCGTCGGCGAGGGAGAGGTGGATGTGGCAGGAGTTGCCCTCGCGCTCGTTGTACTTGGCCATGAAGGTGAGGGAGAAGCCCTCCTGGGCGGCGATCTCCTTGGCGCCGGTCTTGTAGACCGCGTGCTGGTCGCAGGTGACCAGGGCCTCGTCGTAGCGGAACACGATCTCGTGCTGGCCGGGGTTGCACTCGCCCTTGGCGGACTCCACGGTGAGGCCGGCGCCGGCCATCTCGTTGCGGATGCGGCGCAGCAGGGGCTCTATGCGGCCGGTGCCGAGGATGGAGTAGTCGACGTTGTACTGGTTGGCCGGGGTGAGGCCCCGGTAGTTCGCCTCCCAGGCCCGCTCGTAGGAGTCCTTGAAGACGATGAACTCCAGCTCGGTGCCGGCCCGCGCGGTCAGGCCGTGCTCGGCCAGGCGCTCCAGTTGGCGGCGGAGGATCTGCCGGGGCGCGGCCACGACCGGGGAGCCGTCCGCCCAGGCGAGGTCGGCGACGAGCAGCGCGGTGCCCTCGTGCCAGGGGACGCGGCGCAGGGTGGCGAGGTCGGGGCGCATCGCGAAGTCGCCGTAGCCGCGGTCCCAGGAGGACATGGCGTACCCCCCGACGGGGTTCATCTCGGCGTCGACGGCGAGCAGGTAGGCGCAACCCTCGGTGCCGTGGCGCAGCACCTCGTCGAGGAAGAAACGGGCGGCGAACCGCTTGCCCTGGAGTCGCCCCTGCATGTCGGGGAAGGCGAGGACGACGGTGTCGATCTCACCGCCCGCGACGAGACGCCGCAGGTGCTCGGCGGAGAGCGGGGGTGTGCGGTCTGCCACGGGTCGGCCTCCTGGGGCTTCTTCGGTCAGCCGGGAGCCATAAGGTATGGCTCGCGACCATTGCTTGGGAAGGGGGCACCGCCGGATGCCGGAGGGGAGCGGGGGCCCGGTGCCGGACCGGCTCGCGCCGGTGCTGCGGCCGGTCCGGGCGGGCAACGGGTTCGAGGAGGCGCTGGAGCGGATTCTCCAGGTCGTCCGGCTGGGCCTGGTCCCGGAGGGCGGCAGGCTGCCCGCCGAGCGGGAACTGGCCGCGCGGCTGGGCATCAGCCGGGTGACGCTGCGCGAGGTCCTGAAGGTGCTTCAGGAGCAGGGCCTGGTGCAGGCCCGGCGCGGCCGGTACGGCGGAACGTTTGTGCTGCCCCGGCGGCCGGACCCCCGGGCGGGCGACGGGGACGAGCTGCGGCGCCGGGTGGCGGGGGTGGACCTGGAGGACGTCCTGCGTTTCCGGGAGGTGCTGGAGGTGGGCGCGGCGGAGCTGTGCGCCACGCACGGGCTGCCGGCGCCGGGCGCCGAGCGGCTCCGGGCGGCGCTGGCCGGCACGCGGGACGCGCCGCCGGCCGACTACCGGCGCCGGGACACCCTGCTGCACCTCGCCCTGGCCGAGCTGTCCGGCTCGCCGACGCTGGCCGCGCGGTACGCGGAGGTCCGGGCCACGCTGAACGACCTGCTGGACTGCATCCCGCTGCTGGTACGGAACCTGGAGCACTCCCAGCACCAGCACGCCGCGCTGGTCGAGGCGGTGCTCGCGGGGGACCCCCGGGCGGCGCGGGAGACGATGCGGGAGCACTGCGCGGGGACGGCGGCGCTGCTGCGCGGGTTCCTCGCGTGAGGCGGGGGGCGGGCAACGGCGGGTGGTGACGTGCGGGACTTCCGGGGTCCGGGAGGGTAGAGGTAGGGGCGTGGGCCATGGTGGGAGGGGTGGATGACGGGCAGGCCGCTGATCGGGGTCAGTACGTATCTGGAGACCGGGACGCGCTGGGGGGTGTGGCATCTGGAGGCGGCGTTGCTGCCCGCCGGGTACCCCCTGCTGGTGCAGCGGGCGGGCGGGATCTGCGCGATGCTCCCGCCGGACGCGCCGGAGCACGCCGCCGCGGCGGTGGCCCGGCTCGACGGCCTGGTGATCGCGGGCGGCCCGGACGTGGAGCCGGTCCGCTACGGCGCCGCCCCCGACCCGCGCACCGGGCCGCCCGCCCGTGCCCGGGACGCGTGGGAACTGGGGCTGATCGGGGCCGCGCTGGCCGCCCGCGTCCCGCTGCTGGGGATCTGCCGGGGCATGCAGCTCCTGAACGTGGCCCTGGGCGGCACGCTCGTCCAGCACCTCGACGGCCACGCCGAGACGGTGGGCGTCTTCGGCGGCCACCCGGTGGTGCCGGTGCCGGGCACGGTGTACGCCGGGATCGTCCCGGAGGAGACGCTGGTGCCGACGTACCACCATCAGGCGGTGGACCGTCTCGGCGCGGGCCTTCTCCCGTCGGCCCACGCGGCGGACGGCACGGTCGAGGCGATCGAACTGCCCCCCGCCGGCCCGTGGGCCCTCGGCGTCCAGTGGCACCCGGAGATGGGCGAGGACGACCGGGTGATGCGGGGCCTGGTGGCGGCGGCCCGCGGCACCCGCGACCGGGGCGCGACGCCCTGCGGGTGATACGCCCGCCTACGCGTCACGGGGCGCATCGCGCGCACGCGTACCGGTTGCCGCGCGACCCGACGCACCCGTGACCGGCGGGACGAGCCACCCCCGTACGCCCAAGGCCCCGGGCACCCCCAAGGCCCCAGGCACCCGAAGGTCCGCAGGCGCCCTAAGACCCGCAGGCGCCCCAAGGCCCCAGCCACCCGAAGACCTGCGAGCACCCGAAGACCCGCAGGCGCCCCGAGGCCCTAGGCGCCCGAAGACCCGCAGCCACCCCCTAACCCCCAGCCACCCCAAGGCCCCAGCCACCCCAAGACCCCCAGGCACCCCAAAACCCCCAGTCACCCCAAGGCCCCTAGGCCCGCTGCGACCGTGTCAAGGACAGCAGGTGCCGGGCCGGTCCCGTCGGCCGGTGGCCCGTGGGCCAGACGGCGCGCAGGTCGCGGGCGAGGGAGACGTCGGCGACCGGGACGCGGACCAGGCGCCGCGTCGACAGTTCCTCGCCGACGGCGAGTTCGCTGAGGACGGCGGGGCCGGCGCCGCTGACGGCGGCGGCCTTCACCGCCGTGGTCGAGGACAGCTCGATCAGGGGCCGGGCCAGGCCGCCCAGCGCGGCGTCCAGGACCTGCCGGGTGCCGGACCCCTTCTCGCGCAGGATCAGCGGCGTCCGGGCCAGCTCGCACGCCGCCAGCGGACGCCGGCGGCGGCCCCAGGCGTGGCCGGGCGCGGTGACGACTATCAGCCGGTCGTGGGCGATGACCGTGGAGTCCAGGCCGGCCGGCACGCTGACGCCCTCCACGAATCCGAGGTCGGCCTCGTCGGACAGCAGCCGCCGGGCCACCGCCGAGGAGTTCCCGGCGAGCAGGGAGACCGCCGTGTCCGGCCGCTGGGCGCGCAGCGCGAGCAGCCAGCCGGGCAGCAGGTACTCGGCGATGGTCATGCTCGCCGCCACCCGCAGCCGGGAGTCCCGCCGGTCGCGCAGCGCCTGCGCCCCGGCGTCGAACGCCTCCGCCGCCTCCACGATCCGCCGCGCCCAGTCCGTGACCAGCGCCCCCGCGTCGGTGAGCCGGGAGCCGCGCGGGGAGCGGTCCACCAGGGCGACCCCGAGCTGGCGTTCCATGGACCGCACGCGGCTGCTGGCGGCCGGCTGGCTGATGCCCAGGTGCCGGGCGGCGCCGCCGAGGCTGCCCAGCCTGGCCACCGCCAGCAGCAGTTCCAGGGCGCCGAGGTCCGGCACCCGGTGGGCCAGCGACCCGTCGCGCGTGCGCCCGCCCGGCTCGCCGTCGCCCTGCTCCTCCGCGCTGCTCATAACTCCAGCTTATGTCCTCATAGGGACGTGCTCCCTGGTCAGCGGCGCGCGTCCCGGCGACGGTAGAGGCATGGTCACCGCTGTCCCACCCGTCGGCACCGCCGGGGGTCTTCCCCGCGCGGCCCGCCGCCCGCCCCGCGTCCCCGCCCTCCGGCACCTCGGCCCCAACTGGTACGCCTGTGTCATGGGCACCGCCATCGTCGCCACCGCCGGTGCCGCGCTGCCCTGGCGCGTCCCCGGCCTGCGCGCCGCGTGCGCCGCCGTCTGGGTGCTCTCCCTGATCCTGCTGGCAGCTCTGCTCGTCGCGCGGTCCCTGCACTGGCGGCACCACCGGGACCAGGCCCGCGCCCATCTGCTGGACCCGGCGGCGGCCCCGTTCTACGGCTGCCTGGCCATGGCGCTGCTCTCGGTCGGCGGCAGCGCGCTCGCGGCCGGCCGGGACCTGCTCGGGGTACGGGCCGCGGTGGCCGTGGACGCCGTGCTGTTCACCGCCGGTACGGCCGTCGCGGTGACCGTGGCCGTCGCCGTGCCGTACCTGATGGCCGTACACCACCGGATCGAGCCGGGGCAGGCCGGTCCGGTGTGGCTGCTGCCGCTGGTCGCGCCGATGGTGGCCGCCGCGCAGGGGCCGCCGCTGGCCGCGCACCTGCCGGCCGGGCAGGCGCGGGAGACCCTGCTGCTGGCCTGTCTCGCGCTGTTCGGGGCGAGCCTGCTGGCGACGCTGCTGACGCTGCCGCTGATCCTCGCCAGGCTGCTCACCACCGGTCCGCTGCCGCTCGCCCTCACCCCGACGCTGTTCCTGGTGCTGGGCCCGCTGGGCCAGTCCACCACCGCCGTCGGCCACCTCGCGGACGCCGCCGCACCCGGGTACGCCGTGCTCGCCGTCCTGTACGGCGTGCCCGTGACGGGCTTCGCGCTGCTCTGGCTGGCGCTGGCCACGGCGCACGTGGTGCGGGCCGGCCGGCACGGCATGGGCTTCTCGATGACCTGGTGGTCGTTCACCTTCCCGGTGGGCACCTGTGCCACCGGCGCCGCCTCGCTGACCCGGCACACGCAGCTCGCCGTCTGCGCCGGACTGACGGTCCTGCTGTACGCCGTCCTGGTCGCCGCGTGGGGCGTCGCCGCCGTGCGGACGGTCCGCGGCCTGGTCAGCGGCGAGCTGCTCGCAGCGCCTCGCCCAGCACCCGGGGCGCCTCGGCCAGCGACGGCCCGTACCAGGTGAGGTGCCGTCCGCCGACCAGGGCGCAGGGCAGCCCGGGGAAGGCTTCGGGGCCGTCGTCGGCGGTGAAGCGGTACGGCTCGTCGGGCAGCACCACCAGGTCGGGGCGGGCGGCCCGCAGCTCCTGGACCGGCACCCTGGGGTAGCGGTCGGCGTGGCCGGCGTAGAGGTGGTCGACGCCGAGCCGGGCGAGGACGTCCCCGGCGAAGGTGTCCCGGCCGAGCACCATCCAGGGCCGCCGCCACACCGGCACCACGGCGGTGTGGCGGTGCCCGGACGGCGGCAGGGAGGTCCAGGCGGCCTCCGCCTCGTCCAGCCACCGGGGCCGGGACCGGGCGCCGCAGGCCGCCAGCACCCGGGCCAGCTCGGCGAACGCCCCCGGCACCGTCCGTACCTCGGTGACCAGCACCTCGACGCCCGCCGCGCGCAGGGCGGCCAGGTCGGCGGCGCGGTTCTCCTCCTCGTTGGCGATCACCAGGTCGGGGGCGAGGGCGGCGATCCGCCCGGTGTCCGGGTTCTTGGTGCCGCCGATCCGGGCGACGTCGAGGCCGGCCGGGTGGGTGCACCAGTCGGTGGCGCCGACCAGGGCGCCGGGCAGGGTCCGGGCGACCGACTCGGTCAGCGACGGCACCACGGAGACGACCCGGGGCGGGGCGCTCACCGGCCCGGCCGGTCCCGGACCGCCTCGATGTGCTCGGCGACCGCCACCACGAGCAGCCGGGTGTCCGCGACCGTCGCCCGCCACCGGTGCCGTACGCCACCGGTCAGGTACAGGGTGTCGCCGCGGCCGAGCCGGTAGGCGCGGCCCTCGGCCTCGATCTCGACGGCGCCCTCGGCGACGTACATCAACTGGTCGTTGCGGTACTGCAGTTCCCGGCCCGCGTCGTGGTCGCCGGTGAACTCCAGGGCGTGCATCTGGTGGTGGCCGCGGACCAGGGAGCGCACCCGGGGGTCGGGGCCGGGCTCGCCGTCCTCGGCGCGGACCACGTCCACGCTGCACGCCGGGTCGGCGGCGGCCAGCAGTTCCACGGCGGTGGTGCGCAGCGCGTCGGCCACCTTCTCCAGGGAGCCGGTGCTGGGCCGCGCCCGGTCGTTCTCGATCTGGCTGAGGAAGGGCACGGACAGGCCGCTGCGCTCGGCCACGACGGCGAGCGTGAGCTCCAGCGCGCGGCGCCGCCGGCGGACGGCCGCGCCCACCCGGAGGGGCTGTTCTTTGTGGTCGCCCATCGCTCGGCTCCCTCCTTCGCTCGTCGTCGTGTCGTCCTCGGTGCCCGGACCCGGGCGCCAACCCCTCGGGGGGTTCCTTGCACCCTACGCATGTTCGGCAAACCGTTTCATGCGCCCGTCACATGGACGTAAACGCTCCGGTGGCACGGACCTCACGGTTCTCGCCACCGGTTCGGTCCGTCCACCGACCGGCCGGCCGGCCCCGGGGAGGGCGCCCGGCCCCCCTTCCGTGTTCCCGCCCGCGTGCGACATCCGACACGCGTGCGGCTCGGGCGGGGACTTGGCGCTCCGTGGTTGTCCGGATTCTTACGGTACTTCGCCGGGCCCGGTCGGGGAACGCCCGAGGGGCGGGGGCCGGGGGCCCCCGCGGGGGGGGGGGCGGGGGCCCCCCCCCCCCCGGCCCCCCGCCGGCGGGGGGGGGGGCCGGGGGGGGGCGGGCGGGGGGCCCCCCCGGGGGCGGGGGGGGTTTGGGGGGGGGGGGGGGGGCCGCCGGGGCCCCCGCCCCTCGGGGGCACCTCGGGCCGTAGGGCGTCAGGCCGGGGTCATCCGGGCGGCGACCTCCGGGTTCTCCTTCAGCCAGGCGGCCACCGCGTCCTCCTCGTGGCCCTGGCCGCGGTCCTTGATCTCGCTCTCCAGGCTGCCCAGCTCCTCCTCGCTCATCCGGAAGTTCTTGATCCACTCGGTGAGCCGCGGGTACCGCTCGGGGAACTCCTTGTTGGCGATCGTGTGGATCGTGTTGTTCTCGCCCCAGAGCTTCTTCGGGTCCTTGAGCTTGGTCAGCTCGTAGTCGCTGTACGCCCAGTGCGGCGACCAGAGCACCACGGCGACGGGCTCCTCCTTGGCGAGGGCGCGCTTGAGTTCGGCCAGCATCGCGGGCGTGGAGCCGTCGACCACCTCGTACTCCTGGTCCAGGCCGTAGCCCGGCAGGACCTTGCTCTTGAGGAGGTCCATCTCGCCGGTGCCCGGCTCGATGCCGATGATCTTGCCGTCGAAGAGGCCGGCCTTGCCCTTGAGGTCCGCCATGGACTTCACGTCCTCGACGTACGACGGGACGGCGATCTCCAGCGACGTCGGCTGGTACCAGGTGCCGAGGTCGGTGAGGTCGTCCTTGCTCTTCTCCCAGTAGTTGGCCTGGGCGTGCGGCAGCCAGGCGTCGAAGTTGAGGTCGAGGTCGCCGGAGGCCAGGCCGGTGTAGACCGGGCCGACGTCCATCTGCTTCAGGTTCAGCTTGTAGCCGCGCTTCTCCAGGACGTTCTTCCACAGATGGGTGACGGCGACGTCCTCGTCCCACGGGAACCAGGCCACGTCCAGCGCCCGCTTGGCCTCCGCGGGCTTGCCCCCCGACCCGGCGGCGACCGGGGCGAGCTTGTCGACGACGCCGGGGTTGGCCTTCAGCCAGGTGCGGACGGCGTCCTGCTGCCTGCCCTTGCCGGACTTGTTGATCTCGGCTTCGAGGCTGGTGAGCTGCTTCTCGGTGAGCCGGAAGTCCTTCAGCCACCCGGCGGCCGTGGGGTCGTCGTCCGCGAAGCCCTTGCGGGAGAGGCTGTGCACTCCGTCGCCCTCGCCCCAGGCGCCCTTGGGGTCCTTGAGCTTCTTCAGGTCGTAGTCGTTGTACGCCCAGTGCGGCGACCAGAGCGGGACGACGATCGGTTCCTTCTTGCTGATCGCCCGCTTCAGCTCGGCCAGCATCGCCGGGGTGGAGCTGTCGACGACCTTGTACTCCCGGTCCAGGCCGTACGCCTTCAGCACCTTGCTCTTGAGCAGGGCCGTCTCACCGGCGCTGGACTCGATGCCGGTGATCTTGCCGCCGAAGCGGGCGCCCTTGCCCTTGAGGTCGGCCAGGGTGTCGACGTCCTTCAGGTACGCGGGGACGGTCAGCTCCAGGGACGTCTCGCCGTACCAGGCGCCGAGGTCGTCGAGCCGCTGGCCGTACTTCTTCCAGTACTGCTCGTGGGTGGTCGGCAGCCAGGCGTTGGTGAAGACGTCGATGTCGCCCTGGGCGAGGGAGGTGTAGAGCGGCCCGGCGTCGAACTGCTTGGCCTCCACCTCGTAACCGCGCTGTTCGAGGATCTCCTTCCACAGGAAGGTGGAGGCGACGCCCTCGTCCCAGGGGATGTAGCCGAGGCTGACCTTCTTGCCCTGGCCGACGTTCGTGCCGTCGGCGGTGTTCTCCGCGTCGCCGGAGCCGCCGAACATGCCCATGCCGCCGGCGACCAGGGCCAGGACGACGACGCCGATCACGGCGACCTGCGGGCGGGGCCGGTACGACCAGATCTTCATGCCGCCCGTCGCGCGGGCCCGAGCGGCGGCGCGCCGGCCCAGCGGGGAGACCTGGGTGCCCAGGGCGCTGGTCATCCGGTCCAGGTAGATCGCGAGGATCACGATGGCGACGCCGGCCTCGGAGCCGAGGCCCACGTTGAGCTGGCCGATGGCCTCGTTGACGTCGCCGCCGAGGCCGCCGGTGCCGACCATGCCGGCGATCGCGGCCATGGACAGACCGAGCATGATCACCTGGTTGACGCCCGCCATCACGGTGGGCAGGGCCAGCGGCAACTGCACGCGCAGCAGGGTGTTGCGGGGCGTGGTGCCGAACGCCTCGGCCGCCTCGACCAGTTCCTTGTCGACCTGCCGGATGCCCAGCTCGGTCATGCGCACGCCGGGGGCGAGCGCGAAGATCAGGGTGGCGACGATGCCCGCGGAGGCGCCGGTGCCGAAGAACAGGATGGCCGGGATGAGGTAGATCATCGCGGGCAGCGTCTGCATGAAGTCCAGCACCGGCCGGACCAGGCCGCTGACCCGGTCGGAGCGGGCCGCCCAGATGCCCACGGGCACGGCGACCACCAGCGCGATGATGGTGGCGACGAGCACCAGCGACAGGGTGATCATCGCGTTCTCCCACAGTTCGAGGGAGACGATGAAGGCGAATCCCGCGAAGGTGAGGACACCGGCGAGGGTGCCGCGCAGCCAGAAGGCGATCACCGCGAAGATACCGGCCAGCAGCAGCGGCTCGGGCGCCTGGAGGACGGCGTCGATGCCGTCGTAGGTGCCGGTGAAGACGGTCTTGAAGAAGTCGAACAGCCAGGACACATGGTCCAGGAGCCAGTCGACGGCGCTGTTGACCCAGTCGCCGAGCGGGACCCTAGGCACGGGCCATCACCTTCTCGCCGCCCTTGTCCCGGGGGGTGTCGCAGGTGCCGGGGTCGGCCTGCTCGTCGCCGAGGAAGCCGATCAGGCGCTGCCGCGGGACGACCCCGACCAGGCGCTCGCCGTCCAGGACGGCCACGGCGTGCGGCACCCGGGCGCTGATCGCGCACAGCTCGGTGAACGGCGTCTCGGGCGTCGCGGTCTCGCAGGCGCAGTCGGCCTCGTCGCCGCGCGTCCCGGTGTCCATCACGGCGCCGGCGGTCAGCACGCGGGAACGGTCGACGTCCTGGGTGAAGGAGGCGACGTAGTCGTTGGCGGGGCGCAGCAGGATGTCCTGCGCGCTGCCTATCTGCACGATGCGGCCGTCGCGCATCACGGCGATGCGGTCGCCCAGGCGCATGGCCTCGTTGAGGTCGTGGGTGATGAAGACGATGGTCTTCTTCAGCGTCTTCTGCAGTTCCAGCAACTGGTCCTGCATGTCGCGGCGGATCAGCGGGTCGAGCGCGCTGAACGACTCGTCCATCAGCAGCAGGTCGGCGTCGGTGGCGAGCGCGCGGGCCAGGCCCACCCGCTGCTGCATGCCGCCGGACAGCTCGTCGGGCCAGGACTTCTCCCAGCCGGCCAGGCCGCACAGGGCGAGCGCCTCGTCGGCGCGGCGTTCGCGCTCGGCGCGGGGCACGCCCTGCACTTCGAGGCCGTATGCGGCGTTGTCGCGGACACTGCGGTGCGGGAAGAGCGCGAAGTGCTGGAAGACCATGCTGATCTTCCTGGAGCGGACCTCGCGCAGCCCCCGGTCACCGAGTTCGGTCAGGTCCTGGCCGCCGAACCGGACGTGTCCGGCGGTCGGCTCCAGCAACCCGTTGAGCATGCGCAGCAGCGTGGACTTGCCGGACCCGGACAGGCCCATGACGACGAAGATCTCGCCGGGTTCCACGGTGAAGGAGGCGTCGATGACCGCGGCCGTGATGCCGTCGGCGCGCAGCTCCTCCCGGTCGGTTCCCTGACGCAGCCGTTCGACTGCCTGATCCGGTTTTCTGCCGAACACCTTGTAAAGATGCTCGGCCTCAAGCCTTGCTGACACGCTGACCTCTTGGCTCGGGGACAAGGACAGGGCACGAAGACCGGCTCACGGTCCGACAAAGTTGAATAAGACAACCAGCTTTGGCCCGGCAGCGCGCCTGCCCTGTTCCTTATCGGCCAAACACAACAGTGACCTGGTTCACATACCGCCCCTGGGACCTGCGGCATGATGCGGAGCGTGACCGGACGACTGATGCTCCTCGACACCGCCTCCCTCTACTTCCGCGCCTACTTCGGCGTCCCCGAGTCCGTGAAGGCTCCCGACGGCACGCCGGTGAACGCCGTGCGCGGACTGCTGGACTTCATCGACCGACTGGTGAAGGACCACCGGCCCGACCACCTGGTGGCCTGCATGGACGCCGACTGGCGCCCGGCCTGGCGGGTGGCGCTGATCCCCTCCTACAAGGCGCACCGGGTCGCCGAGGAGCGCCCGGCCGGTCCGGACCGGGAGGAGGTGCCCGACACGCTGTCCCCGCAGGTCCCGGTCATCGAGGCGGTCCTGGACGCCGTCGGCATCGCCCGGGTCGGTGTGCCGGAGTACGAGGCGGACGACGTGATCGGCACGTACACCGCGCGGGCGGACGGCCCGGTCGACATCGTCACCGGCGACCGCGACCTGTACCAACTGGTCGACGACGCCCGCGGGGTGCGGGTGCTGTACCCGGTCAAGGGCGTCGGCACCCTGGCGCTCACCGACGAGGCGGCCCTGCGCGAGAAGTACGGCGTCGACGGCGCCGGGTACGCCGATCTGGCGCTGCTGCGCGGCGACCCCAGCGACGGCCTGCCGGGCGTGCCGGGCGTCGGCGAGAAGACGGCGGCGAAGCTGCTCGCCGAGTTCGGGGACCTGGCCGGCGTCCTGGCCGCGATCGACGACCCCGGCGCGAAACTCACCCCGGCGCAGCGCCGCAGGCTCGCCGAGGCCCGGCCGTATCTCGCGGTGGCGCCCAAGGTGGTCCGGGTCGCGGACGACGTGCCGCTGCCCGACCTCGCCACCGCGCTGCCGAAGGCGCCGCGCGACCCGGAGGCGCTGGACGCGCTGACCGCCCGCTGGGGCCTGGGCGGATCGCTGGAGCGGCTGCTGACGACGCTGCGCGCCTGACCCGTGCCACCGGGCGACCCTCGCGCCGCGGCGCATCACGGTGGCACCGGTGGGAAACCGTAGGAGGCGGGTCCCGGTGGGCACGGGGAAGGCCATCGCCCGGTTCCGCCATCAGGTGTCGACTGGGGAAGGGATGCTAACTTAGGTATACCTAACTCAGGGACAGGGAGGCCGTCATGGCAGACCGACCGGGACGCAAGCCGCGGAAGCCGCATTCCGCACAGGTCGTCCGCACCGAGCGGCTCACCCCGCACATGCAGCGCGTCGTCCTCGGCGGTGCGGGACTCGCCGGCTTCTCGGCGGACACCTGCACCGACCACTACGTGAAACTCCTCTTCCCCGCCGGGGGCGCGAGCTACCCGGAGCCCTTCGACATGGAGCGGATTCGCGCCGAGTTCCCCCGCGAGCAGTGGCCGGTGACCCGGACCTACACGGTGCGGCACTGGGACGCCGAGCAGCGCGAACTCACCCTGGACTTCGTGATCCACGGCGACGAGGGCCTGGCCGGGCCCTGGGCACGGGACGCGCGGCCCGGCGAGACCGTCCTCTTCATGGGCCCCGGCGGCGCCTACGCCCCCGATCCCGCCGCCGACTGGCATCTGCTCGCCGGTGACGAGAGCGCGCTGCCCGCGATAGCGCGCTCCCTGGAGTCGCTGCCGGACGGCGCCCGCGCCTTCGCCTTCGTGGAGGTCGCCGGCCCCGAGGAGGAGCAGAAGATCGACTCCGATGTGGAGGTGGTCTGGCTGCACCGCGGGGACCGCCCGGTGGGCGAGGCCCTGGTCGAGGCCGTGCGGGGCCTGGACTTCCCCGAAGGGCGGGTGCACGCCTTCGTGCACGGCGAGGCGGGCTGCGTGAAGGAACTGCGCAAGCTGCTCCGCGTGGAGCGGCGGATCGCCCGCGAGCAGCTCTCCATCTCCGGCTACTGGCGGCTCGGCCACAACGAGGACGGCTGGCAGGCGTCGAAGCGGGAGTGGAACGCCCGCGTCGAGGCCGAGCAGGAGGGCACCTCGGCGGCCCCCGCGGCGTAACCCTCCCGGGCTCGCGCCGCCGGGTGCCGCGTCCGGACCCGGCCGCTCAGTCGCCCCGGACGCGGGCGTGCAGGTGCATGTCGTGCCAGCCGTCGGGGTGGAGCAGGGCGCTGCGCTTGGTGCCCTCCAGGGCGAACCCGGTCCGCCGGGCCACCCGGCAGGACGCCTCGTTGGCCACGGCGTGGCTCAGCTCCAGACGGTGGAAGCCGACCTCGTCCAGGGCCCAGCGGGCGAGCGCCGCCGTGGCCCGCGCGGCGACGCCCTGTCCGCGGGCCGCCGCCACCGTCCAGTAGGCCACCTCGGCCACTCCGTCGCCGAGCACGATGCCGCGCAGGGCGACCCGGCCGAGCAGCCGGCCGGTGGCCGCGTCGGCGACCGCCCACTGCGCGTCCCGCTCCGCCGCCCAGCCGTCCCGCCATTCGGCGATCCAGCCCCGCACCTCGCTCACGGAGTCGGCGGTGCGGATGTGCCACTGGTGCATCGCCGGGTCCTGGAAGGCGTCGTGGACGGCGGGCGCGTCGTCGTCCCGCCACGGCCGCAGCACCAGCCCGTCCCCGGTGGGCACGGTGGGCTGCGGGACACGGGAGAGGGTGCCGGCGGACAGGACCGGTCGGGTGAGGTAGGGCATGATCCACATCCTGCCAACGGCACCGCCTGCCGGGACAGCCGTTTTCCGCCGCCGTACGCCCCCGCCTACCCTTGCCGTCGATGAGACGCCGCACCCCTCCCCCGCCCTCCCCGCTCCCCCAGCGCGACGGGGTCGATCCCGTACGGCTGCGGCTGCCCGCCCACGGACCCTGGACCACCGTCCGCGAGCATCTGATCGAACGGCTCTCCGGCGCGGGACCCGGCGTCGTCGAGGCACTCTTCGCCGACGGCCGGGTGGTCGGCGCGGACGGCCGCCCGGTCGCCCCGGACGCGCCGTACGAACCCGGCCGGTACGTCTGGTTCCACCGCGATCTGCCCACCGAGGTCCCCGTCCCCTTCCCCCTGGAGGTCCGCTACCGCGACGAGCACATCGTCGTCGCCGACAAGCCGCACTTCCTCGCCACCACCCCGCGCGGCAGCCACATCACCGAGACCGCCCTCGCCAGGCTGCGCCGGGAACTGGGCGTCCCCGCCCTCAGCGCCGCCCACCGCCTCGACCGGCTCACCGCCGGTCTGGTCCTGTTCACCGTGCGGCCCGGGGAACGCGGCGCCTACCAGACCCTGTTCCGCGACCGCCTGGTCCACAAGGAGTACGAGGCCGTCGCCCCGTACGCCCCCGGCCTCGCCCTGCCCCGGACCGTACGCAGCCGGATCGTCAAGGAGCGCGGGGTGCTCACCGCCCGCGAGGTCGAGGGCGAGCCCAACGCCGTCAGCCATGTCGAACTGCTCGGCCACCGCCCGGGGCCGGGCTCCGGACTGGGCCGGTACCGCCTGGTGCCCGGCACCGGGCAGACGCATCAGCTCCGGGTCCACATGACCGCGCTCGGCGTACCGATCCTCGGCGACCCCCTCTACCCCGAGGTGACCGCCCCCGGGCCGGCCGGCGACTTCCGGCGCCCGCTGCAACTGCTCGCGCGGACCCTGGCGTTCACCGATCCGCTCACCGGACGGGAGCACCGCTTCCACAGCGAGCGCGCCCTGACCGCCTGGACCTCGTACGAGGACTGGGCCGCCGGTCAGTAGCCCTGCCACCACCGCAGGAACCGCTGCCAGACGCCCCGCGCCCGCTCCGGCCCGCCGATGGCCGCCGGCGACGACGCGGGGACACCCGGCACGGGCGGGTCGGCCGGGGCGTCCCGCCCGGACTCCCGCTCGGGCCGGTCCGCTGACGGCGTCTCCGGCCGGGGAGACGCGGTGACGGCACCGGCCGTCGGGCCCACCGACGCCTCCGGCAGCGGGTCGCCCACCTGCCAGGGCGCTCGCGGCGGCGGCACCGGGCGCCCGAACCTGTGGTCCGGGCGCCCTGAGCGTCCCTGTGTCGCGCGGCGCGAACCGCCGCGGATCTACCCCACCGACGAGTAGGCGACGACCCCGCGCAGCAGTCCGTCGACCGCCTTGCGGGCGTTCTTCGGCACCGTCGAGTCCCCGCCGGGCGCGGCGGCGGCGATCTGGCCGAGGACGTCGATGACCTGCTTGCACCAGCGCACGAAGTCACCGGCCGGCATCTCCGCCTCGCGCAGCACCTCGTCCAGGCCCTTGCCGGACGCCCACATGTAGGCGGCCCAGGCGAAGCCGAGGTCGGGCTCGCGCTGGCCGACCCCCTCGCTCTGGGTGATCCGGAACTCCTCCTCCAGCGCGTCCAGCCTGCCCCAGATCCGCACCGTCTCCCCCAGCGCGGCCTTGGCCTTGCCCGAGGGCACCTTCGGGGCCATCGCCTCGTCGGCCGCCCGGGACTCGAACACCAGGGCCGAGACGCACGCGGCCAGTTCGGCCGGGCCGAGGCCCTCCCAGACGCCCTCGCGCAGGCACTCGCTGGCCAGCAGGTCCAGCTCGCCGTAGAGCCGGGCGAGCCGCTTGCCGTGCTCGGTGACCTCGTCGCCGCGCAGATAGTCCAGCTCGGTCAGCAGCGCCACGATCCGGTCGAAGGTCCGGGCGATGGTGTTGGTGCGGCCCTCGATCCGGCGCTCCAACTGCGAGGTGTCGCGCAGCAGCCGGTGGTACCGCTCGGCCCACCGGGCGTGGTCCTCGCGGTCGTCGCAGCCGTGGCAGGGGTGGGCCCGGATGGCCTTGCGGAGCTGGGCGATCTGCCGGTCGTCGGCCGCCTGCGAGCGCTTCTTGCGGGCCCGCTCCGGCGGGATGTGCCCCGCCTTGGTGCGCAGCGCGGAGGCGAGGTCGCGGCGGGACTGCGGCGAGCGCGGATTGAACGACTTCGGGATGCGCATCCGCTCCAGCGCCTCGACCGGCACCGGGAAGTCGATCGACGCCAGCCGCTTGACCTGCCGCTCGGCGGTCAGGACCAGCGGACGCGGCCCGTCGTGGTGCTCGAAGCCGCGGTGGCCGTTGGACCGCCCGGCGGGCAGCCCCGGGTCCAGCACCAGGGCGAGCCCCGCGTACTTGCCCGTCGGCACGTGGATGACGTCGCCCGGCTTCAGCTTCTCCAGCGCCACGGCCGCCTCGGCGCGGCGCTGGGCCACGCCCTGCCGGGCCAGCTCGGTCTCCCGGTCCTTCAGCTCGCGGCGCAGTCGCGCGTACTCCTCGAAGTCGCCGAGGTGGCAGGTCATGGATGCCTTGTAGCCCTCCAGCCCTTCCTCGTTGCGCTGCACCTGCCGGGAGATCCCGACCACCGACTTGTCGGCCTGGAACTGCGCGAACGACGTCTCCAGCAGTTCCCGCGAGCGGTGCCGGCCGAACTGCTCGACCAGGTTGACCGCCATGTTGTACGACGGCTTGAAGCTGGAGCGCAGCGGATACGTGCGGGTGCCCGCGAGCCCGGCGAGGTGCTCGGGATTCATGCCGCGCTGCCAGAGCACCACCGCGTGGCCCTCGACGTCGATGCCGCGGCGGCCCGCACGGCCGGTGAGCTGCGTGTACTCGCCCGGGGTGATGTCGGCGTGCTGCTCGCCGTTCCACTTGACGAGCTTTTCCAGGACCACCGAGCGGGCGGGCATGTTGATGCCGAGGGCGAGGGTCTCGGTGGCGAAGACGGCCTTGACCAGTCCCCGCACGAACAGCTCCTCGACGACCTCCTTGAAGGTCGGCAGCATGCCCGCGTGGTGGGCGGCGATGCCGCGCTCCAGTCCCTCCAGCCACTCGTAGTAGCCCAGGACGTGCAGGTCCTCGGCCGGGATGGAGGCGGTGCGCTCCTCGACCAGGGCGCGCACCCGCTCCCGGGCGTCCTCGTCGTTGAGCCTCAGGCCCGCGTGCAGGCACTGCTGGACGGCGGCCTCGCAGGCGGCGCGGCTGAAGATGAAGGTGATCGCCGGGAGCAGGCCCTCGGCGTCGAGCCGCTCGATGACCTCGGGGCGGCTCGGCGTCCAGATCCGCGAACGCTGTCTGCGCTCGCGCTCCCGGTCCGCCTCACGCATGTGCCGGCCGCGGCGGCGGTCCTGGTACGACGGGCGGCTCGCCTCCATGCGCGCCATCCGCGTCAGGTCCGGGTTGACGGCCTTCTTGTGGCCCTCGGCCTCCTCGAACAGGTCGTACATCCGGCGTCCGGCCAGTACGTGCTGGAACAGCGGCACGGGCCGGTGCTCGGAGACGATCACCTGTGTGTCGCCGCGGACGGTGTCGAGCCAGTCGCCGAACTCCTCGGCGTTGGACACGGTCGCGGACAGCGACACCAGCGTCACCGACTCGGGGAGGTGGATGATCACTTCCTCCCAGACGGCGCCGCGGAAGCGGTCGGAGAGGTAGTGCACCTCGTCCATGACCACGTAGCCGAGGCCGAGGAGGGTCTGGGAACCGGCGTACAGCATGTTCCGCAGGACCTCGGTGGTCATCACGACCACCGGGGCGCCGGAGTTCACGCTGTTGTCGCCGGTCAGCAGGCCGACCTTGTCGGCGCCGTAGCGGCGGCACAGGTCGGAGTACTTCTGGTTCGACAGCGCCTTGATGGGGGTCGTGTAGAAGCACTTCTTGCCCTGCTGGAGGGCGAGGTGGACGGCGAACTCGCCGACGATCGTCTTGCCGGAGCCGGTGGGCGCCGCCACCAGCACACCCTTGCCGGTTTCGAGCGCCTGGCAGGCCTCGATCTGGAAGGGGTCGAGGCCGAAGTCGTACATCTCGCGGAAGGACGCGAGCGCGGTGGCCTGCTCGGCGGCCCGCCTGCGGGCCGCCGCGTACCGCTCGGCCGGGGAGAGATCCTCTGTCATCGTGCTTTCGAGCGTACCGGGCCGCACCGACAACAGGACGATCATTATCCGCATCGGGCCCCGCGCGGGGTGCCGGACCGCGCCGCCGGGGGCGCGCGGTCCGGGAGGGCGTCACGTCACGTCGTCGTACCCGTTGACCCGGTCCGTGCGGGACTGCTCGGGCAGGGCGGGGCTGGTGGTGACGGGCTCGATCTCGCCGATGTCCTCGGGGGTCAGGTCGAGGTCGGAGGCCTCGTCGTCGGCGGGGCCGAGGGCCTCCCGGCGGTGCCTGCGACGGTCGTTCAGCAGCGAGAAGAGGACCGCGCCGAAGTACAGCACCCAGATCGGCCCGGCCAGCAGGAGCATGGTCACCGGGTCGGTGCTGGGCGTGGCGATGGCCGCGAAGAGGGTGATGCCCATGATCATCCCGCGCCACCAGCCGAGCATCCGCTTGCCGGTGAGCACGCCCGTGAGGTTGAGGAAGATCAGCAGCAGCGGGAGCTCGAAGGAGAGGCCGAAGACCAGCACCATGCGCAGGACGAGGTCGAGCAGGTCGTCCAGTGGCAGCAGGTTGGTCGTGTTGCCCGGGGTGAAGTCCAGCAGGACCTTCGCCGTGGTGGGCAGGACCGAGTACGCGAAGTAGGCGCCGATGATGAAGAGCGGCGCGCCGGTGGCGACGAAGGCGTAGGCGTACTTCTTCTCGTGCCGGTGCAGCCCGGGGGCGACGAACGCCCAGAGCTGGTACAGCCAGACCGGGGAGGCCGCCACGACACCGGCCATCAGCGACACCTTCAGGGCCAGGGTGAAGGGGGTGAGCAGGCCGTTGATGGTGATCTGCGCACAGGGCTCGCCCGACGTCGACTTCGCCAGTTGATCGAACGTCTTCTCACAGCCGACCGATTCGAGGATCGGCCGGGTGATCAGATTGATGATGTCGGTGTAGAAGAAGGCGGCGACGACCGTGACGGCGACGATCGCGAGCAGCGCCTTCGCGAGCCGGTTGCGGAGCTCACGAAGGTGTTCCGCGAGGGGCATCCGCCCCTCGGGATCTCTCTCCTTGTTGCGGGCAGGCTTCAGCAACCCACGTTCCCATCTCGTGCGGGCGGGCCGGAGGTCACCGGCCCCGCGTCAGCGCTTGGTCGTGTCCGTCGGCTCGGTGACCGGGCGGGAGCTGGTCACGTCACCGGGGGCGGCCTGGATGGTGCGCTGCGACACGGACTGCTCGCCGGTGGCCGGCGGGTCGGCGGGGGCGGCGGACTTGTTGTCGTCCTTCATCGCCTTGGCCTCGCTCTTGAGGATTCGCGCGGACTTGCCGAGCGACCGCGCCATGTCGGGAAGCTTCTTCGCGCCGAACAGCAGGATGATGACGACGAGGATGAGAATGATCTCGGGGGCGCCGAGCCTTCCGAACATAAGTCTTTACCTTCTCACCGAGGCGGCTGGGTGGGGGTGCTGTCCGACCGGTCGGACTTGCGTCTGAACGGCCGTGTTGTGCAGCGATCGTAACGCTCAGGGGTAAACGCGAGGCAATCCCTGTGCGTACTCCCGTCCGCGACCGGGCCTCGTTTTCCGGTCCGCGACCAGCAGCGTACCTGTCCGGTCCGGCCGGATGACAGGGCGAAGCGGCCCAAAACGCAAGTCACAGGCGTCCCGTGGACCGCTCTGCGCCGGCCCCCCGGCCCCGGGCCGGGCGCTTCCCGGGGCGCTCCGCCCCGCCTGCCGGATGCGTCACAGCGCGTCCACGGCCCGGCCCGCGCTCGCGGCGGCCCGCTCCAGGTCCTCCGCCGCCCGGTTGATCCGGCGGGTGGAGTCGGCCACCTGCCGGCCCAGCTTCTGCGCCTCGACGAAGACCCGTACGGCGAGCACCCCGAGAACGGCGAGACCCAGAAACCCCATGGCAATCGCGAGCATCGGCCAGAACATGGGCACGAGCCTAGACCGTCGCGTGCCCCGGGCGTGAACCGGCGCTACACCGTGGAGTGCAGCCGCAGGGTGCGGACCCCGCCGCCGGTGAGCAGCTCCACGATCCGCTCCCCGGCCGGCTTGCGGACGGTGCTCCGGCAGTCGGGGCAGGTGAACGAGTAGAACGTCGTCCGGCTGGTGGCGCCGATGGCCAGTCGCAGGGCGCTCGCGGCCAGCTCGAAACGGCCCCGGCAGTCCGGGCAGCCCGCCCGGAACACCACCGGCGAAGCGCTCGTCATCCCCGCGAACGCGGACGCCACCGTCATGCCCGGCTCCCGGGGCTCGGCCGACTCGCTCAACGCGCCTGCTCCTGCCTGTCGTGCTGCCGGTCACCGACCGCGGGCCCCACCGGCACGGCCGGCGCACGGCCCGCCACCGCCTCGATCCCGTCGTACGCCGCCAGCGCGTCGCGGGCCGCCCGCCGGGCGCTGTCGGCCAGCTCACCCGGCGCCACGATCCGGCCGTCCCGCCCCAGCCGCAGCGCCAGGCGCCGCAGCGACGCCGGGTCGGGGGTGCGCAGGGTGATGCGCAGCCCGCCGTCGGCCAGCTCCTCGGCGCTGTCGTGCGGGTAGTACTCGGCGACCCAGCGGCCGCCCGGACCGACCTCGATCACCACCTCGGGGTCCTCGGCGGCGGGCTGCACCAGTGCCTCCGACAGGTCCCGCAGCTCTATCTCCGGCGGCGCGGAGGGCTCGTCCAGGATCTTGATCTCGGCGACCCGGTCGAGCCGGAAGGTGCGCCGCGCCTCGGAGCGCCGGCACCACGCCTCCACATAGGTGTGACCGACGCTGACCAGGCGGATCGGGTCGATCTCGCGCTCGGTGACCTCGTCGCGGGCCGGTGAGTAGTAGCGGACCCACAGGCGGCGCCGCTCGGAGATGGCCCGGTCGACGTCGGCGAAGACGCCGCCCTCGGACTCGAAGGTCACCGACAGCCGGGAACTGGCGCCGGCCGTCTCACCGGCCGCGGCCTCCACCTTGGCGGTCGCCCGCAGCAGCGCCTGGCGGTCGCTCTCGCGCAGGCCGGGCAGGGTGGCCACCGCGCGGGCGGCGACCAGCAGGGCAGTGGCCTCGTCGGCGGCCAGGCGCAGCGGCTCGGCGGCGTCGGCGCCGAGCGCGGCCGGGTTGTGCCACCAGATGCGCTCGCCGTCGGTGTCGATGTCGAGCAGGTCGCCGCCGCGGAAGCTGGTGCCGCACATGGGCAGCACGTCGAGGTCGGAGACCAGCTCGTCCTCGGTGATGCCGAAGGCGCGCGCCACGTCCTCGATCCGGGCGCCGGGGCGCTCGCGCAGATAGGTCACCAGGGAGAGCATCCGCCGGGTCTGGTCGATGGCGCTCGTGGGCCTGACCGGTTTGCCTGCCACTGTGTTGTCCGCTCCCCCTCAGCCCTTGGCCACGGCACGTAGCCGGTCCACCACGTCGGCCCGCAGCTCGGCCGGCTCCAGCACCACCACGTCGGGCCCGAACTCCACCAGCCAGGCGTCCAGGCCGTGCCCGTACGGAATCTCCAACTCGTCCCAGCCGTCGCCGAGTTCCCGCACCGAGGTGGCCTTCGCCCGAAGGGGGTAGCCGGCGCCGGCGCGCAACCGGATCAGCGCGGAGCGGTCGGCGGTCTCCCCCGCCCAGCTCGCGACGGTCTCACGGACGGTGACGACGTCGGGCACCGGCGCGGTGAACCGTCCGGCGCGCGAGCGGACCTTGCCGGTGATCCGGGAGAGCCGGAAGACGCGCTCGGCACCGCGGTCGCGGTCGAAGCCGGCCAGGTACCAGTGGCCGCGCCAGCACTCCAGCGCCCAGGGCTCGACGTGCCGGGCCTCGGGACGGGCGGCGGTGGCCTTGCGGTAGTCGAAGACCACCGGGCGGCGGTCGCGGCAGGCCAGCATCAGCGGCTCGAAGGCCGCCTCGTGCACGGGGATGCGCGGTTCCAGGGCGCTGTGCGCCTCGTAGGGGTCGACGTCCTCGGGCAGTCCGGCGGCGCGCAGCTTCTGCAGGGCGCCGCTGGCCGCGCCGGCCAGCCGGGCCTGCTGCCAGACCTTGGCGGCCAGGCCCAGGGCGGCGGCCTCCTCGGCGTCCAGGGTGATGGGCGGCAGACGGTTGCTGTCGCGGCGGGCGAGGTAGCCGATCTCGCCGTCGAGGCTCTCGACGGTCTCGATGACCAGGCCCAGTTCGCGCAGGTCGTCCTTGTCCCGCTCGAACATGCGGTTGAAGGCGTCGTCGGAGCCGGTGGCGGCCTGGTCCGGTCCGAGGGGCGCGCCGCCGCCCGGCCCGAACGCCTCGACGTAGGCCTCGATGGACTCGCGCAGTTCGCGCTTGCTGAGCGGCCGGCGGGTGCCCAGCAGGCACAGCGCCAGGTTCATCAGCCGCTCGGCCTTGGCAATGGCCATCGACGCCCTTCGCCTCCTTGTCGTCCCTTTGACCGTGACCGTACCGCCCCGGGGTGTCGTGGCAAAAGCCGAGGGCCCATGCCCGGACAGGCATGGACCCTCGGCGATCAGCTCCGATCGGATACCGACCCGGTCGGTGCGCCGATCCGCACACCCGTGCGGGTGGTACGCCGGTCAGACCCCGAGCAGGTCGACGACGAAGATCAGCGTCTCGCCGGGCTTGATCGCCGGGGTCGGGCTCTGGTTGCCGTAGGCGAGGTGGGCCGGGATGGTCAGTTGGCGGCGGCCGCCGACCTTCATGCCCTGCACGCCGCGGTCCCAGCCCGCGATGACGCGGCCGCCGCCCAGCGGGAAGCGGAACGGGGTGCCGCGGTTCCAGCTCGCGTCGAACTCCTCGCCGGTGGAGAAGGCCACGCCGACGTAGTGGACGGTGACGGTCTGGCCCGCCTCCGCGACCGCGCCGTCGCCCTCCCAGATGTCCTTGATCTCGAGGTCCGCCGGGGGCTCGCCGCCCGGGAAGTCGATCTCGGGCTTGTCGATGCTCACGTCTCTAGCTCCTGCTTGTCTGCGGAAAGGCAACGGGCCAAGTCTTACATCCCGAGGGCGTCACATCTTCGCCAGGATGTCGACCGAGAAGACAAGGGTGGAGTCCTTCTCGATGCCGCTGCCCTCGGGCGGGCTGTCGCCGTAGCCCAGCTTCGGCGGGATGACGATGAGGACGCGGCTGCCGACCTTCTTGCCGGTCAGGCCCTGCGCCCAGCCCTTGACGACCTGCTGGAGCGAGAACGACGTCAACTGCTTGCGGCTGTACGTGGAGTCGAACTCCTTGCCGCCGTCCCAGATGACGCCCTTGTACTGCACCAGGACGCTGTCCTCGGCGCCCACCTCGGCGCCGTCGCCCTCGATGACGTAGTTCGCGACCAGCTTCGTCGGCGCGTCGGTGTCGGGCACCTCGATGGAGGGCGCCTTGCCGTCGGTGCCGGTGCCGACCTTGGGCAGCGCGGTGTCGTCCTGGGCGACCTCCTCGCCCTTGGCGGAGCTGGAGGCGTTGAACGTGTCCCGGACGTCGACGACGAAGACCAGCGTGTCGGTGCCCTTGATGCCCGCCTGCTCATTGCCCTGCTCGCCGTAGCCCCAGGCGGGCGGGACGGAGAACAGCAGGCGGCTGCCGGTCTTCTTGCCGGTGAGCGCGTACCGCCAGCCCTCGATGATGCTGCCCTGGGCCAACTGCAGGGCGAGCGGGGTGCCCCGGTCGTAGGAGTTGTCGAAGACCTTGGCGGTGGACCAGATCTGGCCGAGGTAGTTCGCCACGACGAAGTCGTTCTCGGCGATGCTCTTGCCGCCGCCGGCGATGACCGTCTTCACCGCGAGCTGGTCGGAGGGGTCCCCGGAGCCCTTGGCCACGGTCGGCTTCTGGTCGAACTTCGTCCCCTTGGTGATGGCCGGCAGCGGGCCGTCCACGATCTTCGGCGGCGGCACCGAGGAACTGGCCGACGCCGAGGGCGAGGCGCTGTCGCTGGATTTACTCCCCTCGCCACCGTCGTCACCGCATGCGGCGAGGGTGGCCAGTCCGGCGGGTACGGCGATGAGGAGTGAGCGTCGGCGCACGATGGGGGACCTCGTAATCGGTCGATCTTGGCTGATGGCGTGCGCGCAACTCTACGGCGTGAGAAGGGCGCCGTACGAGAAACGTACGGCGCCCGTGTGGCGTTCCGGCCTTTTCCCACCGGATGAGCTACATGCCGGCGATCAGCTTCTCCACGCGGTCGTCCACGGAGCGGAACGGGTCCTTGCACAACACCGTGCGCTGGGCCTGGTCGTTCAGCTTGAGGTGGACCCAGTCGACCGTGAAGTCGCGGCGCTGTTCCTGGGCCCGCCGGATGAAGTCGCCGCGCAGCCGGGCCCGAGTGGTCTGCGGAGGCACGGACTTGCCCTCGAAGATCTTCAGGTCGTTGGCGATCCGGGCGGCCTGGCCCTTCTTCTCCAGCAGGTAGTACAGGCCACGACGGCGGTGGATGTCGTGGTAGGCGAGGTCTATCTGGGCGACCCGCGGATGCGACATGGTCATGTTGTGCTTGCTGCGGTACCGCTCGATGAGCTTGTACTTCATGACCCAGTCGATCTCGGTGTCGATGCGGTCGAGGTCCTCGGCCTCGATCGCGTCCAGGGTGCGGCCCCACAGTTCCAGCACCCGCTCGACGGTGCCGGTGCGGATGCCGCGGCGCTCGCAGAAGTCCACGGCCTTGTCGTAGTACTCGCGCTGCACCTCCAGGGCCGATGCCTCGCGGCCGCTGGCCAGGCGCACCTTGCGCCGCCCGGTGATGTCGTGGCTGACCTCGCGGATCGCCCGGATCGGGTTCTCCAGGGTGAGGTCGCGCATCACCGTGCCGGCCTCGATCATGCGCAGCACCAGGTCGGTGGCGCCGACCTTGAGCAGCATGGTCGTCTCGGACATGTTCGAGTCGCCGACGATGACGTGGAGCCGGCGGTAGCGCTCGGCGTCGGCGTGCGGCTCGTCGCGGGTGTTGATGATCGGCCGGGAGCGGGTGGTCGCCGAGGAGACGCCCTCCCAGATGTGCTCGGCGCGCTGGCTGACGCAGTACACGGCACCGCGCGGCGTCTGCAGCACCTTTCCGGCGCCGCAGAGCAACTGCCTCGTCACCAGGAACGGGATGAGGATGTCCGCGAGCCGGGAGAACTCCCCGTGCCGGGCCACCAGATAGTTCTCGTGGCACCCGTAGGAGTTGCCCGCCGAGTCGGTGTTGTTCTTGAACAGGTAGACGTCGCCCGCGATTCCCTCCTCGTGCAGGCGTCGTTCGGCATCTACCAGGAGTCCCTCGAGAATGCGCTCGCCCGCCTTGTCGTGGGTGACGAGTTCGGTCACGTTGTCACATTCGGGTGTGGCGTATTCCGGATGCGATCCGACATCGAGATAGAGGCGGGCGCCGTTGCGCAGAAAGACATTGCTGCTGCGGCCCCATGACACGACACGGCGGAAGAGGTACCGCGCCACCTCGTCAGGCGACAGGCGGCGCTGTCCCCTGAACGTGCACGTGACGCCGTACTCGTTCTCCAGCCCGAAAATGCGGCGGTCCATGACTGAACATTACGCCCGATCCCCGGAACTGAAACGGGGTTCGACGGCACGGTTTGGATCATTTTCCGATGAAGCCGCAACCACCCCGTGCCGCGCGGGAGCTGCGAGGACCCGTCCGGTGGCCGCCAGCACCAGCAGCGACAGGGCTCCCGCGGCACCCGGCACGGCGAAGCCCCACAGCGCCCCGCCGGCCTCGACGACCGGCCCGGTCAGGCCCGTTCCGACCGAGGCGCCCACGGTGAACGTCGTCACCAGCCAGGAGAACGCCTCGGTGACGGTCCCCCGGGGGGCGTGCCGGTCGACGAGCACGAAGGCGCAGGCGATGGCCGGGGCCAGGAAGATCCCGGCCACCGCGGTGAGCAGCACCATGGGGACCACGTCCGGCATCAGCGTCAGCGGCAGGTAACACACCGCCAGCAGGGCGACCAGCGCGCGCAGTCTGCGCGCGGGCTCCCCGGACCACCGCCGCGCCCCGTACACGGACCCGCCGATCAGCGCGCCGAGCCCGAGCGCGGCCATCAGCCAGCCGTACACGGCGTCGCCGCCGTGGTCGTCCGCGTACGGGACGGCGGCGACGGTGATGGAGCCGAGCGCCATCCCGACGAACAGGAAGGCGCCGAGCAGCGCCAGCAGCCCCGGGGAGCGCAGCGCGCCCAGCCAGTGCGCCTCGCGCGGAGCCGACCGCCACGCGCGTGCGGGCGGCGACACGGCGACCGAGAGGGCGCCGAGTATCCCGATCACGTTGAGCACGAGCAGGGCGGCCTGCGCCGACCACAGGGACACGCACAGCGTCACCAGCAGCGGCCCGACGGTGAACATGACCTCCTGGGCGACGGCGTCCATCGCGTACGCCGTGTGGACCTGGCCCTCCTTGGGCAGCACGCTGGGCCACAGCGCCCGCAGGCCGCCCTCCAGCGGCGGGGTGAACAGGCCGGCCGCGGCCACCGCCGCGTAGGCGACGGCGACCGGATCGGTGCCGGCGAAGGCGAACACGGCCATCGCCGCGCCGGACAGCAGCGCGGCGGGCAACTGCACGCGAGGCTGCCCGTAAAGGTCGACCAGCCGGCCGAGCACGGGCTGCCCCACCGCGTTGGCGACCCCGTACACGGCCGCCAGCGCCCCGGCGAGGCTGTACGTCCCGCCCTCCGCCCTGACGAACAGCACGACGGCGATCGCCGCGGTGGCGTTGGGCAGCCGCCCGACGAGCGTGCCGACCAGCAACCGGACGGCGTGCCGCGCCCGGAGGATCTCCAGATACCCCGTGGCCACGCTCGACTCCCCTCACCCGACGCAAGACGTTTTACGTATAACTAGCGTCCCCATACGTACCATGGCCGCTGTTCACGAGTCCAGACGAAGGAGCGGGCCCACGGTGGCACGAGGCAGCACACGCCCCACGAGCCGGGACGTCGCCCAGGCCGCCGGCGTCTCCCAGGCCGCGGTCTCCCTGGTGCTGGGCGACAAGTGGCGCGGGCGGGTCTCCGAGCCCACCGCGGAGCGGGTACGCCGGGCCGCCCGGGACCTGGGCTACCGGCCCAACCTGGCGGCCCGCAACCTGCGGCTGGGCCGCACCCGGACGGTGCTGCTGGTGGTCCCGGCGCTGACCACGGAGTTCTTCGCCGGTGTCTACACGGGCGCCGCCCGGGTCGCCGCCGAGCACGGCTTCGGTGTGGTGCTCTACCCGTCGCCCGAGGGCATCGGCCCGGCCCGGGACCCGTTCGCCTCGGCGCAGGCCGCGCTGGACGGGGTGATCGCCTCCTCGATGGCCGCCGACGCGCTCACCGCGATCCGCGGCGACCAACTGCCGCTGGTGATGCTGGACAGCGAACCGGCGGGCAGCCTGGGCGCGGCCACGGTGAACCTGGACATCACCGACGGCATCCGCCAGGTCGCCGGTCATCTGCTGGGCCTGGGCCACCGACGCTTCCTGCACCTGGCGGCGGACGTGGCGTCCTGGACCTTCGAGGTACGGGCCCGGGAACTGGCCGCTCGCCTGGGCGCGGTGCCGGGCACCGAACTGCGGACGGTCCGCGCCCCCCTGTCGTTCGAGGGCGCGCGGGCGGCCACGGAGACCGCGCTGACGGGGGCCGGGGCGGGCCGGCCCACGGCGGTGGTCTGCGACGACGACAAACTCGCGGCCGGCGCCTACAAGGCGCTGCGCCGCCTCGGGCTCCGGGTCCCCGACGACGTGTCCGTCACCGGCCTGGACGACCTCGCCCTGGCCACCGCCATCGACCCGGAGCTGACGACGGTCCGCCTGGACGCGGAACTCTTCGGCGAGCGCGGCATGAGGGCACTGCTCGCGGTCCTCGAGGGCCACGCCCCCGAGGACGGCGACATCCCGGTGGAACTGGTCGTACGGGGGTCCACCGCGCCCCCGCGGTGACCCGGCCGCCCGCAACCGGGTGGCACGGTGTCACTCCCGCTCGGAGTCACTCCTTTTCGGAGTCGCTCTCCGTGGCCGGTGTCCCGTTCGCGGACGCCTGGTCGAGGAGCCGCGACAACTGGCCCCCCGTGATGCGCTTGAACTTGCGCTTCTGCGGGCGCGTGCGGTCCAGCACCGCCACCTCCAGCTTCTCGGCGGGGATCTCCCGCTGGCTGCCGTTGGTGTCGCGGGACAGGGCCTGCACCGCCAGGTGCAGCGCCTCCGCCAGCGTCATGCCGTCGCGGTGCCGCTGGTCGAGGTACCCGCTGATCTGCTCCGCGTTGCCGCCGACCGCGACCGAGCCGTGCTCGTCCACGATCGAGCCGTCGTGCGGGAGCCGGTAGATCTGGTCGCCCTCGGGCGTCTCCCCGACCTCGGCGACGACCAGCTCCACCTCGTAGGGCTTCTCGGCCGCGCTGGAGAAGATCGTGCCCAGCGTCTGCGCGTAGACGTTGGCCAGGCCCCGGGCCGTCACGTCGTCCCGGTCGTAGGTGTAGCCGCGCAGGTCGGCGTAGCGCACGCCGCCGATGCGGAGGTTCTCGTACTCGTTGTACTTGCCGGCCGCGGCGAAGCCGATCCGGTCGTAGATCTCGCTGAACTTGTGCAGCGCGCGGGACGGGTTCTCGCCGACGAAGACGATGCCGTCGGCGTACTGGAGCACGACCAGGCTGCGGCCTCGGGCGATGCCCTTGCGGGCGTACTCCGCCCGGTCGGCCATGGCCTGCTGGGGTGAGACATAGAACGGCGTCGACACCGGTTATCCGTCCCTTTCTGATGAAGTCACGTGAGCACCTGACAACAAAGCGACCGCCCGCTACAGCAGCGCGGCCCGCGGGCCGTCGGGCAGCTCCAGCCGCCGCTCCAGCACCGCGCGGGCCAGGTCGGAGGACTCGTCCTCGGTGAGCCTGCGGAAGCCGTCCTCGGTGATCACGGTGACGATGGGGTAGATCCGGCGGGCGACATCGGGACCACCGGTCGCCGAGTCGTCGTCTGCCGCGTCGTAGAGCGCCTGCACCACCAGGGTGGTGGCCTGCTGCTCGCTCAGGTCGTCGCGGTAGAGCTTCTTCATGGCACCGCGTGCAAAGATCGATCCCGATCCCGTGGCGGCGAAGTGGTGCTCCTCGGAGCGGCCGCCCGTCACGTCGTAGGAGAAGATGCGGCCCTTGGCGCGGTCCACGTCGTACCCGGCGAACAGGGGGACCACGGCCAGGCCCTGCATGGCCATGCCGAGGTTGGACCGGATCATCGTCGACAGGCGGTTGGCCTTGCCCTCCAGGGACAACTGGGCGCCCTCGACCTTTTCGAAGTGCTCCAGTTCGAGCTGGAAGAGCTTCACCATCTCCACGGCCAGGCCCGCCGTGCCGGCGATGCCGACCGCCGAGTACTCGTCGGCGGGGAAGACCTTCTCGATGTCCCGCTGGGCGATGACGTTGCCCATGGTGGCGCGCCGGTCACCGGCGAGGACCACGCCGCCGGGGAACGTCACGGCCACGATCGTGGTGCCGTGCGGGGCCTCGACGACGCCCTGCACCGGCGGCAACTGACGCCTGCCCGGGAGCAGCTCCGGCTGGTGCTCGGCGAGGAAGTCCATGAACGAGGAGGACCCCGGCGTCAGGAAGGCAGCCGGCAGACGCCCGGTGCTACGAGTGTTGGCTTCCACGCGATTCCTTCCACGTATGCGACAGCCCGCCGTGGGACGCCGGGCCGATCCTTCGACTGCCCCAGCGGCCTGACGGCTGGGGCTCAGGTATGCCACGGACCCTACCCGCCCCACGGCGGTGATCCACATACCCGGTGGAAGCCACGGAAACGCCCCACGGCCCCCCGGCGGAAGCCGTGTGCGGCGCGGCCGGAACCGCGCCGCACACGACTGCTCGCACTCCGCTCATCCACTGCTCGTACGGCCCGCGGACCGTAGGGACGAAGGCAGGGCGGCCTACTGGCCGCCCTTTTGCACGAAGGACCGCACGAAGTCCTCCGCGTTCTCCTCGAGGACGTCGTCGATCTCGTCCAGGACGGAGTCCACGTCGTCGCTCAGCTTCTCCTGGCGCTCCTTGAGGTCCTCGGAAGCCTGCGCGTCCTGCGCCTGCTCCTCGACCTCCTCGGTGGAACGCGTGGCCTTCTGCTGCCCGCCGCCGGTGTCCTTGGTCGCCATCACCCTCACCCCGCTCGGTTCGCCCGACACAGTTGCTCGGTCAAGATCAGACCCTACAAGCCCGGTCTGACATCGGCCCCGCAGTTCACTCAACGTGCGGAGGCCATCTCGATGATTCCCGGAGCGGGGCCTTTCACCCCGTCCGGCCTTGCCCGCCCGGGTACCCGCTCAGTGCCCGGACAGCACCCTGACCAGGTCCTCCGCCGTACGGCAGCGGTCCAGCAGCTCCTTCACGTGATTACGCGTTCCGCGAAGCGGTTCCAGGGTTGGGACGCGCTGGAGGGAGTCCCGGCCCGGCAGATCGAAGATCACCGAGTCCCAGGAGGCCGCCGCCACGTCGTCCGCGTACTGCTCCAGACAGCGCCCGCGGAAGTACGCGCGGGTGTCCTCCGGCGGCTTGGTGCGGGCCCGCTCGACCTCGCTCTCGTCCAGCAGCCGCTTCATGCGCCCGCGGGCCGCCAGACGGTTGTAGAGGCCCTTCTCGGGGCGTACGTCGGCGTACTGGAGGTCGACGAGGTGCAGCCGGGGCGCGTCCCAGTCGACGTCGTCGCGGCGCCGGTAGCCCTCCATCAGCTCCCGCTTGGCGACCCAGTCCAGCTCGCCGGCCAGGCTCATCGGGTCGTTCTCCAGGCGGTTGAGGGTGTCCTCCCAGCGGGCCAGGACGTCCTTGGTCTGGTCGTCGGCGTCCGCGCCGTAGCGCTCCTCCACGTACTTGCGGGACAGCTCGTAGTACTCCATCTGGAGCTGGACCGCGGTGAGCGTCCGGCCGCTGCGCAGGGTGACCAGGCGCTTGAGGGCCGGGTCGTGGGAGACCTGGTGGAGGGTGCGGACCGGCTGGTCGACGGCCAGGTCGACGGCGATGAAGCCGTCCTCGATCATCGACAGGACCAGGGCGGTGGTGCCCAGCTTGAGGTAGGTCGAGATCTCGGACAGGTTGGCGTCGCCGATGATCACGTGCAGCCTGCGGTACTTCTCCGCGTCGGCGTGCGGTTCGTCGCGGGTGTTGATGATCGGGCGCTTCAGCGTCGTCTCCAGGCCGACCTCGACCTCGAAGTAGTCGGCGCGCTGGCTGAGCTGGAAGCCGTGCTCGTGGCCGTCCTGGCCGATGCCGACGCGGCCGGCGCCGGTGACGACCTGGCGGGAGACGAAGAACGGCGTCAGGTGGCGCACGATGTCCGAGAAGGGGGTCTCCCGCTTCATCAGGTAGTTCTCGTGCGTGCCGTAGGAGGCGCCCTTGTTGTCGGTGTTGTTCTTGTAGAGGTGGATCGGCTGCGCCCCGGGCAACTGGGCGGCCCGCTCCGCGGCCTCGGCCATGATCCGTTCGCCGGCCTTGTCCCAGAGCACGGCGTCCCGCGGATTGGTCACCTCGGGGGCGCTGTACTCGGGGTGCGCGTGGTCGACGTAGAGCCGGGCACCGTTGGTGAGGATCACGTTGGCCAGGCCGATGTCCTCGTCGGTGAGCTGGCTGGAGTCGGCGGCCTCGCGGGCGAGGTCGAAGCCTCGCGCGTCCCGCAGCGGATTCTCCTCCTCGAAGTCCCAGCGGGCCCGCCGGGCCCGGTGCATCGCCGCCGCGTAGGCGTTGACGATCTGGGACGAGGTGAGCATGGCATTGGCGTTGGGGTGACCGGGGACGGAGATCCCGTACTCCGTCTCGATGCCCATTACTCGCCGTACGGTCATGCGGCCCTCCTTGCCCGGCGGCGCCCTCGGTCGTGGACGCCGCTCAAGTACCGCTGGCGCTCCGGTGCGTGTGCGGTGTCCGTCCCCGCACTGCGCGACTCGGCGGTACGAGAGAGCCTAGAACGCCTCTGCGCTGGTGGGGAGATCATTTGCGTCATTGCCTTGCTCCAGCCGTGGCCCCGTAAAACAGTCGGCTGCGGGTACCCGCCGAGGGCACCCGCAGCCGCCCCGCCTTTTACAGGTACTGACCGGTGTTCGCCACCGTGTCGATGGAGCGCCCGGTGTCCGCGCCCTGCTTTCCGGTGACGAGCGTACGGATGTAGACGATCCGCTCGCCCTTCTTTCCGGAGATGCGGGCCCAGTCGTCCGGGTTGGTGGTGTTCGGCAGGTCCTCGTTCTCCTTGAACTCGTCCACGCACGCCTGGAGGAGGTGGGAGACGCGCAGGCCCTTCTGGTTCTTCTCCAGGAAGTCCTTGATCGCCATTTTCTTGGCGCGGCCCACGATGTTCTCGATCATGGCGCCGGAATTGAAGTCCTTGAAGTAGAGGACTTCCTTGTCGCCATTGGCGTAGGTGACCTCCAGGAAGCGGTTCTCCTCGGATTCGGCGTACATCTGTTCCACCGCCGTCTGGATCATGCTCTGGACGGTGGCGGCCCGGTCCTTGCCGTGCTCCGTGAGGTCCTCCTCGTGCAGCGGGAGGCGCTCGGTCAGGTACTTGCCGAAGATGTCCTTGGCCGCCTCGGCGTCCGGACGCTCGATCTTGATCTTCACGTCCAGCCGGCCGGGACGCAGGATGGCGGGGTCGATCATGTCCTCGCGGTTGGAGGCACCGATCACGACCACGTTCTGCAGGCCCTCCACACCGTCGATCTCGGCGAGCAACTGCGGGACGATGGTGTTCTCCACGTCCGAGCTGACGCCCGATCCACGGGTGCGGAAGAGGGACTCCATCTCGTCGAAGAAGACGATGACGGGGGTGCCCTCACTGGCCTTCTCCCGGGCCCGCTGGAAGACCAGGCGGATCTGCCGCTCGGTCTCGCCGACGTACTTGTTCAGCAGCTCGGGGCCCTTGATGTTGAGGAAGAAGCTCTTGCCGGCGGCCTGGCCGGTGACCTCGGCGACCTTCTTGGCCAGCGAGTTCGCGACCGCCTTGGCGATGAGCGTCTTGCCGCAGCCGGGCGGCCCGTAGAGCAGGACGCCCTTGGGCGGACGCAGCTCGTGCTCCTTGAACAGGTCGGGATAGAGATACGGCAGCTCGACCGCGTCGCGGATCATCTCGATCTGCCCGCCGAGGCCGCCGATCTGCTCGTAGCCGATGTCGGGGACCTCTTCGAGGACGAGTTCCTCGACCTCGCTCTTGGGGACGACCTCGTAGACGTAACCCGACCGGGGTTCGAGCAGGAGGGCGTCGCCGGCGCGGATGGTGACGTTCCGCAGCGGCTCGGCGAGCCGGACCACTCGCTCCTCGTCGGTGTGCCCCAGCACCAGGGCGCGCTCGCCGTCCTCGAGGATCTCCTTGAGGGTGACGATGTCGCCGACGCTCTCGAACTCCATGGCCTCGACCACGTTGAGCGCCTCGTTGAGCATCACTTCCTGGCCGCGCCGCAGTCCGTCGAGCTCGACGCTGGGGCTGACGTTCACCCGGAGTTTGCGGCCTCCGGTGAAGATGTCGGCCGTGCCGTCCTCATTGGCCTGCAGGAAGACTCCGAAGCCGGCCGGTGGCTGGGCCAGCCGGTCGACCTCCTCCTTGAGGGCCACGATCTGGTCGCGGGCCTCGCGGAGCGTGTTGGCCAGTCGCTCGTTCTGCGCGGACACGCCGGCCAGATTGGTCTGCAACTCGACGATCCGCTCTTCGAGAATCCTCGTGTGCCGCGGAGAGTCGGCGAGCTTGCGTCGCAGGACGGCGATCTCCTGCTCGAGATAGGCAATCTGACCGGTCGGGTCGTCGGACCCGCGTCCCGGGCGGATGCCGCGGTTCATGTCGTCGTCGTGGGCTGCCACGGTCCTCACCTCCTCCAAGGGGAGCTGGACGCTTCCAGACCCTACCTGGGTGGGTGTCGATTGAAACCCCTAGATCACAAAGACGGTCGGGGTGTGTCCGATCTTCACCCTTGCGCTCTCCCTCACGCCAGGCCAATACCCAACGAACGCGACGGGAAAGCAACCGGAGGTAGGGTCGAAGCGTTCAACACCCGTCAGAGCTGGCCGGATTCCCGTCGGCTCGGCGCCGAAACGGCAGGAGAGATGAGCGTGCAGCAGGAGGCCGGAGTCGACAGCGAGGCGCTGGAGGTCTGGATCGATCAGGACCTCTGTACCGGCGACGGCATCTGCGCCCAGTACGCGCCCGAGGTGTTCGAGCTGGACATCGACGGTCTGGCCTACGTCAAGGGCGCGGACGACGAGCTGCTGCAGCAGCGGGGCGCGGCAACACCCGTGCCGTTGCCGCTCCTCACGGACGTCGTGGACTCCGCCAAGGAGTGTCCGGGCGAGTGCATCCACGTACGTCGGGTTTCGGACAGGGTCGAGGTCTACGGTCCGGACGCAGAGTAATCAAATCGTGACCGTTCGTGCACAATCCGTGACCGCTGTCTGATTGCTCACAGCCGTCGGACGGCCGGTTCCGTCAGACCGCGTGCGCCTCGGAGGGCGTGGAGCGGACGAACGCGCCGTTCTTCCACTGCCACTTCGCGCCGTCCTTCAGGTCGGGGCAGCAACTGGGCACCTCCTGCGACGAGTAGCCGAGCAGGGTGGCCAGTACGGCGCCGTCGCGCACGGAGAAGTCGGTGACCGTGCGGCGGTCCGCGGGGTCCACCAGGGTGGCCACCACGCGGGGCTTGCCGCCGACCGGGTCCCGGGTGAGGACGTAGACGCCGTCGGGCGGGGTGCCCATGGGGGCGTCGCAGTGCACCACGGCCACGGTTTCCGGGCGGCCGTCGCCGTCGAGGTCGCCGCTGGCCTTCTTCCGCACCAGCGCCTTGACCGGGCCGCACTCCAGGGGGAACGCGACGTCGGCCGGGTCGGGCGGCGTGAGCCGCGCCGGGGCGGTCTTCGTCTCGGGGCCGGCCGCCTGGGCCGCGGTGGCCGCATCGGGCTGCAGGACGGCGGAGAGGGCCACCACGGCGGCGACCGCGGTGGCGGTGGCGACCCAGTGGATCGGACGGGTGTGGGTGTGTGCCAGGTCCGGAACGGCGGGGTGCTGCACGAGGAGTGTCTCCTGTGAGGGCTGTGCCGGTGGGATGGCCAGCATCGTGCCACACGTCACAGTGCGGGGGAACGGCGGGGTGGGTACCCGGGGTGGTTCACCGGCCGGTGTCGCGTGTGGTTCGTCTTCCGGGCCGCCGGTCCGACGTCCCGCCGGCCAACGGAACGACACCGTGGCCGAGTTCCCGGTCGGTCGCGGGAACTCGGCCACGGTGTCCGTACGTTGGTGCTGGTGGCGGGGTGGCTCAGCGGCCGGCGCCGCCGCCGGCGTTGGGGCCCTCGTAGTCCTCGCCGTAGGCGCCCTTCGCGGGGCGTCGGCGGCGCATGGGCGGCTCCACGCCGTCGGCGAGGCGGCGGGCGGTGAGCAGGAAGCCGGTGTGGCCGATCATCCGGTGGTCCGGGCGGACGGCCAGGCCCTCGACGTGCCAGTTGCGGATCATCGTCTCCCAGGAGGTGGGCTCGTTGAAGCAGCCGATCTCCCGGATGGACTCCACGGTCCGGGCCAACTGGGTGGTGGTCGCCACGTAGCAGCAGAGGATGCCGCCGGGGACGAGCGCCTTGGAGACGGCGTCCAGGCACTCCCAGGGGGCGAGCATGTCGAGGATGACGCGGTCGACGTCCGGGTCGGACAGGTTGTCCTGGAGGTCCCCGACGGTGAGCTGCCAGGCGGGGTGCGGGCCGCCGAAGTAGCGCTCCACGTTCTGCCGCGCGATGTCGGCGAAGTCCTCGCGGCGCTCGTAGGAGTGCAGCATGCCCTGGTCGCCGATGGCGCGGAGCAGGAAGCTGCTGAGCGAGCCGGAGCCGACACCGGCCTCCACGACGCGCGCACCGGGGAAGATGTCGGCGAAGGCCAGGATCTGCCCCGCGTCCTTGGGGTAGACCACGGCGGCGCCGCGGGGCATGGACAGGACGTAGTCGGGGAGCAGGGGGCGCAGCGCGAGATAGGCGACGTTCCCGGTGGTACGGACAACGCTGCCCTCGGGAGCGCCGATCAGCTCGTCGTGCGGGAAGGAACCCTTGTGGGTGTGGAAGTTCTTCCCGGCCTCGAGCGTGAACGTGTAGTGGCGGCCCTTGGGGTCGGTCAGCTGAACCTGGTCCCCGACCTTGAAGGGCCCGCGCCTGCGGGCGGCACCGGTCGGTTCGGACATGTGACCAGCCTACCGGTCCGCTGAGGGGGCGCCGACCACAAGGGGCTGTCGTTCGGATCAGGTCGCAGGGAAGCTGCCGCGCCTCCTGCCAGGCCCCGCGTCTGCGGGCTGATCCGGACGACAGGCCCTAGGAGGGGCGGGCCATCGCCTTCACGAAGGCGCGCTCCACGTCGGCCGCGGACAGCACGCCGTAGATCTCGCCGGTCTCCTCGACCACGAGGTATTCGCTGGCCGGGGTGGCGCGCAGGACGTCGAGGAGGTCCTCGCCCGCCAGCTCGGCGGAGACGCGCATGCCGTCGGTGAGGTCATGGGCGAGGCCGCCCACCGCGACCCAGGGGCGGCGGTGCTCGGGTACGCCGACGATGGCGGCCTCGCGGACCAGCGAGAGCGGGGTGCCCTCGGGGTCGACGACGACCAGGGCGCGGGCCCCGGCGGCGTTGGCCCGGCGCAGCGCCTCGGAGAGCGGGGTGTCGGTCTCGACGGGGACGGCACGCCGGGTGAGGTTGCGGGCGCGCAGCTCGGGCAGGTGTTCGCGCAGGCGGGCCATCCGCAGGCTGTTGCCGGCGCCGGTCCAGATGATCGCGGCGAGGATCGCGGCCAGCAGGGCGTCCATGACGGTGTCCATGCCGACGTTGTCCACGGCGTCGGAGCCGAGGGCGCCGGACTGGGTGAGCAGCGGCAGTCCGATCAGGACGCAGATGGCGAGCGCCCGGCCGACCCAGGCGGCGGCGACGGTGCCGGTCATCGGCCTGCCGCTGATCTTCCAGACGACGGCGCGGAGCATCCGGCCGCCGTCCAGGGGGAGGCCGGGGAGCAGGTTGAAGGCGGCCACGATGAGGTTGGAGATCATCAGGCCGGCCAGCAGGACGCCGGGGACGGTGCCGGGCTCGACGGGCAGCAGGGCGAGGTAGAAGACGCCGGAGAGGACCAGGGAGAGCAGCGGGCCGACGAAGGCGAGGACGAACTCGCGGCCGGGGGTCTCGGCCTCCTTCTCGATCTCGGAGACGCCGCCGAAGAACTGGAGCTGGATGCGGCGGACCGGGAGGGCGAAGCGGAGCGCGGCGACGGTGTGGGCCAGCTCGTGGACGAGGACGGAGGCGTAGAAGGCGACCGCGAAGAAGAGGGAGACCAGGTAGCGGGCGGCGCCCAGCTCGGGCAGCACGCGGTCGAGCTGGCCGCCGAAGACCCAGGTGATGAGGGCGGCGACCAGGAACCAGCTCGGGGCGACGTACACGGGCACACCGAACGGGCGCCCCATCAGCAGCCCGCCGCCGGGCTCCCGGGGCCGCCGCGGCGGGGGACCGGACGCGGGCGCGGGGCGCCCGGCGCCGCTTTCGACGGCCCGCCTCTGCCCCGCGTCTCCCCGCCGCCCTTCCTGACCGTCCGGCCCGTCCGGCCCGTCCGAAGCGTCGTGTTCCGCCCGTACCTCCTCGGCGGGTACGTCGTGGTCCCGGGCCGGCGGAGGCGAGGCAGGGGCGCCGGGGTCCGGCCGGGAGGTGTCGCCGTCGGGGGCCGGGCCGGGGCGTGCCGGGCCGGGGGCCGGGGGCCCGGCGTGGTGCTCGGCCGACTCGTCGCTGCCGGACCGCGGCTGCCCGCTCCCGCCGCTCACGTCCACGGTGTCCCCTCGTTCGAAGCGTCTCCCGCGCCTGCCGGGCGCAAGGGTCTCCAGTCGATGGTATGCGGCGGTCGCGAACCGTTCCGCCCCGGCACCCCACTGCTTCCCCCGCGTCACACCGGTCACACGGGCCACGGCGACGGCGACGGCGACGGCTGGGGCGATGTCGGTGGCGGCCCGTAAGGTCTGTGGGCATGGAGACGAGCATCGAGGGTGTCGTGCCGGACACCGGCGGTCCCGCCGTGCCGGTGGGCCCGCCGGGGCCGGCCGGACCGCCGGCGGCGACGGCCGCGGCGACAGTGACGGCCGTGCGGGAGCGCGCGGCGGGTGCGGACCCGGCCGCCGGGTCCCGGCCCGCCGCGACGGCGCCCGCCTCGCTCTCCCCCTCACGGGCCGGCGACTTCATGCAGTGCCCGCTGCTCTACCGCTTCCGGGTGATCGACAAGCTGCCGGAGAAGCCGAGCGAGGCGGCGACCCGGGGCACCCTGGTCCACGCGGTGCTGGAGCGTCTTTTCGACTCCCCGGCGGCCGAGCGCACCGCACCGCGCGCCAAGGCGCTGGTCCCCGGCCAGTGGGACCGGCTGCGCGAGAGCCGGCCGGAGGTCGTGGAGCTGTTCGCGGACGACCCCGAGGGCGAGCGGCTGGCGCGCTGGCTCGCCGAGGCCGAGCGCCTGGTCGAGCGCTGGTTCACGCTGGAGGACCCCAGCAGGCTGGAGCCGGCCGAGCGGGAGCTGTTCGTCGAGGCGGAGCTGGACTCCGGGCTGAGGCTGCGCGGCATCATCGACCGGGTCGACGTGGCGCCCACCGGTGAGGTGCGGATCGTCGACTACAAGACCGGCAAGGCGCCCCGCCCGGAGTACGCCGAGGGCGCGCTGTTCCAGATGAAGTTCTACGCCCTGGTGGTGTGGCGGCTGAAGAAGGTCGTGCCCCGGCGGTTGCAACTGGTGTATCTCGGCAGCGGTGACGTCCTGACGTACGACCCGGTCCTCGCCGACCTGGAGCGGGTCGAGCGCAAGCTGCTCGCGCTGTGGGAGGCGATCCGGCTGGCGACCGAGACGGGTGACTGGCGACCGCGTCCCACCAAGCTCTGCGGCTGGTGCGACCACCAGGCGCACTGCCCGGAGTTCGGCGGCACTCCCCCGCCGTATCCGCTGCCGGTGAGGGCGGCCGACCCGGGGGCCGGCGCGCAGGGCAGAATGGGGCCGGACTAGCGAAGGAGACTTACGTGGCCATCCGCGTCCTACTGGTCGACGACCAGCCGCTGCTGCGCACGGGCTTCCGGATGATCCTGGAGGCCGAGCAGGACATCGCGGTCGTCGGCGAGGCCGGAGACGGCCTCCAGGCCCTCGACCAGGTGCGGGCGCTGCAGCCCGATGTGGTGCTGATGGACATCCGCATGCCGCGGATGGACGGGGTGGAGGCGACCCGTCAGATCACCGGCCCCGGGCGGGACGGCCCGGCGAAGGTGCTGGTGCTGACCACCTTCGACCTCGACGAGTACGTGGTGGAGGCGCTCCGGGCCGGGGCCAGCGGCTTCCTGCTGAAGGACGCCCCGGCCGATGAACTGGTGCAGGCGATCCGGGTGGTGGCGGCCGGCGAGGCGATGCTCGCGCCGAGCATCACCAGGCGGCTGCTCGACAAGTACGCCACGCATCTGCCCTCGGGTGACGAGCCGGTCCCGGACACCCTGCACACGCTCACCGACCGCGAGGTGGAGGTGCTGAAGCTGGTGGCGCGGGGGCTGTCCAACGCGGAGATCGCCGCGGACCTGTTCGTCAGCGAGACCACCGTCAAGACGCATGTCGGGCACGTCCTGACCAAGCTGGGGCTGCGCGACCGGGTGCAGGCGGCGGTGTACGCGTACGAGAGCGGACTGGTGCGTCCCGGCGCGCAGTGACCGCGCCGCGCACGCGAAGGGCGCCCCTCCCGTCGAGGAGGGGCGCCCTTCGCGTGTGCGCGGTGCGGGGCGGATCAGCCGCTGACGCCCCGGCTCAGCTCCCACAACTGGAGCGAGGCGGAGGAGTTCAGGACGTAGGCCGTGCCCGTGATGTCGTCGCGGGCGGCGACGTACTGCTTGCCCTGCCACAGCGGCAGCAGCGGGACGTCCTGGGCGGTGATGTTCTGGATCTCCGTCAGGCTCTCCACGGCGGACAGCCGGTCGGCCTCACGGCGCGACTCCGGGATCAGCGTGTTGATGATCTTGGAGTTGGAGTACGGCGAGTTGAGGGTGTTGTCCTTGTCCAGGAAGGGCGCGATGAAGCTGTCGGCGTCCGGGAAGTCGGGGAACCAGCCCATGCCGTAGACGTCGTACTCGCCCTTGCGCTCCGCCACGCTGTACTTGCTCCAGGGCGTGCCCTGGATGTCGATGTCGAACAGACCGCTGTCGTTGAGCTGCTTCTGCAGCTCCTCGAACTCCTTCTTGGTGACGGAGCCGTAGTGGTCGGTGGTGTAGTGCATCGTCAGCTTCACCGGGGTGGTGACGCCGGCCTGCTCCAGGTCGGACTTGGCCTTGGCGGGGTCGGGGTCGCCGTACTCGTTGAAGAAGGAGTTGGAGTGGCCGGTGATGCTGGCCGGGACCATCGAGTACAGCGGCTCGGCCTGGGAGCCGTAGACCTTGGAGACCAGCTCGTTGCGGTTGATGAGCTGGGCCATGGCCCGGCGGACGGCCTTGTCCTTGACGGACGGGGCGGTGGTGGTGAAGGCCAGGTAGCGGATCTCCAGGCCGGACACCTCGACCAGGTCCACGGCGCCGTCGGAGGCGTTGGAGAGCTTCTGGACCTGCTCCGGCGTCATCGAACGGGTCATCAGGTCGATGTCGCCCTTGTCCAGGGCGGAGCCCATGGTCTCGGCGTCCTCGAAGGAGACGATCTCGGCCTTGTCGTTGTTCACCTTCAGACTCCCCTGGTAGTTGGGGTTCTTGGTGAACACGGCCTTGGTCATCTCGTCGCCGCGGACCTCGGGCTTCATGGTGTACGGGCCGGAGCCGGACACCTCGAAGCCGTCGCGCAGCTTGTTCTTGTCGTAGTCGTCGGGGTTGACGATGCCGGCGACAGGGGTCGACAGCTTGAACGGGAAGGTGGCGTCCGCGGTGTTGAGATGGAAGATGATCTCGCGGTCGCCCTGCGTCTCGATGGTGTCGATGGTCGACAGCAGCGCGAAGACACCGTTGTCGGCCTTGATCGACAGCGCCCGCTCCATCGAGTACTTCACGTCGGCGGCGGTGACCGGGTCGCCGTTGGAGAACTTCAGGCCGTCGCGCAGGGTGCAGGCGTACCGCTCGTTGCCGGTGTCGGTGAACCCGCACTTCTCGGCGGCCTCGGGTACGGGCTCGCCGTCGCCGCGCGGCATGGTCATCAGCGTCTGCTGGGTCTGACGCAGGATGTTCCAGGTGCCGACGTCGTAGGCGTACGCCGGGTCGAGGGGCGCGGGGGCGGCCTCCGAGGTGGTGAACCGGTCCGTGGTGCCGACGACGATCGCGTCACCATCGCCGCTGCCACCGTCGGACCCGCCACACGCGGCGAGCACCGGCGCGAGCAGGCCGACCACGGCCGGCAGCACCAAAGTCTTGCGGTTCATGCTCGAGTTTCTCCAGAGCTGTCGGGTCCGTGTATCAGGCAAGCGGGGGTGTTGCCGCCGATCACGGGGGTATAGGACCGAGGTTTCTCGCGACGAGATTAGTCCGCGCCCGCAGGAGGGCCCGCAGCCACCGGAGTTGGGTCGCCATCACGCAGCGAAACCGGGTGTGGACGCACCGAAAACCCGACAGCGGAAGCTTTGGTGCACGGTTTCACCAATCAGGACACATGGGCACGCCGCCGACCCGCGCAACCCCGTCGACAGCACACGCGCCGCGCCCTGTCGACCCCCAGGTGAGTGGGGAACGTCACAGAGCGGGTGGTCCGGCCGACCGGGAGAATTCGGCCGCGCCGAGGGGCGGGAATTACTCACGGGTCATCTTCGCGCCCGCGTGGCGACGCCTTCCGGGAATTACCTCGCAATCGACGTTGCACGCTGGGTGAACGGATCAGCGCATTTGCGTCATCAGTCCGCGCAGAAATGCCAGGTCGACCTCTTCGAGCGAGCCGACGACGGTGCGCCGGGCGGCCGGGGCGATGGGGGCGACGGAGGGCACGGCGACGACATGGCAGCCCGCCGCCTCGGCCGCGGCGACGCCGGTCGCGGTGTCCTCCACGACGGCGCACCGGGCGGGGTCCACGCCGAGGCCGGCCGCGGCGGCCAGGTAGGGGTCGGGGTGCGGCTTGGTGCGCGGCACCTCGTCGCCGGCGACCGTCAGCGCGAAGTGGTGGGAGCCGAGGGAGTCGAGCACCTGGTCGACGACGCGCCGGTGCGAGGCGGTGACCAGGGCCGCCGGCATCTTGTGCGCGGACAGCTCCGCCAGCAGTCGCCCGGCGCCGGGCATCAGCGGCAGTTCGCGGCCGATGCGCTGTTCGAAGCCCTCGTTGAGCAGCACGCTCAGTTCGGCCAGCGAGATGCCGGCGCCGGTGGCCTCGATCAGGAAGCCCGCGCTGCGGCTCATGGGGCCGCCGACCACGACATGGCGCCAGGACTCGTCCAGGGTGTGGCCCAGGGCGGCGAACACCTCGACCTCGACGTCCCACCAGAAGCCCTCGGTGTCCACCAGGGTGCCGTCCATGTCGAGCAGTACGGCCTGCAGGGCGGACCCCTCGGCCGTACGGGTGCTGAGCGCGGGAACCGTACTGGTCATCCACATACCTCCTTGAGGGACGATCAGGCCGGTTCCCTGGAACGGGAACCGGCCTGCGGTGGACCGACCAGTGTACGTCGCCCGCGCGTGAAGCGCCTGGCACGGGCTCAGCGGGCGTTGAAGTACTTCGCCTCGGGGTGGTGGATGACGATGGCGTCCGTGGACTGCTCGGGGTGCAACTGGAACTCCTCGGAGAGGTGGACGCCGATGCGCTCGGGCTCCAGCAGACCGGCGATCTTGGCGCGGTCCTCCAGGTCGGGGCAGGCGCCGTAGCCGAGGGAGAAGCGGGCGCCGCGGTACTTCAGGGCGAACATGTCCTCCATGGCGGCCGGGTCCTCGCCGGCGAAGCCGAGTTCGGCGCGCACGCGGGCGTGCCAGTACTCGGCGAGGGCCTCGGCCAACTGGACGGACAGGCCGTGCAGTTCCAGGTAGTCCCGGTAGGCGTTGGCCTCGAACATCCGGGCCGTCTCCGCACCGATGCGGGAGCCGACGGTGACGACCTGGAAGCCGACGACGTCCCGCTCGCCGGACTCCTCCGGGCGGAAGAAGTCGGCCAGGCACAGGCGCCGGCCGCGGCGCTGGCGGGGGAAGGTGAACCGGGTGCGCTCGTTGCCCGCCTCGTCCAGGACGATCAGGTCGTCGTCCTTGGAGACGCACGGGAAGTAGCCGTAGACCACGGCCGCCTCCAGCAGGTTCTCCGTCTGGAGCCGGTCCAGCAGGCCGCGCAGCCGGGGCCGGCCCTCGGTCTCGACCAGTTCCTCGTAGCCGGGCCCGTCGCCGGAGCGGGCCTGCTTCAGGCCCCACTGGCCCTTGAACAGGGCGCCCTCGTCCAGCCAGGTGGCGTACTCCTTGAGCTGGATGCCCTTGACCACGCGGGTGCCCCAGAAGGGCGGCTCGGGGACCGGGTTGTCGGTGGCGACGTCGGAGCGGACGTGTCCGGCCTCGGGGCGCTCCTCGACCTCTACGGTGGCGGCCCGGACCCGGCGCTGGCGCAGCTCGGGCAGCTTGGCGCCGGGGACGCCGCGCTTGATGCCGATCAGGGCGTCCATCAGGCGCAGGCCCTCGAAGGCGTCGCGGGCGTAGCGGACCTCGCCCTCGTAGATCTCGTGCAGGTCCTGCTCGACGTAGGCCCGGGTGAGGGCGGCGCCGCCGAGGATGACCGGGAAGTCGGCGGCCATGCCGCGCTGGTTCAGCTCCTCCAGGTTCTCCTTCATGATCACCGTGGACTTCACCAGGAGGCCCGACATGCCGATGACGTCGGCCCGGTGCTCCTGGGCGGCCTCCAGGATCGCGGAGACGGGCTGCTTGATGCCGAGGTTGACGACGGTGTAGCCGTTGTTGGACAGGATGATGTCGACGAGGTTCTTGCCGATGTCGTGGACGTCGCCGCGGACGGTGGCCAGCACGATGGTGCCCTTGCCGTCGTCGTCGGTCTTCTCCATGTGCGGCTCCAGATGGGCCACCGCGGTCTTCATGACCTCGGCGGACTGGAGCACGAACGGCAACTGCATCTGGCCGGAGCCGAACAGCTCGCCGACCACCTTCATGCCGTCGAGCAGCGTCTCGTTGACGATGTCCAGGGCCGGGCGCTCCCGGAGGGCCTCGTCCAGGTCCTTTTCGAGGCCGTTCTTCTCGCCGTCGATGATCCGCCGCTTCAGGCGCTCGTCCAGCGGCAGCGCGGCCAGCTCCTCGGCCTTGGAGGCGCGCAGCGACTTGGCGGTGGCGCCCTCGAACAGGGCCATCAGCTTCTGCAGCGGGTCGTAGCCCTCGGAGCGGCGGTCGTAGATCAGGTCGAGGGCGGTGGTGACCTGCTCCTCGTCGAAGCGGGCGATCGGCAGGATCTTGGAGGCGTGCACGATCGCCGAGTCCAGGCCGGCCTTGACGCACTCGTCGAGGAAGACGGAGTTGAGCAGGATGCGGGCGGCCGGGTTGAGGCCGAAGGAGATGTTGGACAGGCCGAGGGTGGTCTGCACGTCGGGGTGGCGCCGCTTCAGCTCGCGGATGCCCTCGATGGTGGCGACGCCGTCCTTGCGGGACTCCTCCTGGCCGGTGCAGATGGTGAAGGTCAGACAGTCGACGAGGATGTCCTCCTCGCGGATGCCCCAGTTGCCGGTGAGGTCGTCGATCAGCCGTTCGGCGATCTCGACCTTCTTCTCGGCGGTGCGGGCCTGGCCCTCCTCGTCGATGGTCAGCGCGATCAGGGCCGCGCCGTGCTCCCTGGCCAGCTCGGTGACCTTGGCGAAGCGGGACTCGGGGCCGTCGCCGTCCTCGTAGTTCACCGAGTTGATCACCGCGCGTCCGCCGAGCTTCTGCAGACCGGCGCGGATCACCTCGACCTCGGTGGAGTCCAGCACGATCGGGAGGGTGGAGGCGGTGGCGAACCGGCCGGCCAGTTCCTCCATGTCGGCGACGCCGTCCCGGCCGACGTAGTCCACGCACAGGTCCAGCATGTGGGCGCCCTCGCGGATCTGGTCGCGGGCCATCTCCACGCAGTCGTCCCAGCGGCCGGCCAGCATCGCCTCGCGGAACTTCTTCGACCCGTTGGCGTTGGTCCGCTCGCCGATGGCCAGGTACGAGGTGTCCTGGCGGAACGGCACGGACTGGTAGAGGGAGGCGGCGCCGGGCTCGGGGCGGGGATCGCGGGCCGGCGGGGTGACGCCCCGGACCCGCTCCACGACCTGCCGCAGGTGCTCCGGCGTGGTGCCGCAGCAGCCGCCGACCAGGGACAGGCCGTACTCGCGGACGAAGGTCTCCTGGGCGTCGGCCAGCTCGGGCGCGGTCAGCGGGTAGTGGGCGCCGTCCTTGCCGAGGACCGGCAGACCGGCGTTGGGCATGCAGGACAGCGGGATGCGCGAGTGCCGGGCCAGGAAGCGCAGGTGCTCGCTCATCTCGGCGGGGCCGGTGGCGCAGTTCAGGCCGATCATGTCGATGCCGAGCGGCTCCAGCGCGGTCAGGGCCGCGCCGATCTCGGAGCCGAGCAGCATGGTGCCGGTCGTCTCGACGGTCACCGACACGATCACCGGGAGGTCGAGGCCGAGGGCGTCCAGGCCGCGGCGGGCGCCGAGCACGGCGGCCTTGGTCTGCAGCAGGTCCTGCGTGGTCTCCACCAGCAGCGCGTCGGCGCCGCCCGCGACCAGTCCCTCGGCGTTGCGCTGGTAGGCGTCGCGCAGGGTGGTGTACGGGGCGTGGCCGAGGGTGGGGAGCTTGGTGCCGGGGCCCATGGAGCCGAGGACCCAGCGCTGCCGGCCGTCCCGGGCGGCGAACTCGTCGGCGACCTCGCGGGCCACCCGGGCGCCGGCCTCGGACAGCTCGTGGACGCGGTCGGCGATGTCGTACTCGCCGAGGGCGGAGTGGTTGGCGCCGAAGGTGTTGGTCTCCACGCAGTCCACGCCGGCGGCGAAGTACTCCGCGTGCACGGAGCGGACGATGTCGGGCCGGGTCAGGTTCAGGACCTCGTTGCAGCCTTCCAGTTGCTGGAAGTCGTCCATCGACGGGTTCTGGGCCTGGAGCATGGTGCCCATCGCCCCGTCGGCGACCACCACACGGGTGGCGAGGGCCTCGCGGAGGGCGGTGACACGGGTCCGGGTGTCGGCGGGCGGGGTGGACGGCGACGAGGCCATGAAAAGGGGCTCCCTTGGTGCGACGGCTGTCGGCTTTGCGCCTTCCGGCGGGGCGTCCGGGCGGGGTGCGCGCGGAACGTCCCGGGGAGGACGCACGCGGCCAGGGTAGCCGGGACCCGGGGCTGATGGTCAGTGCGTCCACGGGACGGACGAGGATGAGGAAGCTGCCGGGGCGCGCCGCCGGGCGGTGTGCCGGGGCGCGGGCGCGGCGGCCGGATGCCGATCTGCCATTGGCGGCAGGTCGGCATGGACCGGTAGTGTTCGGCATTGCCGAACAGTGGTACTGCCGAACTGCGGCAGCGACGTCGCGGGTCGGCGGTCGAAGGGACGGAGGCACTACGGCGATGGCACGGAACATCCAGTCGCTCGAACGGGCGGCCGCGATGCTGCGCCTGCTCGCGGGCGGCGAGCGGCGGCTCGGCCTGTCGGACATCGCCTCGTCGCTGGGCCTCGCCAAGGGCACCGCGCACGGCATCCTGCGCACCCTCCAGCAGGAGGGCTTCGTCGAGCAGGACGACGCCTCCGGGCGGTACCAGTTGGGCGCGGAGCTGCTGCGCCTGGGCACCACCTACCTCGACGTCCACGAACTGCGGGCGCGGGCCCTGGTGTGGACGGACGACCTGGCCCGCTCCAGCGGCGAGAGCGTGCACCTGGGGGTGCTGCACCAGCAGGGCGTGCTGATCGTGCACCACGTCTTCCGCCCCGACGACAGCCGGCAGGTGCTGGAGATCGGCGCCATGCAGCCGCTGCACTCCACCGCCCTGGGCAAGGTGCTCGCCGCCTACGACCCGGTCGCGCACAGCGAGGTGATGGAGACCGAGCGCAAGGCGTTCACCGACCGCACGGTCTGCGAACCCGCCGCCTTCGAGCAGGTGCTCGACCTCACGCGCGCCCGGGGGTACGCGGCGGACGTCGAGGAGACCTGGGAGGGCGTCGCCTCCATCGCCGCCCCCATCCACGACCGGCGGCGGATGCCGGTCGGCTCGGTGGGCATCACCGGGGCCGTGGAGCGGCTGTGCCGGGACGGCGAGCTGCGGCCCGAGCTGGTCGCGGCGGTCCGGGACTGCGCCCGCGCGGTGTCGCGGGACCTGGGCGCCGGACGTTTCTGAGCCCTACCGGCGCAAACGGGCCCGGTACGCCGGACGGCGTTCCGGGCCGTCGACCTGCCCCGATGTCCCCGGAAAGCGCATGGATCACCTGTAAACCGACATAAGCGCAGGAAGATCGACAAGCCGCACCAGCCGATAACGATCGTGGTTTCGGTAACAGAGCACTTGACTCATGTGCGACGCCGGGACAAGACTCCCGTCCATCGGTCGGCATTGTCGAACACTTACCGGCAATAAGCGTTAGAGTGTGGCAACGCCAAGGGCCGCCATCCCCTGGACGAAGGACAAAGGAGTCGCGGGTGTCCAGCTCCGACATCTTCATCGGCGAGACCATCGGTACCGCCATACTCATCCTGCTCGGCGGTGGCGTCTGCGCCGCCGTCACGCTCAAGGCGTCGAAGGCGCGCAACGCCGGCTGGGTCGCCATCGCGCTGGGCTGGGGCTTCGCCGTCATGGTGGGCGCCTACATCTCGACCCCGCTCTCCGGCGCGCACCTGAACCCGGCCCTCACGCTGGCCCTGGCGATCAAGGACGGCAACTGGAGCGACGTCCCGGTCTACTGGGGCGGCCAGCTCCTGGGCGCCATGATCGGCGCCACCCTGGTCTGGATCGCCTACTACGGGCAGTTCCACGCCCACCTCACCGACAAGGAGATCGTCGGCGGGCCCGGCGCCCAGACCGGTACGGCCAAGGCGGTCGAGGCCCAGGAGAAGGGCGCGGGCCCGGTCCTCGGCGTCTTCTCCACCGGCCCGGAGATCCGCAACACCTGGCAGAACCTCGCCACCGAGATCATCGGCACCTTCGTGCTCGTCCTCGCCATCCTCACCCAGGGGCTGAACCAGGACGGTGACGGTCTCGGCGCGCTCGGCGTCCTGATCACCTCCTTCGTCGTGGTCGGCATCGGCCTCTCGCTCGGCGGCCCGACCGGTTACGCCATCAATCCGGCCCGTGACCTCGGCCCGCGCATCGTGCACGCCCTGCTGCCGCTGCCCAACAAGGGCGGCTCGGACTGGAGCTACGCCTGGGTCCCGGTGGCCGGCCCGCTGATCGGCGCCGCCGTCGCCGCCGGCGTCTACAACGTCGCGTTCGCGTGAGCGCCGCCGAAACCACCACCGCCACCACCACGGACCACGGACCCCAGGAGCACACAGTGACCGACGCCCACACTGCCGGACCGTTCATCGCCGCCATCGACCAGGGCACCACCTCCTCGCGCTGCATCGTCTTCGACCGCGACGGCCGCATCGTGGCCGTCGACCAGAAGGAACACGAGCAGATCTTCCCCAAGCCCGGCTGGGTGGAGCACGACGCCAACGAGATCTGGGCCAACGTCCAGGAGGTCGTCGCCGGGGCCGTGCAGAAGGCCGGCATCACCCGCGACGACATCAAGGCGATCGGCATCACCAATCAGCGGGAGACCACCCTCGTCTGGGACAAGAACACCGGCGAGCCCGTCCACAACGCCATCGTCTGGCAGGACACCCGCACCGACGCTCTCTGCCGCGAGCTGGCCCGCAACGTCGGCCAGGACCGCTTCCGCCGCGAGACCGGCCTGCCGCTGGCCTCCTACTTCGCCGGGCCCAAGGCCCGCTGGCTGCTCGACAACGTCGACGGCCTGCGCGAGCGCGCCGAGGCGGGCGACCTGCTCTTCGGCACCATGGACACCTGGGTCATCTGGAACCTGACCGGCGGCGTCGACGGCGGCAGGCACGTCACCGACGTCACCAACGCCTCCCGCACCCTGCTGATGAACCTGCACACCATGGCGTGGGACCAGCGGATCTGCGACTCGATCGGCGTGCCCGCCCAGATGCTGCCCGAGATCCGCTCCTCCGCCGAGGTCTACGGCGAGATCAAGGGCGGCAGGCTCGGCGAGCTGCTCGGCGGCATCCCCGTCGCCTCGGCGCTCGGCGACCAGCAGGCCGCCCTGTTCGGCCAGACGTGTTTCGCCGAGGGCGAGACCAAGTCGACGTACGGCACCGGCACCTTCATGCTGATGAACACCGGCGACAAGATCATCAACTCGTACAGCGGCCTGGTCACCACCGTCGGCTACCAGATCGGCGAGCAGCAGCCGGTCTTCGCCCTGGAGGGCTCGATCGCCGTCACCGGTTCGCTGGTGCAGTGGATGCGCGACCAGATGGGCCTGATCTCCACCGCCGCCGAGATCGAGACCCTCGCCCTGTCGGTCGAGGACAACGGCGGCGCCTACTTCGTCCCGGCCTTCTCCGGCCTGTTCGCCCCCTACTGGCGCTCCGACGCCCGCGGGGTGATCGCCGGCCTGACCCGGTACGTGACCAAGGCGCACCTGGCGCGCGCCGTGCTGGAGGCCACCGCCTGGCAGACGCGGGAGATCGCCGACGCCATGACGAAGGACTCCGGCGTGGAGCTGACCGCCCTCAAGGTCGACGGCGGGATGACCTCCAACAACCTGCTGATGCAGACGCTCTCGGACTTCCTGGACGCCCCCGTGGTGCGCCCGATGGTCGCCGAGACCACCTGCCTGGGCGCCGCCTACGCCGCCGGCCTCGCCGTCGGCTTCTGGAACAGCACCGACGACCTGCGCGCCAACTGGCGGCGGGCCGCCGAGTGGACCCCCCGCATGGACGCGGACACCCGCGCCCGTGAGTACAAGAGCTGGCTCAAGGCCGTCGAGCGGACCATGGGCTGGATCGCCGACGAAAGCTGACGAGGAGTAAGAACCGCAATGACCACTGAGTCCACCCTGACGTCCGTACCTGCCCTGGGGACGCACCCGGCCTCCGGCTCCAACCCGAGCCGGGCCGAGACCCGGGAGCAGCTCGCCAAGGCGTCGTACGACCTTCTCGTCATCGGCGGCGGCATCCTGGGCATCTCCACGGCCTGGCACGCCGCGCAGTCCGGCCTCAGGGTGGCCCTGGTCGACGCCGGTGACTTCGCCGGCGCCACCTCCTCCGCCTCCTCCAAGCTGCTCCACGGCGGACTGCGCTACCTCCAGACCGGCGCGGTGAAGCTGGTGGCGGAGAACCACTTCGAGCGCCGTGCGGTCTCCCGCCAGGTCGCCCCCCACCTGGCGAACCCGCTCACCTTCTACCTCCCCGTCTACAAGGGCGGCCCGCACGGCGCGGCGAAGCTCGGCGCCGGTGTCCTCGCGTACTCGGCGCTGTCCGCCTTCGGGGACGGCGTCGGCCACCTGCTCTCCCCCGCCCGCGCCCAGCAGGACGTGCCCGAGCTGCGCACCGAGAACCTCAAGGCCGTGGCCGTGTACGGCGACGACCAGATGAACGACGCCCGGATGGCCCTGATGACCGTCCGCGCGGCCGTCGAGGCGGGCGCGGTCGTCCTCAACCACGCCGAGGTGACCGGCCTGCGCTTCACCCGGGGCCGGGTGACCGGCGCCGAGCTGCGGGACCGGCTCTCCGGCGACGAGTTCGGTGTCGGCGCCCGCCTGGTGCTCAACGCCACCGGCCCCTGGGTCGACCACCTGCGCCGGATGGAGGACCCGGGCGCGGCCCCGTCCATCCGCCTCTCCAAGGGCGCGCACCTGGTGCTCAAGCGCACCTCGCCCTGGAAGGCCGCGCTCGCCACCCCGATCGACAAGTACCGGATCACCTTCGCCCTCCCCTGGGAGGACATGCTGCTGCTCGGCACCACCGACGAGGAGTACGAGGGCGACCCGGCGGACGTCGCCGTCAACGACAAGGACATAGCCCAGATCCTGGACGAGGCCGCGTTCTCCGTCCGGGACCAGCAGCTCGACCGGGACCTGATCACGTACGCCTTCGCGGGCCTGCGGGTGCTGCCGGGCGGCCCCGGCGACACCGCGAAGGCCAAGCGGGAGACGGTCGTCACCGAGGGCCGGGGCGGGATGCTGTCCGTCGCGGGCGGCAAGTGGACCACCTTCCGCCACATCGGCCGTACGGTGATGAAGAAGCTGGAGGCGCTGCCGGGCCACCCGCTGGGCGACGACTTCGAGCCGATCGCCTCGCTGCCGCGCAAGCTGCCGCTGCCCGGCGTCGCCAACCCCCGCGCGGTCGCCCACCGGCTGCTGGCCGACGGCCCGGCGCCCGGCCCGCGGATGGCCGCCGACACCGCCAGGCACCTGGCCACCCACTACGGCTCGCTGGCCTTCGACATCGCGCGGCTGGCCAACGAGCGCCCGGAGCTGGCCGAGCGCGTCCACCCGGACGCCCCGGAGATCTGGGCGCAGGTCGTCTGGGCCCGGGACCACGAGTGGGCCGAGACCCCGGACGACGTGCTGCGCCGCCGCACCACGCTGACCATCCGGGGCCTGGCCACGGACGAGGTCCGCGCCAAGGTCCAGGACCTGCTGGACAAGAAGTAACCCCACGGGCCCACGGCCCCTGGGCCCCTTTCGCGCCCGCTTCCGGCCCGTCCCCGGTCCACCGCCCCCGGTGGGTCCGGGGCGGTCCGGGGCAGCCCGGCGGCACCCCCATAATGGCCTGATACATCGGATGTCTGAGCGGCATCCGCGCGAGGCAGGGAGGCCGACCGTGGCAGTCACCGACGAGGCGATCGAGAAGATCAAGGGCATGATCGTCTCCGGCGCGCTGCGGCCCGGCGACCGGCTGCCCAAGGAGAGCGAGCTGGCCGGTGAACTCGGCCTGTCCCGCAACTCCCTGCGGGAGGCCGTCCGGGCCCTGTCGCTCATCCGCATCCTGGACGTGCGCCAGGGCGACGGCACCTACGTCACCAGCCTGGACCCGCAGCTCCTGCTGGAGGCGCTCAGCTTCGTGGTCGACTTCCACCGCGACGACACGGTCCTGGAGTTCCTCGCCGTACGCCGCATCCTGGAGCCGGCCGCGACCGCGATGGCGGCCGGCCGGATCGGCGAGGCGGAGCTGGACGCGCTGGACGCCCAGTTGGACGCGCTGGGCGCGCAACCGTCGGTGGAGACGCTGGTCGCCTGCGACCTGGAGTTCCACCGGGGCATCGTGCGCGGCTCCGGCAACACGGTGCTCTGCTCCCTGCTCGACGGGCTGTCCGGGCCCACCACCCGGGCCCGGGTCTGGCGCGGTCTGACCCAGGAGGACGCGGTCGGCCGCACCCTGCGCGAGCACCGGGCGATCCTCGCCGCGCTGCGCGACCGGGACGCGGAGGCGGCCCGGTCGTGGGCGACCGTGCACATCGCGTCGGTGGAGCAGTGGCTGCGCTCGACCCTGTGAGTCCCCGGGTGTTCGAGTGCGGGGAACGGGGCAGTGATCCGTTCACTCCCCCGCGCAAGGGGGTCGCGGGCGCCCCCGCGGCACGCCGTAAGGTTGGGACGTACGCGAGGGCACGTCGGAAGGAGGCGCTGGGTGATCGAGCTGGAGGGGGTTCCCGAGCTGATCGACCCAGTCATGGTGGCCGCGTTCGAAGGCTGGAACGACGCCGGCGACGCCGCCTCCACCGCGGTCGCGCACCTGGACCGGGAGTGGAAGGGCGAGGTCTTCGCGGCGCTGGACGCCGAGGACTACTACGACTTCCAGGTCAACCGGCCCACGGTGTTCATCGAGGCCGGCGTCCGCAAGATCACGTGGCCGACGACCCGGTTGTCGGTGGTCCGGGTCGGTGGTGAGAAGCCGCGCGACCTGGTGCTGGTGCGCGGCATCGAGCCGTCGATGCGCTGGCGCTCGTTCTGCAACGAGCTGCTGGGCTTCGCCCACGAGCTGGGCGTGGAGCTGGTGGTCATCCTGGGCGCCCTGCTCGGCGACACCCCGCACACCCGCCCGGTGCCGATCAGCGGGACCACCTCGGACGCGGACCTGGCCCGCCGGATGGACCTGGAGGAGACCAAGTACGAGGGCCCCACCGGCATCGTCGGCATCCTCCAGGAAGCCTGTGCGCACGCGGGCGTACCGGCGGTGTCGCTGTGGGCGGCGGTGCCGCACTACGTGTCGCAGCCGCCGAACCCCAAGGCCACGCTGGCCCTGCTGAACCGGCTGGAGGACCTGATCGACGTGCGCATCCCGCTGGGCGAGCTGCCCGAGGACGCGCGGGCCTGGCAGGTGGGCGTCGATCAGTTGGCCGCCGAGGACAGCGAGGTCGCCGAGTACGTCCAGACGCTGGAGGAGGCCCGGGACACCGCGGAGCTGCCGGAGGCGTCGGGCGAGGCGATCGCGCGGGAGTTCGAGCGGTATCTGCGCCGCCGGGACGGGGCCGGACCGGGCGGGCACGCCACGGCGGACGGCGGCGACGCCTCGCCCGGACCGCCGTTCCTGCGGGGCGAGCCGGGCGGCCGTTCGCGTCCGCCGAAGCCGCCGAAGACAGGCGGCGACGACGAGGAGTCGTCGGAGGAGTGACCCCGGCGGGGGCGCGTTCCACAGGGAGCGCGCCCCCGCCGCCGTGCCGGCCCGGGGCCGCCGTTCCCGGGCCCGGCGCCGCCGTGGCCGCCGCCCGGCGCGGCCGTCGGATGCGGTCCACGGCCACCGCGTCGCAGTCGGTGTCGGGCTGCGGCGGGTCCATGTCGAAGCGGGCGGCGGGCAGGTGCAGCCGGTCACCCCAGGCCGCCACCGTCGTCGGGACGCGGAACCGCGGGTCGGCGACCGCGTATCTCGCCGCTGTCGCCGCCGCCGGCGAAGAGCCTGCCGGGCCGGCCGTCGTCCGGCCGGCCGTCTGCGGAGGATCACAGCCCCGCACACGGGCGGGGCCTCCGCGGCGGTTGCGCGCGAAGGCCCCCCTGTCACTCGGTCCCGGCCGGTCCCGGTTACAGGGCGACGCCCAGCAGCGCGTCGACGGCGCGGGAGACGACTCCGGGGGCGCCGGGGTCCGTACCGCCGGTCTCCTGCTGGCGCGCGGCCCAGCGGTCGACCGCGGCGAGCGCGGCCGGGGAGTCCAGGTCGTTCGCGAGGGCCTCGCGGATCTCCTCGACGAGCGCCTCGGCGGGCGGGCCGTCGGGCCGGGAGACGGCGGCCCGCCAGCGCTCCAGGCGGGCCACGGCGTCCCGCAGCACCTGGTCGGTCCACTCCCAGTCGGAGCGGTAGTGGTGGGCCAGGAGGGTCAGCCGGATGGCGGCCGGGTCGACGCCGTCGCGCCGCAACCGGGAGACGAAGACCAGGTTGCCCTTGGACTTGGACATCTTCTCGCCGTGCAGGGCGACCATGCCGGCGTGGACGTACGCCTTGGCCATGGGGAACTCGCCGGTGAGGACCTGGGCGTGCGAGGCGCCCATCTCGTGGTGCGGGAAGGCGAGGTCGGAGCCGCCGCCCTGGACGTCGAAGCCCATGCCGAGGTGGTCCAGGGCGATGGCGACGCACTCGATGTGCCAGCCGGGCCGGCCGCGGCCCAGCGAGCCGCCGTCCCAGCTCGGCTCGCCCTCGCGGGCCGCCATCCACAGCATCGGGTCGAGGGGGTTCTTCTTGCCCGGACGGTCCGGGTCGCCGCCGCGCTCGGCGGAGAGCAGCTTCATCGCGGCGGCGTCGAGGTGGGACACCTCGCCGAAGTGCGGGTCGCACTCGACGGAGAAGTAGACGTCGCCGTCCAGCTCGTAGGCGGCGCCCGCGTCCCGGAGCCGCTCGACCAGCGGGACGATCCCGGGTATGGCCTCCACGGCGCCTATGTAGTGCCGCGGCGGGAGCATCCTGAGCGCGGTCATGTCCTCGCGGAAGAGGGCGGTCTCCTGCTCCGCGAGGGCGGTCCAGTCGACGCCGTCGCGCTGGGCCCGCTCCAGGAGGGGGTCGTCGACGTCGGTGACGTTCTGGACGTAGTGGACCTGCCGCTTGGTGTCGAGCCACACGCGCTGCACGAGGTCGAACGCGTTGTAGGTCGCCGCGTGTCCCATGTGGGTGGCGTCGTACGGGGTGATGCCGCAGACGTAGATACGGGCGACGGGACCGGGGTCGAGGGTCACCAGGCCCCCGGTCGCGGTGTCGTGAATCCTCAGGTCGCGGCCCTGACCGGGCAGGGCGGGGACCTCGGAAGCGGGCCAGGCATGCATGTCTTGAGCGTAACCGGACGGATGTTCCGTACACGAACCGGACCGGCCGGATGACCGGTTAGGCGCTCTTGCCGGTTGCGCGCGTCTGTGCTGCTAGACCGGAGGCCAGGGGATCGCCGGCCAGTCCCCGGTCGGTTCCGGATGGCGGCCCGAGGCGAGCAGCGCGGCCACCCGCGTGCGCGTGGCGTCGATCTCGGCGGGGGTGATCAGTTCCGCCAGTCGGGTCGCGAGGGCGGCGCCGTCCTCCAGGGCGTCCCGCAGGGCGCCGAGGACCTTCACGGCCTCGGGCGTGAGCGGCTCCCCCGCCCAGCCCCACAGCAGGGTGCGCAGCTTGTTCTCGGCGTGGAAGGAGACGCCGTGGTCGATGCCGTACAGGCGGTCCCCGGCGGGCAGCAGGTGTCCGCCCTTGCGGTCGGCGTTGTTGATCACGGCGTCCAGGACGGCGACGCGCCGCAGCTTCTCGTCGTCGGCGTGCACCAGCAGCGCGGTCCGGTCCTCGGCGACCTCGGCGAGCCCGATCGCCTTCCAGCCGGGCTCGGGCTCCTCGCCGTCCACCAGGGCGAGCAGTTCGGCGTCGGGCGTGGCCTCGATCCACAACTGGACCATGCCCTGGCCGTACGGCCCGTCGCGCAGCACGGTGGGCGGCACCAGGCCCCACCCGGTGGCCTCGGAGACCTGGTAGGCGGCCACCTCGCGCTGGGCGAGGGTGCCGTCGGGGAAGTCCCACAGGGGCCGCTCCCCGGCGACGGGCTTGTAGACGCAGGCGGCCTCCTGGCCGTCGTGGGAGACCGCGCAGTACAGGGCCGCGTTGGAGGCGTCGCGAATCCGGCCGCGTACGGTCAGCTCACCCCGGGTGAGCAGGTCGACGGCCGTCACGCTCCGCGGCGGTATCCGTTCTGGCGCGGACATACGTGTCCTTCCGGGTCGAGCGGGAGGCTGCACAGCGGGCACGGCGGCCGCCCGGCGTTGACGACGTCGAGGGCGCGCTTGGCGAAGGCCCTGGCCTGCGCGCCGGTGAGCCGGACCCGCAGCATCGGGGGGCCGTTCTCCTCGTCCTGGAGGAGTCGTTCCTCCGCCTCCGCGAGGTCCTCCTCGGAGTCGGCGTCCAGTTCGACCAGGGCCTGCGCCTCGACGATCATGCGCTGGTCCTCGCCGTCCCAGGCGAGCGCCATGGTGCCGACCCGGAACTCCTCCTCCACGGGGGTGTCCAGCGGGGCGGTGTCGGTGACCTCCGCGGGGGCCACGGCGGGCACGGCCGCGCTGCCGCCGCTGCGGCGGACCACCTCGTCCAGCAGCTCGTCCATGCGTTCGGCGAGCGCGGCGACCTGGGTCTTCTCCAGGGCCACGCTGGTCACCCGGGAGCCGGCGATGGCCTGGAGGAAGAACGTACGGCGTCCGGGCAGTCCGACCGTGCCGGCCACGAAGCGGTCCGGCTGGTCGTAGAGGAACACCTGACGGGACACGTCCTGTCTCCATTGCGAGTCGGGGGTGGGCGTTACCGGGACCGCTTCACCCTACTGCGGCCGACGATCACGGTGCGCCCGCGCCGCCCCCGACGGTGGCGTCGCCGCCGTGCGGCTCCTCGGGCGGGGCCAGGGAGGTGAGGTCGCCGGTGTCGCCGAGGCGGACCAGGAAGGGCCGCAGCCGGGTGTAGCGGATCGCGGTGACGGAGCACGGGTCCACGTGGATGCGCTGGAAGAGGTCGAGGTGGAGGCCGAGGGCGTCCGCCACCAGCGACTTGATGATGTCGCCGTGGGAGCACATCAGGTACACCGCGTCGGCGCCGTGGTCGCGCTCCACGCGTGCGTTCCACTCGCGTACCGCCTCGGCGGCGCGGGTCTGCATGGCGCGCATCGACTCGCCGCCGGGGAAGGCCGCCGCCGAGGGGTGCGCCTGGACGACCTGCATCAGCGGTTCGTCGTTCAGCTCGGCGAGCTTGCGGCCGGACCAGTCGCCGTAGTGGCACTCCCCGATCCGTTCGTCGGTGTGCACGCGCAGCGCGGGCCGGGCGTCCAGCAGTGGCCGGATCGTCTCCTGGCAGCGCTGCAGGGGGCTGGTGACCACCTCGGAGATCGGCAGCCCGGCGAGCCGCTCGGGCAGGGCGGCGGCCTGTGCGGCGCCGCGTTCGTCGAGGGCGACGCCGGGCGTCCAGCCGGCGAGCAGCCCTTCGGTGTTGGCGGTGGAACGTCCGTGCCTGACGAGGATCAGCGTGGGCATGCGCCAAGGGTAGGCGTAGCTGACCGGGCACCGGTGCTCGGGCGAGGGGAGAATGGGTTCGGTGATCGTGGACTGTGCCATCTACCGGGACGGACATCGTTCCGGCGGGCCGGAGGACCTCTCCGACGCGCTCGGCGAGGCCCGAGCGGCGGGCGGCTTCGTGTGGATCGGGCTGCACGAGCCCTCGGAGCAGGAGTTCGACCACGTCACCCGGGAGTTCGGGCTGCACCCACTGGCCGTCGAGGACGCCCTGAAGGCGCACCAGCGGCCCAAGCTGGAGGTGTACGAGGACTCGCTGTTCGTGGTGCTGAAGCCGGTGGTGTACGACGCGGAGCACGACACGGTGTCCTCCGGGGAGCTGATGATCTTCCTGGGCGACGGGTTCGCGGTGACCGTCCGGCACGGCGAAGGCGCTCCGCTGGGGACCGTGCGGCAGCGGCTGGAGAAGGAGCCCCATCTGCTCGGCGAGGGGCCCACCTCGGTGCTGTACGCGATCGCGGACGCCTGCGTCGACCACTATCTGGACGTGGCGACCGAGCTGGGCAACGACCTGGAGGAGCTGGAGGCGGAGGTGTTCTCGCCGGACGGCGGCGGCTCGCGGAACACGGCGTCCAGGATCTACAACTTCAAGCGGCAGATCCTGGAGTTCCGCCGGGCGACGGTGCCGATGATGCCGCCGCTGACCAGGCTGGCGGGCACCGGGGCGTTCGGCATGGCGGTGCCGTTCGTCAACGACGGGGCGCGGCCCTTCTTCCGGGACGTGCACGACCACCTCACGCGCGTGAACGAGTCGGTGGAGGGGCTGGACCGGCTGGTCTCGGACATCCTCTCGGCGCATCTGGCGCAGATGAGCGTCCGGCAGAACGACGACATGCGGAAGATTTCCGCGTGGGCGGCCATGGCCGCGGTCCCCACCATGATCGCGGGGATCTACGGCATGAACTTCGACCACATGCCCGAGCTGCACTGGGTGTGGTCGTATCCGGCGGTGATCGTCGTGATGGCCGCCCTGGAGGTGCTGCTGTTCCGCCTGTTCAAGCGCCGGGGCTGGCTGTAGCGGGGTTCAGGCGAACTCGGCCGCCGGGGCGGCGGGGCCGCCGAGGGCGTCGCGCCGCTCGGGCGTCCGCAGGGTCACCATGCGCCGCCAGCTTCCCAGCCGTTCGTAGGCGTACACCGCGTGGATGCCCGCCGCGAGCAGGGCCGACCTGGCCCGGGACCAGTGCAGGACCCGCCCCATGCGGGCCATGACCGCGAGGCTGACGTCCCGGTGGACGCGGATCTCGGTGAGCGCGCACGCGCGCAGCGTCCGCTGGATGTACCGGCCGTGTCCGGCGGCGGCGAAGCGGAGCAGTTCCTCGTGGCAGTACGCCAGGTGGTTGTCCTCGTCGCCGGCGATCATCCGGACCGCCCGGCCGATGTCCGGGTGGCCGGCGAAGTACTTGCGCAGCATCCCCATCTGGTCGGCCGCCCGCTGCTCGGTGACCCTGCTGTGCGCCAGGTACGTGATGACGTCCCGCACGGTGAGCGGCCGGTCGGCCCTGAGCCTGTCGTGGGCGAGGCCGATGCCGTGCCGTTCCAGGAGCATGGTGTAGTCGGTCTCCGGGGGCACCTCGACCGGCTCCAGGCCGCGCTTCTTGAGCAGGGCGTGGAAGATGCGTCCGTGCTTGTCCTCGTCGGCGCCGTGCCGGGCGATCTTCGGGGCCAGGGCGCGTTCGCTCTCGGGCACCAGGGCCGCGATCCGGCCGTTCTCCCAGCCGCCCTGGGACTCGCCGCCGGCGGCGATCGAGCAGAAGAGACGGAACGACTCGTCGTGGTCGAGGATCTCCTGGAACAGACTCCTGGCCGAAAGCATCACCGGTCACCTCTCTGCCTCTGCGGTCCGCAAGGAGAGAGTCAAGTCCCGGACGCTGGGTCCGGCAACAGGTGCGTCGGCCGACTGCGCCAGAAGGCGGACGGCGGGGCCGGCCCGAGCGTAACCACGCCCGCGTGACGGCGTTGTTCCCCGTGACGGCCGTGGCGGGGAAGACTCCCGAGCCCCCACCACGGCCGTGAAAGACTTCCCGCCGCTACGCCACTCCGGCGCGCTCCAGGGCCTCGGTGCCGGCCCGCAGCGAGGCGATCCGCTCCTCCAGGGTGAAGCCGGAGGGGGCCAGGGTCAGGGTGGTGACGCCGGCCGCGGCGTAGGCCCGCATCCGGTCCGCGATGCGGTCCACGGAGCCCAGCAGCGTGGTCCGGTCGATCAGGTCGTGCGGTACGGCGGCGGCGGCGCCCTGCTTGTCGCCGGCCAGGTACTTGTCCTGGATCTCGGCGGCCTCCTTCTCGTACCCCATGCGCTGGGCGAGCCGGTTGTAGAAGTTCTGCTTGCGGCTGCCCATGCCGCCGACGTAGAGCGCGGTGTACGGGCGGAAGGTGTCGGCGAGGGCGGGGACGTCCTTGTCGTCGCCGACGGCCAGCGGCACGGTCGGGCAGACGTCGAAGCCGTCGAGGGTCTTGCCGGCCTTCTCGCGTCCGGCGCGCAGCGGCCGGATCGCGGTCTCCTCCAGGTGCTCGGCCGAGGGGAAGATCAGCAGGGCGCCGTCGGCGATCTCGCCGGTCTGCTCCAGGTTCTTCGGGCCGATCGCCGCGATGTAGAGCGGGATGTGCTCGCGCTGCGGGTGCACGGTCAGCTTGATCGGCTTGCCGGGGCCGCCGGGCAGCGGCAGCGTCCAGTGCTCGCCCTCGTAGGACAGGCGTTCGCGGGTCATCGCCTTGCGGACGATCTCGACGTACTCGCGGGTGCGGGTGAGGGGCTTGTCGAACTTCACGCCGTACCAGCCCTCGGAGACCTGCGGGCCGGAGACGCCGAGGCCGAGGCGGAACCGGCCGCCCGAGAGGGAGTCCAGGGTCGCGGCGGTCATCGCGGTCATCGCGGGCTGGCGGGCCGGGATCTGGAAGATCGCCGAGCCCACGTCGATCCGCTCGGTCTGCGCCGCGACCCAGGAGAGCACCGTGGCGGCGTCCGAGCCGTACGCCTCGGCGGCCCAGCAGACGGCGTACCCGAGGCGGTCGGCCTCCCGGGCGACGGCGAGATTGTCCGCGTCCATTCCCGCGCCCCAGTAGCCGAGGTTGATCCCGAGCTGCATGGCCGATTCCCCTTACCGATCAGTAACGTCCCTGGTGCACCGACCTTAGCGCGGTGGAACCGGTTGTCCACAGGCCCCCACGGGGGAAGACCTGGCCAGTAATCTCGGCGTTCATGGAGCAGAGGCATCTCGGCCGCACCGGCCTGCGCGTGTCCCGCATCGGTCTCGGCACCCTGACCTGGGGCCGCGACACCGACGAGCACGACGCGGCGGACCTCTTGAAGACCTTCTGGGAGGCGGGCGGCACGCTCGTCGACACCGCGGACGTGTACGGCGACGGGGAGGCCGAATACCTGCTGGGGCGGCTGATGGAGGGCCTGGTGCCGCGCCGGGACCTGGTGATCTCCACCAAGGCGGGCAGCGTGCCCGACCCGGACCGGCGGTTCGACGGCTCGCGCGCCCATCTGCTCTCCGCGCTGGACGCCTCCCTCGCCCGGCTGGGCACGGACCACGTCGACGTCTGGCACATCCACGCCTACGACCCGCATACCCCGCTGGAGGAGACCCTGCACGCCCTCGACCTGGCGGTGAGCAGCGGGCGCGCCCGGTACGCCGGGGTGTCCAACTTCTGCGGCTGGCAGTTGGCCAAGGCGGCGACCTGGCAGTTGGCGGCGCCGGGGGTGCGCACCCGGCTGGCGAGCACGCAGCTCGAGTACTCGCTGGTGCAGCGCGGGATAGAGCGGGAGGTGCTGCCGGCCGCGCTCGACCTGGGCATCGGGCTGCTGCCGTCCTCGCCGCTGGGGCGGGGGGTGCTGACGGGCAAGTACCGGGGCGGGGCGACGCCGGGCGACTCGCGGGGGGCCTCGGAGCACATGGCGCCGTTCGTCGCTCCCTGACGACGCGGCGAGCCGGATCGTGGACGCGGTGGCCACGGCGGCGGACGGGCTGGCGGTGACCCCGCTCCAGGTCGCGCTGGCCTGGGTGCGGGACCGGCCCGGGGTGGTCGCGCCGGTCGTCGGCGCGCGCAACGCGCGGCAGCTCACGGCGGCGTTGTCAGTGGAGGCGCTTAGTCTTCCTGACGAGATCTGCCGGGCCCTGGACGATGTGTCGGAGCCCGTGCACCGCTATCCCGATCACGACTGGAGCACGCTGTGAGCACGGAACCCGAGCCCACCGAGGAGGCCACGGCCGCCCCCGAACCGGCGACGCCGGGGACCCCGGAGCACGGGGGGTCGCCCGCCGGGGAGCGCGGTGGGGCGGGGGACGGGGCGGCGGCCGAGGATGACGGCACGGCGGGCGACGGCGGTACGGCGGGCGCGAGCGGTACGGCGGACGCGAGCGGTACGGCGGACGCGAGCGGTACGGCGGACGAAGGCGGTGCGGGTGTCGGTGCCGGTGTGGGCAAGGAGTTGTCCGAGGCCGAGGCCGAGTTGCTGGCGCAGCAGGTGGAGCGGGAGCGGATCGAGCGGCGGAAGGCGGAGAAGAAGGGGCCGGTGGCCGCCGGGACCAAGCTCAGCGGGACCGCGGCCGAGCTGCTGGCGGCCGTCCGCGCCGTGGAGAGCGGGGAGAAGCCGCCGGCCACGGTCTTCGCCGAGCCCCGGCCGGCCCCGCGCCGCCCGGCGCCCGAGCCGGTACGACGGCCGGCGCCGGCGCCGGACCGCTCGGCGGGCGCTCCCCCGGCCCCCGCGCCGGAGGCCGTGCAGGCCGTGCGGGCCGTCCTGACCGCGGGCGGCGCCCCCGAGACGCTCGCGCCACAGGTCGTCGCGGCGCTCGGCGAGGGCGCGGACGAGGCCCTGCGCGCCGACCCCTGGCAACTGCTGCGGGTCGCCGGGGTCCGCCCCGAGCAGGCGGACGGTTTCGCGCGGGCGCTGCTCGGCGCGGAGTGCGGCCCGGACGACGAGCGGCGGGGGCGCGCGGTCACCGTCTGGCTCCTGGAGCAGGCCGCGCTGGCCGGGCACACGGCCCTGGAGCTGCCGAGGCTCACCGACACGCTCGCCCAGCGCGGTGTGCCGGACCCCGACGCCGCCGTACAGAGCGCGCTGGCGGAGGGCGAGGCCCTGGCCTTCCAGGACGCCCTGGAGGAGACCGGCGCCCCGGCCCGGCGCGCACCGGTGGCCGAGGACGGGGGCGACGACGAGGACGGCGGCGAGGAGGAGCGGCCGGTCCGGGTGCTGGTCGGCCTGGAGCGGTACGCGCTTGCCGAGGAGAGCCTCGCCGACGGCCTGGCCAGGCTGGCGAACTCGGTGCCGAAGCAGGACGGCTCCACCGCCGACTGGGAGGGCGCCGCCGCCTCGGCGGAGGGTTCCGCCGCCGACCTGTTCCGCGCGGTGGCCGGTCACGGCCTGGTCCTGCACACCGGCGGCGAGGCGTCCCTGGCCGAACCGGCGGCCCTGCTGTCCGCCGCGCCCGGCCTCGGCCTGCGCGCCTGGGCCGCCTCCCCGAGCCCGGCCGGACGCGCCCGCTTCGCCGGCCTGCTGGGTCCGGGGTCCGCACAGGCGCCGGTCGTCACCGTCGCCGGGCTGCTGGCCGGGACGGAGGGGCCGGGACGGGACCCGGACGGCGCCCTCGACCTGGACCTGCTCATCGTGTTCGACGCACCCCAACTGGACGTGGAGTCGGCGGCCCTGCTGGCGGAGTCCCTGGCGGACGGGGCGCGGCTGGTTCTGGCCGGCGATCCGGCGGTGCTGTGGTCCGTGGGCCCCGGGCGGGTCTTCGCGGACCTGCTGGCGGCCCGGATCTGTCCGCAGGTCGCCTCCCGCCGGCCGGACCCCGGCCCGCTGGGCGAGCTGGTCTCCGGGATCGGCATCGGCGAGCTGACCCAGGTCGAGGCGCCGGGCAAGGAGGTCGTGATCGTGCCGGTGCGGGACCCGGGCGAGGCCGTGCACCGCACCGTGCAGCTCGTCGCGGACTCGGTGCCCCGCGCGATCGGCGTGCCCGCCGAGGAGACCCAGGTGATCACCCCGGGGCACGGCGGCGCGGTCGGCACCCGCGCGCTCAACGCAGCGCTGAAGGAGCGGCTCAACCCCGGCCCCGGCCGCTTCGGCGGCTTCGACCCCGGCGACCGGGTCGCCTACTCCCCCGTACCGGGCCGTACGCTGCCGGGCCGGGTGGTGGGGGCCGACGCGGAGGGGCTGCGGCTGTCCTGCGCGGGCGGAACCGTGGTCGTACCGAAGGAGCGGGTGGCCGGTTCGGTGCGGCACGGGTGGGCGCTGACCGCGCACCAGGCGGCCGGCGGCCGGTGGCCCGCGGTGGTCGTGGTGCTGCCCGGCGACGCGGTGCGGGCGCTCAGCCGGCCCTGGGTCTACACGGCGTTCGGGCGGGCGGCACGCCATCTGTCCGTGGTGCAGGGCGTGGAGCAGGCGCTGCCGCGGGCTGTGGCGGAGGTCACGGCCAAGCCGCGGACGACCCGGCTGCCGGTGCTGCTCGCCCCGCAGGCGCCGGCGGAGGGCTGAGGACGGCGACGGCGGTGGCCCGGGGAGGTGTCTCCCCCGGCCACCGCCGTCCTGCCGGGCGCCGTCCGCTCTAGCGGTCGGCGTCCAGTGGCTCCAGATCCTCCTCGTCGTCGTCCACGAGTTCCTCGTCCAGGTCGGTGTCGAGGTCGTCGTCCCGCCCGGTGTGCACCGGGTCGCCGAGGTCATCGTCGTCGTCGAGGCCGTGGCCGATGTCGTCGAAGACCGCGCTGACGTCGAACCGGCACACCACCCGCTGGGGGTCGGCCTGTTCGAACGGCGCCTCCAGCCACTCACCGGCCTCGGGGGGCTCGTCGGCGGCGGTCACCCACAGCGTGGAGTCGCCCTCCTCCAGGCCGAACTCCTTGTGCCGGGAGGCGATCTCGTCCGGTTCGAACTCGCCGAACAGGATGCCGAGCGCCCCGTGGACGGTGCTCGCGGTGTCCACGGCCGGGCCCTCGTCGTCGTCAGCCGCCGCCACCCGCCGGGCCTGCGCCAGCAGCCGCTGGGGCTCCGCCACGGCGTAGTCGCGGCGGATCAGCACGCTCAGCGCGTTCGGTTCCTCGGGCCCCGTGTACGGCGGCATCGTGTCCTCCGCGCCGGGGATCTCGAAGGGGGTGACCTCGTCGTAACGGTCGTAGAGCAGCTCGTCGTACGCCTCGGCGGCAGCGGCCAGGTGGTTGAACGCGTCGTAGACGGCCGGGTCGTCCTCACCCGACCGTTGCTCGACCGCGGCCAGGTGGCGGTCGAGCGCGGTCTTGACCGCCTCGGCGGCGGCGCGTACCTCGGCAGCGGTGGGCTGCACAGCATCAGACATACTGCAGACGCTATCCGTACCGGGCCCCAGACCGCACAATAGATGCGATGCCGGAATACGAATTTGTCGACGTGCACCTGCCGCGCGGGGTCTCCCGCAAGGAGACCACACGTCTGCTGACCGACCACGCCGAGTACGGACACTGGGAGTTGTACCGCCTGAGCCTGTTGCGCGACGGCAGCCGCAGGGTGCGGTTGCGTCGGCGGATCATCCGACAGGTGCGCGCCACCTGGTGAACCGGGACGGACCGCAGGCCACGGAGACGGAGCGGGCCCCGCCGGGGCGGGGGCCGCTCCGCTCGCGCGGGGGTGTCAGGCCGAGGCGCGGGCCCTGCGGTAGAGCACCGCACCGGCGAGCACCGCGCCGGCCGCGGCCGGGAGGGCGAGGCCCAGCGGCAGGTCGCTGCCGGTCTGCGCGAGCTGCACGCTCTCACGGGGCCGGCTGACGGACTGGGCGCCGGGCCCGTGGGGCTGCCCGTCGTCCGAGCCGGGCGGGGTGCCGGGCCGCTCCGGGGTTTCGGGAGCGCCGGGCTCACCAGGCTGACCGGGTTCACCAGGCTCCCCGGGTTCACCGGGCTCACCGGGCTGGCCCGGTTCTCCGGGCTCTCCCGGCTCACCGGGGTGACCGGGCTCACCCGGCTCGCCCGGGTGTTCCGGCTCCCCGCCCGGTGGGTTCGTGTGGTGGTGGCCGCCGTTGGCGCAGTCGTTGCCCGTCGAGGCGTTGCCGACGCCGATGACGTCGACGCTGTTGCCGCAGACGTTGACCGGCGCGTCCACCGGTACCTGGACGTGGTTGCCGGAGGCGACGCCCGGCGAGTCGGTGGCGTGGCCGGCGGCGTCCGAGCCGCCGCCTCCCGCCCCGTGGCCGCCGTAGCCGCCGTGGCCGCCGTAGCCGCCGTGGTCGCCGTAGCCGCCGGAGCCGCCGCCCCGGTTGGCGCAGGTGTTGCCGACCGAGGGGTTGAGGACGCCGACGACGTCGACCGTGTTGCCGCAGAGGTTGACCGGCACGTGCACCGGCGCCTGCACCGTGTTGCCGGAGAGTACGCCGGGCGAGCCCGTGGCGGAGCCGTGCGCCCCGGCGTCCGTGGCGTGGGCGGTGCCGCCCGCGGCGGCGAGCACACCGGTGGCGGCGGCCATCGTCATCAGACCCTTGCGGGTGACCTGTCGCATGTAGTGAATCCCCTGTCTTCGACCTTGTGCCGACGAAAGTCTTGGTATTTCGCGCTGTCGCAGTTCCGAAAGGCCGGTCGGCCCCGGAGCGCATGGCACGCGCTCCGGGGCCGACGGGCTCAAGCCCTCACGGGGCGAGGCACAGACGTCACTTGTTGACGCAGGTGTTGCCGAAGGCGGGGTTCAGCAGCCCGATCACGTTGACCGTGTTGCCGCAGACGTTGACCGGCACGTGCACGGGCACCTGTACGACGTTGCCGGACGCGACGCCCGGGGAGTGGGCGGCGACGCCCTGGGCGCCCGAGTCGGCGACGGCCAGTCCCGCACCGGCGAGAACGAGACCACCGGTGGCGGCGGCAGCGGCGACGACCTTCTTGAACATTTATTCCTCCTAGTTGGCAAGCGCGATCCCAAAATGCGGATCACATGACCAGTAACGAGGAGGGAGTAATGGGGCTACGAGCTTATGGTCGCATTCACCCTTCCCGGTCGGACCCCGTACGTCCGAACGATTAAAGGAGTGTCGTTTCAGTGGCCCAAATCAGGACGCATCGATGAAGCGGTCGAGGACGCGCACGCCGAACTTCAGGCCGTCGACCGGGACCCGCTCGTCCACGCCGTGGAACATGCCCGCGAAGTCCAGCTCCGGCGGCAGCTTCAGCGGCGCGAAGCCGAAGCCCCGGATGCCCAGGTCGTCGAAGGACTTGGCGTCGGTGCCGCCGGAGAGCATGTAGGGGATGGCCTTGGCGGCCGGGTCCTCCGCGATCAGCGCGGACTGCATGGCGTCCACCAGCGCCCCGTCGAAGGTGGTCTCGACGGCCTTGTCGGCGTGCACGTCCTCGCGGCGCACCTTCGGGCCGAGGATGCGGTCGAGGTCGGCGAGGAACTCCTCCTCGTGACCGGGCAGGAACCGTCCGTCGATGTGCGCGGTGGCCTCGCCGGGAATGACGTTGACCTTGTAACCGGCGCCGAGCTGGGTGGGGTTGGCGGTGTTGCTCAGGGTCGCGCCGATCAGCTTGGCGATGCCGCCGAGCCTGGCGAGGGTCCCCTCCATGTTCTCCGGGTCCAGCTCGGTGCCGAGCGCGTCGCCGAGTTCGTCCAGGAAGGCCCGGGTCGTCTTGGTGACGCGGACGGGGAACTCGTGCCGGCCGAGGCGGGCGACGGCCTCGGACAGTTCGGTGATGGCGTTGTCGCGGTGGATCATCGAGCCGTGCCCGGCGGTGCCGGCCACGGTCAGCTTCATCCAGTGCATGCCCTTCTCGGCGGTCTGGATCAGGTAGAGCCGGCGCTGCTCGCTCACGGTGAAGGAGAAGCCGCCCACCTCACTGATCGCCTCGGTGACGCCCTCGAAGAGGTCGGGGTGCTGGTCGACGAGGTACCGGGCGCCGTACGTGCCGCCCGCCTCCTCGTCGGCGAGGAAGGCGAGGACGATGTCGCGGGGCGGCTTGCGTCCGCTGCGCAGCCGGTCGCGGACGACCGCGAGGGTCATCGCGTCCATGTCCTTCATGTCGACGGCGCCGCGGCCCCACACGCACCCGTCGGCGACCTCGCCGGAGAAGGGGTGGTGGGTCCAGTCGTCCGCGTTGGCCGGAACGACGTCGGTGTGGCCGTGGATGAGCAGCGCGGGCCGGGTCGGGTCCGCGCCCTCGATGCGGGCCACCGTGGAGGCGCGGCCCGGGTGGGACTCGAAGATCCGCGGCTCCAGGCCCACCTCGGCGAGCTTCTCGGCGACGTACTCCGCCGCCTTGCGCTCGCCCGGTCCCGAGTGGTCGCCGTAGTTGCTGGTGTCGATCCGGATCAGCTCGCGGCAGAGGTCCACGACCTCGTCCTCGCCGGTGACGCTCCTGGTCGTGCCCGTCTCGCTCACGTGCTTCCTCCCGCTGTCACTGCTGGTGGGTCCCCCTCATCCTCCCTCTCCGCGAGGGCGACCCCCAAGACCGGTCCCGGCCCGTCACACGCCGTTCACACCGGATCGGGGGGTGATCGGACACCCCGGAAAGCCTGGTAATGTTTACGTCGTCGCCGCGGGCAACGTCCCGTGCGGCAGACACCTTGTCCGGGTGGCGGAATGGCAGACGCGCTAGCTTGAGGTGCTAGTGCCCTTTATCGGGCGTGGGGGTTCAAGTCCCCCCTCGGACACATCGGATGCGAGGGCCGTGACCGCGAGGTCACGGCCCTCGCGCGTTGACTCACCGAGCTGTCGCGGAGGGGTGGCCATGACCACGCGTTCCTGCCCGTGCGGGCTGCCCGAGCCGTACGAGAAGTGCTGCGGCCGCTTCCTCTCCGGTGCGGCGGCGGCGCCGACGGCCGAGGCGCTGATGCGGTCCCGCTACACGGCGTTCGTGCGGCGGGACCCGGTGTATCTGCTGCGGACCTGGCACCCGCGGACGCGGCCGGCCCGGCTGGACCTCGATCCGGGGACGCGCTGGAGCGGGCTGGAGATCCTGGACACCGCCGACGGCTCGGCGTTCCACTCCACCGGCACGGTGACCTTCCGCGCCTCGTACCGGGGCGGGTCGCTGCACGAGCGCAGCCGCTTCCAGCGGGTGGACGGGGCGTGGGTGTACGTGGACGGGGAGTTCCTCGCCTGACCTCGCTCGACCCGCCCGACTAGGGCGCGAGGATGTCCAGTTCGTGCAGGGCGCCGACGGTGATCTCGCGGGTGAGCCGTTCGGCGCGCTCGGCGTCGCGGGCGCGGACCGCCTCGGCGACGCGGACGTGCAGGGTGACGGCGGCCGGGTCGGGGTCCTCGAACATCACGTCGTGCTGGGTGCGGCCGGTGAGCACCTCGGCGACCACGTCGCCGAGGCGGGCGAACATCTCGTTGCCCGAGGCGTTGAGGATGACGCGGTGGAAGGCCACGTCGTGGAAGAGGTACCGCTCCAGCCTGTGACCACTGGAGTTGGCGACCATCCCCAGGGCGCACTCGGTGAGTTCGGCGCACTGCTCGTGGGTGGCGTTCCGCGCGGCGAGGCCGGCCGCCACCGGTTCCACCGCCGAGCGCAGCACGGTCAGCGAGCGCAGTTGGCGCGGCCGGTCGGCGCCGGCCAGGCGCCAGCGGATGACCTGGGGGTCGTAGACGTTCCAGTCGCGCTCGGGCAGGACGGTGACGCCCACCCGGCGGCGTGAGGCGACCAGGTGCATGGACTCAAGGACGCGGACGGCCTCGCGCATCACGGAGCGCGACACCTCGAAACGCTGGGCGAGTTCGTCGGTGCGCAGAACGCTGCCCGCGGGGTACTCACCCGCGGTGATCGCGGGGCCGAGGGTGTCCAGTACGCGGCCGTGCAGCCCCCTGCCCGGTGTGCTCATGCACTCAGCGTACGGGGCGGATCACGGGATGAAAAAGTCAGACTTATATGTCACACCCTCTTGAATTCGTCGTACCTAATGCGTTTCAGTTGCGTCTACATCACGTGTCGACGAAGACAGCAGACAGCGAGAGCACGATGCAGCAACCGCAGACCTCCCATGTCGTCGTGGTCATGGGCGTGGCGGGCACCGGGAAGACCACGATCGGTCCCCTGCTCGCGGCCCGGCTCGGCGTTCCCTACGCCGAGGGCGACGACTTCCATCCGCCGGCCAACATCGCCAAGATGACCGCCGGCACGCCCCTCACCGACGACGACCGATGGCCCTGGCTGGACGCCATCGGCGCCTGGGCGCACGGGCGGGCGGGGCTCGGCGGGGTGGTCAGCAGCTCGGCGCTGAAGCGGTCCTACCGCGACCGGCTGCGGGCCGCCGCGCCCGGTATCGTCTTCGTCCATCTCACGGGCAGCCGCGAGCTGATCGAGGACCGGATGTCCCACCGGCAGGGCCACTTCATGCCGACCGCCCTGCTCGACTCCCAGTTCGCCACGCTCCAGCCCCTCCAGCCCGGCGAGGCCGGTGTCGCGGTGGACGTCTCCGGCTCCCCGGAGGAGATCACCGAACGGGCGGCGTACGCCCTGCGGACCCTCCCCGACCCCGCGTAACCCCTTTCACGCGCCCCTCCCCCGCATCCCCATCACCGCAAGGAAAACACCGTGACCAGACTCAGCGTCGAGATGCTGGCAGCGGACACCGTCGAGCCGATCACCTCGGCCGGTCATGCCCAGTTGGGCATCGCCGTGCTGTTGGGCATCGCCGTCATCGTTCTGCTCATCACCAAGTTCAAGCTGCACGCCTTCCTGGCGCTGACCATCGGCTCACTGGCGCTCGGCGCGTTCGCCGGGGCGCCCCTGGACAAGGTCATCACCAGCTTCACCGCCGGACTCGGCTCCACCGTGGCCGGCGTGGGCGTGCTGATCGCCCTGGGCGCGATCCTCGGCAAGATGCTCGCCGACTCCGGCGGCGCCGACCAGATCGTGGACACCATCCTCGGCCGGGCGAGCAAGCGCTCGATGCCGTGGACGATGGTGCTGATCGCCTCCGTGATCGGGCTGCCGCTCTTCTTCGAGGTCGGCATCGTGCTGCTGATCCCGGTGGTGCTGATGGTCGCCAAGCGCGGCAACTACTCCCTGATGCGCATCGGCATCCCGGCGCTGGCCGGTCTCTCCGTGATGCACGGCCTGGTGCCGCCGCATCCCGGTCCGCTGGTCGCGATCGACGCGCTGGGCGCCAACCTCGGTGTGACGCTGGCGCTCGGCGTGCTGGTCGCGGTCCCGACGGTGATCATCGCCGGCCCGCTGTTCTCCAGGTACGCCGCCCGCTGGGTGGACGTGCCCGCCCCGGACCGGATGATCCCGCAGCGCGCCTCCGAGGAACTGGAGCGGCGTCCCGGGTTCGGCGCCACGCTGGCCACCATCCTGCTGCCGGTCGTCCTGATGCTGGCCAAGGCCCTCGTCGACATCATCGTCGACGACTCGGACGCCCTGGTGCAGCGCACCTTCGACGTCATCGGCAACCCGCTGATCGCCCTGCTCGCCGCCGTGATCGTGGGCATCTTCACGCTGCTGCGGCCCGCCGGGTTCGCCAAGGACCGCGTCTCGGGCCTGGTGGAGAAGGGGCTCGCGCCGATCGCGGGCATCCTGCTGATCGTCGGCGCGGGCGGCGGCTTCAAGCAGACGCTGATCGACTCCGGCGTGGGCAGGATGATCCTGGAGATCTCCGAGGACTGGTCGATCCCGGCGCTGCTGCTGGCCTGGCTGATCGCGGTGGCGATCCGGCTGGCGACCGGTTCGGCGACCGTGGCGACGGTCTCGGCGGCCGGTCTGGTCGCGCCGCTGGCCGCCGACATGTCGACCACCCACACGGCCCTGCTGGTCCTGGCGGTCGGCGCCGGCTCGCTGTTCTTCAGCCATGTCAACGACGCCGGTTTCTGGCTGGTGAAGGAGTACTTCGGCCTGAACGTCGGCCAGACCGTCAAGACCTGGTCGGTGATGGAGACGATCATCTCGGTGGTCGCCGGGGCCCTGGTGCTGCTCCTGTCGCTGATCATCTAGCGGGACTTCCCCCGCGGGGCGCGCTTCCGGATGATGGGAGCGCGCCCTTTCCATGTCCGGGGGTGTTCACGACGGGGGGCGTCATGGGGGTTTCGCTCGGCACGCGGATCACGGGGCTGTGCCTGGCCGGCACGCTGGCGGTGATCGCGGCCTCCTGCGCCGGTGACCCGAGCGGGCCGCCACCGTACGTCGCGCTGCCCAGCGTCCCGGGCGGAGCGGCGGACGGCGGCCCGGCCGGCGGGCCGCCCGGCACGGTGGCCGCGCCCCGGCCCGTCCCCTCCTGGCGGGCGGACGGCGCCCCCGGCCCCGTCGCCACCCCCCGGCCGCCCGCCCCGACCCGCGCTCCCGCCTCCCCCCGCCGCGCCCCGGCCGGCCCGTCCCCCGCGGCCAGCCCGGCGCCGAGCGGTGAACCCCGGCCGCCGACCGCCCCCGCCTGGCTGCCGCCGGGCCCGGTCTCGCCGGACACCGACGCGCTCCCCGACCCGCAGAGCGCGTACGACCGGCTGCGCTCCCCCGAGCGGTGCGGCGAGGTCCGCGACACCCTCGCGAACACGCCGCCGACCGGCGAGTGGCGGGTGCTGCGCGGCCTGGCCGAGGGCTGCCTCGCCGTCCAGGGCCGCGGCGGCGACTGGGAGGCGGCGGCCCGGGAGCACGCGGCGCTGGCGGGACGGCTGGACACCTGCAAGGGCCGGGCCGCGTACGCGGTCCTCGACGGGCTGCTGCGCTTCCACCGGCGCCACCCGGGGGCCACCGCGCGGCTCGCCGCGCCCTCCGGCGGCGGGACGGCGTGCGCGTACGGCATCACCGGGGCGGACGCGGGCGAGGACGGGACGGTCCGGCCGGGCGAGACGGTCCGCGTCCACCTGCGCGGCGCCTACTTCGACCCCGCCGAACTGCCGCGCGACGGCGGCGTGTCCGTCGGCGGGGTGCCGGTGCCGGGTCCGCCGGTCGTGGCGGCCCGGTCCGGCGACCGGCTGACGCTCGCCGTCCTGGTCCCGGCGCTGCCGGCGGACCCGGCCGCGCCGGTCGACGTGCGGGTCCGCCTCGGGGCGGCGGAGGCGGTGCTGGAGGGGGCGTTCCGGATCGCCGGGGTGGCGTCCCCGCAGCCTTCCCCGGCCGCGTCCTGAGTCACTCCGGGCGGCTCGACGCGGCGTTGTCCAGCCGGAACGCCTCGTTGCCCAGGCCGATCCGGGCGTGCCGTTCGGGGGCGCGGGAGCGCAGCAGCAGGCCCTGGACCAGGCCGGCGACGAGCGCGAGGCCGATGACGCCGGGCAGGACCCAGCTCAGCGACGAGCCGGGGCCGGCGCCGACCAGGACGTCGAAGTCCTTGACCGTGTAACCGGCGATCACCAGCAGGGCGAGGCCCGCGAGGGCGGACGCCGCCAGCCGGGCGCCCTGCGCGCGTCCGGCGCCCCGGCGGACGAAGAAGGCGACCACCGAGAAGGAGGCCGCCGCCATCAGCACGATCACGCCGAGGGCGCCGATGTTGCCGGCCCAGGTGAACAGGTGCAGGACCGGTTCGGTGGGGTCGCCGGCCGGGCGGTCGTCGGCGATCGCGAAGCCGACGACGACCAGCGCGGACACGGCCGTCTGGAGCACCGAGCCGGTGCCCGGGGCGCCGCTGGTGCCGCTGGTCCGCCCGAACGCGGCCGGCAGCAGCCCCTCGCGGCCCATGGCGAAGGCGTACCGGGCGACGACGTTGTGGAAGCTGAGCAGCGCCGCGAACATGCCGGTGACGAACAGCACGTGCAGGACGTCGGTGAAGGTGCCGCCGAGCCGTGACTCGGTGAGGGAGAACAGCAGCCCGGCGCTCTGCTCCCGGGCGGCGCCGACGATGTGCGCGGGGCCGGTGGCGACGGTCAGCGCCCAACTGCTGAGCGCGAAGAACACGGCGACGCCGCCGACCGCGAGGAACATCACGCGCGGCACCAGGACGTGGGGGCGGCTGGTCTCCTCGGCGTACACCGGCGCCTGTTCGAAGCCGAGGAAGGCGGCGATGCAGAAGCACAGGGCGGTGCCGACGCCCGCGCCGGTGAGGGTGTCGGGGTCGAAGGCGTGCAGGGACAGGCCCTGCGCGCCGGGGTCGGCGACGGCGGCGACGTCGAAGGCGACGACGAGGGCGACCTCGATCAGCAGCAGGACGCCCAGCACGCGTGCGTTGACGTCGATCTTCAGCCAGCCCAGCGCGCCGACGGCCAGCACGGCCGCCAGTGCCGGTATCCACCAGGCGATCTCCAGGTCGGCGTAGGTGGCGAGGAGACCGGAGACCTCGAAGCCGAAGATGCCGTAGATGCCGACCTGGAGGGCGTTGTAGGCGAGCAGCGCGACCAGCGCGGCGCTCGCGCCGGCGGTGCCGCCCAGGCCGCGGGAGATGTACGCGTAGAAGGCGCCCGCGTTGTGCACGTGCCGGCTCATCTCGGCGTACCCGACGCTGAACAGGACCAGCACCACGCCCAGCACGACGAAGAGCAGGGGCTGTCCGACGATGCCCATCACCGCGAACGTGGTGGGCATGACCCCGGCGACCACCATCAGGGGGGCGGTCGCGGCGAGGACGGAGAGCAGCAGGCCGCCGGTGCCCAGGCGGTCGGCACGCAGCGCCCGCTCCTCCCCCTTGAAGGTGCTGATGCGGTCGGGCGCGGACGTGGCCGTGCGCGAACTGTCCGTGGTCATCCAGGGCCGTCCTTCTCTCGTTGGCTGCGTGGGACTGCGATTGCCGTGCGGGTTGCCGTGCGGGTTGCCGTGCGGTGGCGGTGCGGAGGCCCGCGCGGTCGCCTCAGGCCGTGCCGAGGGCGGCGGCGCGGGCGGCGCGGAAGGCGGAGTACGGGTCGCGGTCGGGGTAGGACCACGGGGCCGGTGTGACGTGGTCGCCGATGCGGTGGAACAGGGCGGCGGCCTCGGCGCCGCGGCGGCCGCAGGACTTGGCGTGGGCGAGGTAGTTCAGGTCGATCAGGCGGCGCGGGTGGCCGTCCTGCTCCCACTCCAGCCACCAGTCGAACGCGGCCTTCATCACCTGCCGGGCGCGGCGGCCGGACCAGTGGCCCGAGGCGGCGGGGTCGGCGGGCTCGTGCCCGGCGGCGGCCAGTACGCGGTACCGCTCGGCGTGCGCGACGACCGGCAGCACGGCCAGCGGGGAGTCGGCGGGGGCCTGTTCGGCGGCCCAGTTGGCGAAGTCGTACACCTCGTGCAGCGGGTCGGAGCCGGTGTCGGCGCGGCGTTCGGCGAGGCGGGCGACCATCAGGTGGTGGGCGTGGTGGTGGTCGGCGTAGCGGGCGCGCACCTGCTCGTAGGCGCGGACGAGGTCCTCGTCGGTGCCGCGTGCGCGTTCCAGCATGAGGACGCCGAGCCAGGGGGTGGGGTCGGCGGGGACCTGCCGGGCGGCCTCCCGGCAGGCCGTCCGGGCGCGGTCCGGGTCCTCCTTGCCGTCGAGCGCCCGGCGTATCCGGGCCAGGGCGAGCAGCACGGTGGCGTCGGGGGAGCCGGGTTCGACGAGGAGCCACTCGCGGGTCCAGGCGGCGCAGGAGGGCTCCCGGGCGAGGACCGTGACGCGGTGGCCGCGGCGGTCCCAGTCGTCGCCGGTGCGGGCGAGCAGGGAGCGGGCGGACTGCCATCTGCCCTGCGCGAGCGCGGCGCGGGTGGCGGCGAGTTCCGCGTCGTCCAGGGCCTCGTCGAAGGACTGGGCCGCGGGTCTGCGGCCGCGGCCGAGGGGAGGCGGGGGTGGGGACACCGCGGGGACTTCCTCACGCGACGCGGGGTGTCGGTTGCCGGGTCTGGGTTGTGGGTGGTGGGTGGTGGGTGGTGACTGGCGGGTCGTGCGGGGTGGCTGGTGTTGCGGGGTGCCATGGGTTGGTCACGGACAGCAAAGCGGCAGCCAAGGGTTGGCGTCAAGAGCGAGAAGGGCGTTACACGCTTCAACTTCCGGTGTTTCTGGGGTAGTTGAGGAATGGAGTACTGGCGCTGCTTGGATGGTGCGCATGAGTGCTGCTGACGAGATTCTTGACGTCGTCGACGAGAACGACCGGGTGGTCGGGCGGGCGCCACGGGGTGAGGTGTACGCCCGGGGGCTGCGGCACCGGTGTGTGTTCGTGCAGGTCCGTGACGCGCACGGGCGGATCTTCGTGCACCGGCGGACGGCGGGGAAGCTGGTGTTCCCGTCCCTGTACGACATGTTCGTCGGCGGGGTGGTGGGGGCGGGCGAGTCCTACGACGACGCGGCGCTGCGGGAGGCGGAGGAGGAGTTGGGGGTCACGGGGTTGGGGCGGCCCCGGTTCCTGTTCAAGTTCCTGTACGACGGCGGGGGCGGGCGCACCTGGTGGTCGTCGGTGTACGAGGCGCGGTGGGAGGGTGCGGTGCGGCCGCAGGTGGAGGAGGTGGCGTGGTTCGACTTCCTGACGGAGGAGGAGGTGGGGCGGCGGCTCGGGGAGTGGGAGTGGGTGCCGGACGGGTTGGCGGCGTATGAGCGGTTGGGGGGGTATCGGGGGTGAGGTGACGTCGCGGGTTGGGCACGTGACCCGGCGTCGGGGGTTGGGCACGTGACCCGGCGTGGGGGGTTGGGCACGTGACCCGGCGTCGGGGTGCGTGGCCCGGCGATCGGCCTGAGGGCGGGTGGGTCGCGCGGCCCGGCGTTGGCGGGGTGCCGCCCGCGCCCACCCGTGCCGCCCCAGGCGGCACGACTGCCCGCGGTTGGGCGGGGTTGGGCGCCCGCCCGGGGTTGGGTGGGGCGGGTGGGCGCGGCCGGGTGGGGCGGGTGCGCGCGGCCCGGCGGGAGGGGTGGGTGTGCGGGTTGGCTGGGAGGGCCGGGGGTTGTGTGTGGGCTGGTCAGGGTCGTGGCTGGGTGGGGGGTGGGGTGGGTGGGTCGTTAGAGTCGGGGGGTGAGTGAGTTTGTGCGGGGTGTGCGGTTGTGGTTCGTGCCGGAGGAGGTGCGGCGGGAGGGAAAGACGCCGGACTACCGGTTCTCGCTGGCGAACGAGCGGACGTTCCTCGCCTGGCTGCGGACCGCGCTGGCGCTGGTCGGCGGAGGGTTCGCCGTCGACCAGTTCCTGCCGGATCTGCGCGGCACCTGGCGGGTCGGGATCGCGCTGGCGCTGCTCGGCGCGGGCGTGCTGTGCGCGCTGCGGGCCGTGAACCACTGGGTGCGCTGCGAACGGGCCATGCGGCGCGGCGAGGACCTCCCCGCCTCCCGCTTCCCCGCCCTGCTCGGTGTCGTCGTCGCCGCCCTGGCCGTCGCCATGGTCGTCGTGGTCCTCGTCGGGTGGGAGGGTTGACCGGCACCCCGCGCGCCCCGGGCGCCGGCACCGGCACCGGCAGCACCGCCACCGCCGACCGTGACCCCGGGCTCCAGCCCGAGCGCACCCGGCTCGCCTGGCGCCGTACCACCCTCGCGGGCGCCGTCGCCGCCGTGCTCGCCACGAAGGCCGCCCTGCACGGACCCGGCGCCTCGGCGGTCACCGTCGCCGCCGGCGCCGTCTGCTGCGTGCTGTGGCTCGGCGTCCTGCGCCTCGCCCACCGCCGTATCCGCGCCCTCGCGGCCACCGGCCGCCCGCCCGCGCTCACTCCCGCGCACGCCGCCGCCGTCGCCCTGTGCACGGTGGCGACGGCGGCGTGCGGCATGGTGCTGGTACTGGCCTGACGCGCCCTCCTGGTCCGCCGGCAGCACTGCCGCGCCTGGCAGGGTGGGCCGCGGCAGCCGCCGTACCACCGCCCCCGTCGAAGGTGAGCGACCCATGGCCAGGTCCGCCCCGCACCAGGTCCGCCCCGCACCAGGAGCACGCCGCCCATCCGCACGTCCACGGCCCCGACCGCGGGCACGCCCGCGTGACGCACGGCGGCCACATGGAGTACACCCACGACGGGCATCCGCACCGCGAGCACGGCCGCCACCGGGACGAGTGCGATCCCCCGGGCCACATCGCCCACGAGGGACACGAACACCGGCACGGCGAGGGGTGCGGGCACCCGCGCGTGCGACACGGCGACCACGCGGACCACCTGCACGACGGACACCGGCACGCCGCGCACAACGGACACCGGCACGCCGCGCACGACGGGCACCCGGACGACCACTGGGCGGGCGGCGACGCGGTGATCACCGTGGCGCCGATCACGTTCCGCTTCCCCTCTGGACGCCATACCGACCGGTCGGCATCATGAAGCGGGTATTGTTCACCTGCCCGTAGGAGCGACGATGAGCCCCGACCACCCGCCCGGACTCGATCTCGACCGGCTGCGCGGCCTGCTCGACCGGGAGCGGCCCGGCCTGGTGAACGGGCCGCTGTCCGGCCGGCTGATCGAGGGCGGACGGTCGAACCTCACCTACGCGGTCACCGACGGCGTCTCGCGGTGGGTCGTCCGGCGCCCCCCGCTCGGCCACGTACTGGCCACCGCGCACGACATGCGGCGCGAGCACCGGGTGATCAGCGCGCTGCGGGCGACCGCCGTGCCGGTGCCCGGGACCGTGCTGCTGTGCGAGGACGAGGAGGTCCTAGGCGCCCCGTTCTACGTGATGGACTTCGTCGAGGGCACCCCGTACCGCACCGCCGACCAGCTCCGCCCGCTGGGCCCCGGACGCACCCGGGACGCGGTGCTGAACCTGGTCGACACGCTCGTCGAGCTGCACGCCGTGGACCCGGCCGAGGCCGGCCTCGCGGACTTCGGGCGTCCGGCGGGCTTCCTGGACCGCCAGTTGCGCCGCTGGGGCAAGCAGCTCGACGCCTCCCGCAACCGCGAGCTGCCCGGCATCGACGAGCTGCACGCCACCCTCGGCCGGGAGCTGCCCGGCTCCCCCGCCCCCGCGGTCGTGCACGGCGACTACCGGATGGACAACGTCCTGATCGGCGAGGACGACCGGATCAAGGCGGTCCTCGACTGGGAGATGTCCACGCTCGGCGACCCGCTGACCGACCTGGGGCTGCTGGTGATGTACAGCCGGCCGCTCGGAATGCCGGACTCCCCCGTCTCCACCACCGCCGAGGCGCCGGGGCACCCGGGCCCCGGCGAGCTGATCGAGCGGTACGCCACGCGTTCGGGGCGGGACGTCTCCGCGGTCTCCTGGTACACGGCGTTCGCCTTCTTCAAGCTGGCCGTGATCCTGGAGGGCATCCACTACCGCTACACGCTGGGCCAGACGGTCGGCCGCGGCTTCGACCGCATCGGCGAGCTGGTCCCCGTCTTCATCGAGCACGGCCTGACCACCCTTCAGGAAGGCTGACCCGTCATGGACTTCGCGTTCGACGCACGCACCGAGGAACTGCGCGCCCGGCTCCTCGCCTTCATGGACGAGTACGTCTACCCGGCCGAGCCGGTCGCCCACGAGCAGCGGGCCCGGCTCGCCTCGCCGTGGCAGGAGCCGCAGGTCGTGGAGGACCTGAAGGCGGAGGCCAAGCGGCAGGGCCTGTGGAACCTGTTCCTGCCCGACGCCGAGTACGGCGCCGGCCTCACCAACCTCCAGTACGCGCCGCTCGCCGAGATCATGGGCCGCTCCCCGCAGTTGGCGCCGACGGCGACGAACTGCGCGGCGCCCGACACCGGCAACATGGAGGTGCTCGCCCAGTTCGGTGACGAGACGCAGAAGAAGCAGTGGCTCCGGTCGCTGCTCGCCGGCGAGATCCGCTCGGCGTTCGCGATGACCGAGCCGGAGGTGGCCTCCTCCGACGCCACCAACATCACCACGCGCATCGAGCGCGACGGCGACGAGTACGTGATCACCGGCCGCAAGTGGTACATCTCCGGGGCGATGCACCCGGACTGCAACATCTTCATCGTGATGGGCAAGACCGACCCGGACGGCGAGGACATCCGCCGCCAGCAGTCGATGGTGCTGGTCCCGCGCGACACCCCCGGCGTCACGATCGAACGCGCCATGCAGGTGTTCGGGTACGAGGACCACTACCACGGCGGCCACGCGGAGGTCGTCTTCGACCACGCACGCGTACCGGTGGCGAACCTGATCGGCGAGGAGGGCGGCGGCTTCGCCATCGCGCAGGCCCGGCTCGGCCCCGGCCGCATCCACCACTGCATGCGGCTGATCGGCATGGCGGAGCGGGCGATCGAGCTGATGTGCCGGCGGGCCGCGTCCCGGACGGCGTTCGGCAAGGCGCTGGCCCAGCAGGGCGTGGTGCAGAACTGGATCGCGGACGCCCGGGTCGCGGTCGAGCAACTGCGGCTGCTGGTGCTGAAGACGGCCTGGATGATGGACACCGTCGGCAACCGGGGCGCCCACACCGAGATCCAGGCCATCAAGATCGCCACGCCCCGCACGGTGGTCGGCATCCTCGACCGGGCGATCCAGTTGCACGGCGCGGGCGGGGTCAGCCAGGACTTCCCGCTGGCCGAGCTGTACGCCGGGGCGCGCACGCTGATGCTGGCCGACGGGCCGGACGAGGTGCACCAGCGCTCGCTGGCCCGCCGGGAGCTGAAGAAGTACCTCTGAGCCCGCTCAGGGCCGCAGCGCCCGCAGCAGGAGGTCGGCGAGATGGTCGGCGACCTCCTGCTTGCTGAGCGGGCCGTCGGGGCGGTACCAGGTGGACAGGTGGTGGATGGAGCCGAAGTGGTAGTCCACCACCAGGTCGGCCGGCGTCTCCTTGGTGAAGACGCCGGTCCGCTGGCCCTCCTCGACGAGCGCGCGGAACCGCTCGTGGTAGCGCCGCCGCTCGGCGCGCACCTGGCGGTTCTTGTCCGGGCTCAGGTGGTGCATGGAGCGGAAGAAGATCGACGCGTCGTCGAGGTTGTCGATGGTGGTGACGACGACGTCGGCCGCCGCGTCCCGCAGCCGCTTCTCCACCGGCTCGTCGGCGTCCGCGAAGGCGTCCAGGCGTTCCTGCTGGACGCGCAGCACACGCGCGTACACCTCGTGCAGGAGGTCGTCCTTGGAGCCGAAGTAGTGGTAGAGCGCCCCCTTGGTGACGCCCGCCGCCTCGACGATCTCCTGCACCGAGGTGCGGTCGTAGCCCCGCTCGGCGAAGAGCCGGGTGGCGGCGGCCAGGAGCCGCTGCGGCACCGGAGTACCGTCCCCGTCCGTGGTTCTGGGCACTGCCGCCACCTGCCTTTCGTCACTGTCGCTGCTGGTCCGCGCGGGAGCGCAGTTCCCGCCGGAGGATCTTCCCACTCGCCGTCTTCGGCAGCTCGGGCAGGATCTCCACCTGGCGCGGGTACTTGTACGCCGCCAGTCTCTCCTTGCAGTACGCGGCGAGGTCGTCCGGGTCCGTGGCGGCGCCCGGCCGGAGGCTGATGTATGCCTTGACGGTCTCCCCGCGGTACCCGTCGGGCACCCCGACGACGGCCGCCTCGCGGACCGCCGGGTGGGTGTAGAGGACGTCCTCGACCTCGCGCGGCCAGACCTTGAAGCCGGAGGCGTTGATCATGTCCTTCTTGCGGTCGACGACGTACAGCCAGCCGCGCTCGTCCATGAAGCCGATGTCGCCGGTGCGCAGTTCGCCGCCGGGGAAGGTCTCGGCGGTGGCGTCCGGGCGGTGCCAGTAGCCGGGCACGACCTGGGGGCCGCTGACGACGATCTCGCCCTGTTCCCCGAAGGGCACCTCGGCGCCCTGGTCGTCGACGATCCGCACGACCGTCTCGGGCCCCGGCACGCCCACCGCGAGGGTCCCGGAGGCCGGGTCGACGGGCGCCTCCAGATGGGGCGGGACGGAGGCGCAGGGGGCGGTGCACTCGGTGAGGCCGTAGCCGTTGCGGATGTACGGGCCGAAGCCGGCCCGGAACTTCTCCACCAGGGCGGGCGGCAGCGGGGCGCCGCCGGAGGAGAGCACCGTGAAGGACGCGAAGTGCTCCCGGTTGACGGACGGGTGGGCGGCCAGCGCCATGAAGGCGGTGGACGGGCCGACGGTGTAGTGCGGCCGGTGCTCGGCGAACGCGTCCAGGACGACGCCCGCCTCGAAGCGGTACGCCAGGACGAGCGTGCCGGCGCTGTTCAGACAGGCGCCGAACTGGCAGACCATGCCGGTGATGTGGAACAGCGGGGCCAGCGCGAAGTAGACCGGGGCCGCGGGCAGTCCGAGGCCGGTGCGCTGCCGCTCGGCGTTGTACATGATGTTGCGGTGGGTGTTGGTGGCGCCCTTGGGGGCGCCGCTGGTGCCCGAGGTGTAGCTGATCAGCGCGATGTCACCGGGCTCCGGGTCGCGGCCCTCGGGGGCCGGGTGGCCGGCGCGGGCCGCCTCGGTGAGGTCGTCGGCGTCGGTGACGTCGAGCCTGTCGAAGGACAGCACGCGCGTGTCGCCGCGGCTCTGGAAGTCCAGTTCGCAGGCGGTGAGCGCGATCCGCACCGGCGAGTCGGCCGCCGCCTCGCGCAGATACGACTGCCAGGCCCGGTCCGAGCAGATCAGCGCGGCCACCTCGCCGTCCCGCAGGACGTGTCCGACCTCGCCCGCCTTGTACATCGGGTTGACCGGCACCACCACCGCGCCCGCCTTCCAGGCGCCGAGCACGGCGAGCACGAAGTGCGGGGAGTTCTGCAGCAGGACGGCCACGCGGTCGCCGCGCCGAAGTCCCCGGGCGGCGAGGTGCCCGGCGACGGAGTCGCTCAGCTCGTCCGTCTCGCGGTAGGTCAGGCGGCCGTCGAAGTAGGCCAGGAAGGCGCGGTCGGGGGCCTCGGCGGCGGCCCGGCGCAGGGCGTGCACGAGGGACGCCTCGGGGTGCAGCGGTGCCTTCTGGGCGTCAGTGAGCAGGTCCAGCCAGGGCTTGGCGGCGTACCGGGAGCCGGGGGCGGTCATCGGGCGGTCGCCTCCTCCCACTGCCGCTGGAGGCGGTTCATGCCGCGCAGCCAGCGGTCGGGCTCGGTGGCGCGGGCCCGGTAGTACTCGGCGACCTCGGGGTGCGGCAGGATCAGGAAGCGGTCCTCCTCGATGCCCTTGAACAGGGCGTCGGCCACGTCGTCCGGTTCGATGGCGGTCGGGGTGAGGACGAGTTCGCCGGCGCTGCCGCTGGCGGTGAGCATGTCGGTGCGCACGCCCTGCGGGCAGATGGCGTGCACCTTGACGCCCCGGTGGCGGTAGGTCAGCGACAGCCACTCGGCGAAGGCGTAGGCGCCGTGCTTGGTGACGCTGTAGGGGGCGGCGCCGATCATGGTGAGCAGACCGGCCGCCGAGACGGTGGAGACGAAGCGGCCGCTGCCGCGCGCCAGCCAGTCCGGGAGCAGTTCGTGGGCCGCGCGGACGTGGGCCATGACGTTGACGTCCCAGGCGAGCGCCCAGACCGTCTCGTCGGCCGCCTCCGTGCCGCCGGAGGCGACGCCCGCGTTGGCGCAGTACACGTCGACCGTGCCGCCGAGCGCGTCGCGGGCGTCGGTGACGATCGCGGCGGCGTCGCCCGGGACCGCGATGCCGCCGATCTCCCGGGCCACCGCCTCGGCCTTCGCCGGGTCGAGGTCGTTGACGACGACCCGGGCGCCCCCGGCGGCGAAGCGGCGGGCGAGCGCGGCGCCGATGCCGCCTCCCGCCCCGGTCACGACGACTGCGGCATCCTGCACGGCTTCCACCATCGGTCTCCTTCGACACGGTGCGACACGGCGCGGCCCGGCCCGCGGCGGCGTGTGGACGGCGCGGCGCGGACCGGCTCGGCGACGCCAGACTAACCAGTCGGTATGTGCGGCGGAAGGGGTCTCCCGCGGTTCGCCTCGTTCCGCCGGGGCCGTGCGGACGCTAGCGTGCGTGGCCATGTCAGCCGCCGCGACCACGGAGGTCACCGCCATGACACTGTCCAGACGGACCCTGCTCGCCGCCCCGGCCGTGGTGGCGGCCACCGGCGGCGCCGCCGAGGCGGCCCCCGCACGCGGCGGCGGGCGCGGGCTGCGCACCGGCTTCGAGCGGCTCGCGGCCGGCGGCTACGCGCTCCTGGAGGGGCAGCGGGTCGGCGTCGTCACCAACCCGACCGGCGTCACCCGGGACGTACGTCACATCGTGGACGTGATGCACGCCGACGACCGGGTCGGCCTGACCGCCGTCTTCGGCCCGGAGCACGGCTTCCGGGGCACCGCGCAGGCGGGCGGCTCCGAGGGCCGCTACGACGACCCGGCGACCGGCCTGCCGGTCTACGACACGTACCTCAAGAGCGGGCAGCCGCTCGCCGACGTGTTCACGGCCTCGGGCGTGGACACCGTCGTCTTCGACATCCAGGACGTCGGCGCGCGCTTCTACACGTACATCTGGACGCTGTACGACTGCATGGCGGCCGCGCGACTGGCGGGCAAGCGGTTCGTGGTGCTGGACCGGCCGAACCCGGTGACCGGGCGGGCGGCGCTGGGGCCGGTGCTGCACCGGGAGTTCGCGACCTTCGTGGGGCGCGAGCCGATCGCCCAGGCGCACGGCATGACCGTCGCGGAGCTGGCACGCCTGTTCAACGGCGAGTTCCTGACCGCGCCGGTGGAGCTGTCGACGGTGCCGATGACGGGCTGGCGGCGGTCGGAGTTCTACGACGCCTGGGGGCTGCCCTGGGTGCCGCCGAGCCCGAACATGCCGACGCCGGACACCGCCCTGGTGTACTCCGGCACCTGTCTGTTCGAGGGCACCAACCTGTCGGAGGGGCGCGGCACCACCCGCCCCTTCGAACTGCTCGGCGCGGAGGGTATCGACGGGGCGTGGGCCGCCGCCGCCAACGAGCTGGAGCTGCCCGGGGTGCGCTTGCGGGAGGCGTACTTCGCGCCGAGCTTCTCCAAGTTCCAGGGGAAGACGGTCGGGGGCGTGCAGCTCCATGTGCACGACCGGGCCGCGTTCGACCCGGTGCGCACCGGGATCGGCCTGCTGGTGACCGCCAAGCGGGTCTGGTCGGGCTTCGCCTGGCGGCCGGACCAGTGGATCGACAGGCTGACCGGTTCCACCCGGGTGCGCACGATGATCGACGCGGGCGCGGACACCGACGAGGTGGTGGGCGCCTGGCAGGAGGAGCTGGCGGCCTTCCGCCGGGTGCGCGGCCGGTACTTGCTGTACCGGTGACCTCCGGCGGTCGTGCGGCACGGCCGGCTCCGGTGTGCGGGCGGCGGGGCGGACCGGCCGGCCGCCCCGCCGCCCGCCCGCGTCACCGGTGCGAGGTGAACTCCACGACCTGCTGGTAGGTCGGCCGGTTCTGCCAACTGATCCCGCCGTGCTTGATGCCGCCCAGGGTGCGGTGGACGATCGAGTCGGCACACCACTGGTCGCCCGCCGCGCAGGCGTCGTCGCCGGGGTAGACCTGCGCGGCCGTCTTCGCCGCCGCCTCCTTCAGGGTGCCCAGCAGCGCGTCCCGGCAGGCGCCCAGGTCGCCGCCGCCGCAGTAGGTGCGGGCCAGCGGGCCCTTGACGGGCTCGCCGAGCACCGCCCGTATGTCCTTGTCGACATAGCTCCACCAGCCGTACTGGAAGGCGCTGCCGGCGTGCGCGCCGGTCGCGCCGTGGGCGGCGGACGGGGACTCGTCGACGGACAGATTGCGGGTGAAGGCGGTGTAGAGGTCGTCGCCCAGGCCGGGGGCGAACTCGGCCCGCACCAGCAGCGGCCACCAGGCGTCCAGGACCCGGATGGCGTCGGCGTGGGCGTACTTCTTGGAGCCGGCCGAGGTCTCGGTGCGCTTGCCGCCCGCCGCGAGCCAGGCCCGCAGCCGGTCGACGGCCGCCTTGGCGGCGGTGTCGGTCACCGGCGCGGAGTCGATCACTTCGAGCAGCTTCGGCAGGACGTCCTCCGCGCGGAGGTCGGCCAGCCCCGCGTCGGCCATCGCCCGGACCAGCGCGGCCCGGGTCACCCCGCCCTCCGCGACCAGGGCGCGCACCCGGTCGTCGAGCAGGTCGCCGCGGTGCACGGAGCCGTTGCCCCAGGAGGCCGCCGAGTAGTCCGCGGCCACCTTGTTGTTCCAGGAGACGTAGTAGTCCTGGTCGGTGGAGCGGGGGTGGGCGGAGGGCGGCGTGTACTCGGCGGTGTTGGCCGCCGGGTCCCAGCCCCGCCACTCGTGCTCCGGCCGCGCCCGGACGGGGAAGTCGGCGTCCACGCCGGCCGCCCGGACCGGGTTGTCACCGCTGTTGTAGTACGCGGTGTGCTCGGCGTCGGCGTAGAACCAGTTGAAGGTGTAGTTGATGTGCTGGGTCGCCCGCTGGAAGTCCTCGGGACCCTTGACGTAGTCGGGGTCGTTCAGCATCTGGAAGCCGATGATCGAGTCGGTCTCGTGCAGGAACGAGGAGCGCAGCGAGGTGTAGGCGACCTTCTTGCCGTCGACGGTCGCGCGGTACTCCACCGGCCCGTACTCGGTGCGCCAGACCCGCATCGTGTACGACCCGGCGGCGGTGCCGTCGGCGACGGTGGGCTTCCAGGCGTTCTTCCGCTCGATCTTCTCCATCGGCGTGCAGGTGCCGCGGTACAGGTAGTGGTAGTCGTCCTGGCACAGCTCGACGGCGTAGGTGTCGATGATGTCCTGCCCGGAGGTGGTCGCGCTCCAGGCGTAGTCCTGGCCGCGGCCCAGCTCGACGTACATGCTCAGGCCCGCGAAGGAGGCGCCGCGGGCGCTGATGCCGGGGCCCTGGATCTCCTGGAGCATCAGCAGTTGCGGGGCGAAGTACCCGGTCTGCGGGCCGAAGACGGCGACGGGGTGGCCGCTGGCGGTGTGCTCGCCGCTGACGACCAGGGCGTTGGACATCCCGCGCCGGGCCGAGCCGAGGGCCGCCTGTGCCGAGGCCCGGTCGGCGGTGGTGGACGCCGCGCTGCCGGTACGGTCGTGGAGCAGCGGTTCCGGCGTCACCGAACCGGGGTCGGGCAGGGCGCGGCCCTGCGGGTCCGCGGGGCGGGGCAGGTACGGGAAGCTGCCGTCGCGGACGGTGCGGACGGCCTCGGGGTCGTTGCGCTGGCGGAAGGACTCCCAGACCTCGGTGCCCTCGCGCACGCCGTACTTCTGCTGGGCGGCCAGCAGCGACAGGGCGTTGTCCACCTCGCCCCCGCCGCCGGAGCCGAACAGGGCGCCGATCACCGAGGCGAGCGCGACCAGGTCGGTGGGCTTGAAGTGCTCGATGGTGCCGGCGTTGGTGATCGCGTCCTTGTGGCCGGTCAGGACGTACTCGCCGGGGAAGTAGCGGCCCTTGTCGGAGGCGTCGATGTAGGCGTTGACCCCGGCGACGTAGGCGTCGACGTCGGCGAGGGCCAGTTCGCCGCGCTCGCCCGCTCGGGCGGCGGCGCTGTCGATCTGCGCCTGGAGTTCGGCCTCGGTGTAGGGAGCCGTGCGCCAGAACTGCTGTTCGAGGCCCTGGTTGGCGGGGGCGCCGCCCGCGAAGGGCGTCAACTGGCCGCGTCCGACGTGCCGGAAGAGGTCCATCAGCCACAGCCGGTCCTGGGCCGCCGCGTAACCGGCGCCGAACTCGGTGCCGTAGCGGGTGGTGCCGGTGATGTGCGGGACGCCGGTCTTCTTGTCCCGGACGATCGTCACGTCGGTGCGGCCGGCCGGGCGGGTGGTGGAGGCGACCTGGTCGGCGGGGACACCGAACGAGGCATCGTTGAAGAAGCTGTTGATCTTGTCGTCGGTGAGCGAGGTGTGGCCGGTGGCGAGGTTCGCGTACGGGCCGAGCTGGTCCTCGGCGTGCGCGGGCTGGGTGCCGAACGCCTGGTTGAGCAGGATCTGGGCGAGGGTGGCGTTGCCGTTCTGGCCGGGCGGCAGGATGTCGGAACACCGACCGCCGCAGTGGTCGTCTGCGGCGGCCGCGGCCGTGTCCTGATTCGTGCCCGGGGTTGTGTCCGCAGCCAATGCCGGGGAAAGCGGTGACAAAAGCCCGGCAATGAGGACGCATATGGACGCGGACTTCAGGAACCCGTGGAATCCGCGGGGAGTTCTCAGTCTGACGAGGACGTTGCGTGGGGTGCGCCGAAACATGGCGGCTCCTCCCGACGGGGATGGGCCCGGGACGTTACCGCCGGTATCCCGGGGAATGAAGATGAACATGCGTCACTTTTCGGAGCGGGCACAGGGGATACACAGATCACGGAGGCCGACTCACGCGACACGGGGAAGGACTGACGACAGCCGTCGGACACCGGATGGAGCCGATTCGGGTGTCGATACGTCTATTCGGCGACGTCCGTGCGACGGCCGTACAGCGACGCCGAAGTGACCGGAACACAGGTGCAGATGTGACGGAGGTGCAGGGCGATGGCCGGTTTCCGGAGTCTGGCGAGACAAGTCCGCGATCCACGCTGCGATCTGGCGCTGCGGCGCTACTCGCTGCGCAAGTGCCTTGAGCGGTTCGCCCCTTACGGGCACCGGGCGACCTGGGACCACTTGTGCTCGCGGTGGGGATTCGGGCCCGAGGACAGGTCACCCGACCCGGCGCGGCTGGTGGCCGCGCTGGACGAGCTGGAAGAGGCGCGGAAGGTGTGGCTCGCCTATGAGGTGGACTTCGCCGCGCGCCGCAGGAAGGAGAAGCACGACGGGCTGCGCAGGCCCGGCAGCGTGGACGACTGGCACCGCATGACCTGGGGCGGTTTCGGCGTGGCGTGGTGCGACGACCCGAGGCTGCACCCCCGTGAGCCGCTGGCCGAGGTGCTGCGCCGGCTGATCGCCGCGCTGGAACGGGAGCCGGGGGCGGTCTGCCCGGCGTGCGCGGGCGAGCAGTTGACCTGGCGGTACGACCTCGACCACGAGCCCTCGGAGGGCCCGGTCTGCACGGACTGCGGAATCCTGGTGCCGTGCCCCGTGCTCACCCAGGAGGCCCTGGCCATGGCCAGGCGCGAACGCCTGCTGGTCCCGGCGTGACGCCGGCCGGGCACGGCGACGGGCCCGCGTGACGGCGATCGGCGCGGCGACGGGTCGGCACGAGAGCGAACGGGCGCGGCGACGGGTCGGCACGAGGCCGGGCGCGGCGACGGGTCGGCACGAGAGCGAACGGGCGCGGCGACGGGTCGGCACGAGGCCGGGCACGGCGACGGGTCGGCACGAGAGCGAACGGGTGCGGGCGACGCGGCGCGCGAGGCCGGGTGCGGGCGACGCGGCGCGCGAGGCCGGGTGCGGGCGACGCGGCGCGCGAGGCCGGGTGCGGGCGACGGGGGACGCCGTCCGGTCCCGCCGCGGGTCATCCCACGGCCACGGCGGGCAGCAGCGGAACCCCGGCGGTGCTGAACCCGCCGCCGCCCGCCCGGGTGACTCGGCGCGGGCGGTCCGGAGCGGGAGCTACCGCCGGGGCGGCCCGCCGCGGTGCTCGACCAGCAGGCGGGAGCCGGCGCCCCGGCGCTCGCCGAAGACGTCGTCGGGGTTGGACAGCACACAGGTGTCCAGGGAGAGGCAGCCGCAGCCGATGCAGTCGGTGAGGTGGTCCCGCAACCGGTTGAGCTGCTGGATGCGCTCCTCCAGCTCGGAGCGCCACGCCTCGGAGAGGCGGGCCCAGTCCTCCCGGGTGGGGGTGCGCTCCTCGGGCAGTTGCGCGAGCGCCTCGCGGATCGTGGCCAGGGGGATGCCGACGCGCTGGGCGGCGCGGATGAAGGCGACCCGGCGCAGGGTGTCCCGGCAGTAGCGGCGCTGGTTGCCCGGGGTGCGGCGGCTGCTGATCAGGCCCTTGGACTCGTAGAAGTGCAGGGCGGAGACGGCGGCGCCGCTGCGCGCGGCGAGCTGGCCGACGGTGAGCTCGTGGATCTTCTCTGGAATCTGAGGCACTCCTCAGACCCTACCCACCGGGTCCGTTGACAGGGGCCGCCCGGCCGACCATGCTAAGCAGTTGCTTAGGGGTGACTTCGCGGTCGCTCGGGATCGACATCACGTGGGAGGCCGGAACAGATGGCAGAGCCGAGGATCTTCACCTCCGCCGACGAGCTGAAGGCGGCGGTGGGCGAGCGGTTGGGGTACACCGACTGGCTGGAGGTCGACCAGAAGCGGATCGACCTGTTCGCCGAGGCGACGGGCGACCACCAGTGGATTCACGTGGACCCGGAGAAGGCCGCCGCGGGCCCGTTCGGCACCACGATCGCCCACGGATACCTGACCCTGTCGCTGCTGCCCCTGTTCGGGCCGCAGTTGCTCACCGTCGAGGGCGTGAAGATGGGCGTCAACTACGGCACCAACAAGGTGCGTTTCCCCGCCCCGGTGCCGGTCGGCTCGCGGCTGCGGGCCACGGCGGCGATCGCCGGCGTCGAGGACGTCACGGGCGGCGTGCAGGTGACCGTCGCCTTCACCGTGGAGCGCGAGGGCGGCGACAAGCCGGTGTGCGTCGCGGAGTCCGTCTCGCGCTACTACCTCTGACCCGCGTCCCGGTCCCCGGCGCCCACCATCCGCAGCACGAGGTCGGCGTAGAGCGCGCCGACCTCGTCCGGGGTGCGGGGCCCCTCGATGTTGAACCAGCGGGCCACGTCGATGCAGAGCGACAGCACGGCGAGGGTGGTGCCCTTGACGTCGAGCACCTGGAACTCACCGGTGGCGATGCCGTCCTCGATGATCCCGCGCACCTCGGCGTCGCACTGCCGGCGCAGCGCCACGATCTCGGCCCGCGCCTCGGGGCCGAGGGCGTCCAGCTCGTACTGCACCACCAGCGCGGTGGTGCGCCGGCCCGCGTGCCAGCGGACGAAGGAGCCGACCGCGTCGGCGAGCCGCTCGGTGGCACCGCCCTCGCCCCGGGCCGCGGTGCGCAGGATGTCCAGCGCCCGGTCGTGGCCGATCCGGCTGATGCGGTGCAGCAGCTCTTCCTTGGTCTTGTAGTGGATGTAGAGCGCGGCCGGGCTCATGCCGGCCCGCCCCGCGATGTCCCGGGTGGTCGTGGCGTGGTAACCGCGCTCGGCGAACGCCTCCACGGCGGCGACCAGCAGCTTCCGGGCCGCGTCAGGGGTGACCTCGCTCCAGGGCTCGGTGTCGCCGCCCCTGGTCTCCTCCGCCGTACTCATCGCCTCTTGGCCCCTCTCGGTGACAGGAGCTCCACCATACCGCCGAAGCTGAGCGGGCGCTTAGCGCACCCCTGGTCAGAGCTTCTCGAACGGGTCGTGGGCGGCGAGCAGCTTCTCCAGCCGGGCCTGGTCGACCCGGCTGACGAGCTGCCCGGCCTCCTGCCGGTCGCGGATGATCTTGGCGAGGGTGAAGGCGGAGGTGACGAGGTAGAGGACGGCGATCCCCAGGAAGGCGCGCACCCACGCGTCGGCCTCCAGGTTGAAGATGCCGATGGCGGTGGCGACGATGGCGACCGCGAACGAGGCGACGGCCTGCCCGTAGAAGGCGGCGGTGCTGTGCTGCTTGACCGGTGTGTCACTCATGCGGACAAGCGTCGGCGGACACGGCCGCCGCCGCATCCGCCGGGATACTCAGAGCGGGTACTCAGAACGCCGATACGCCGGTCAGCGCGCGCCCGATGACCAGCTTCTGGATCTGGCTGGTGCCCTCGTAGAGGGTCATCACCCGGGCGTCGCGCAGCAGCTTGCCCGCCGGGTACTCGTCGATGTAGCCGTAGCCGCCGAAGACCTGGAGGGCGTTGTTGGCGGCGCGCACGGCGGCCTCCGAGGCGAACAGCTTGGCCTTGGAGGACTCCACCGCGAAGGGCTGCCCGCGGTCGATCAGGTCGGCGACCCGCCAGGTCAGCAGCCGGGCGGCGTCCACGTCGACGGCGATGTCGCTGATCAGCTCCTGGACGAGCTGGTGGCGGGCGATGGGCTTGCCGAACTGCTCCCGCTCCCCCGCGTACTTCACGGCCGCGTCCAGCGCGGCCTGGGCGATGCCGACGCAGCCGGCCGCGACCGACATCCGGCCCTTGGCGAGGGCGGACATGGCGACCGGGAAGCCCTTCCCCTCCTCGCCCAGCATCGCGGAGGCGGGGACCCGGACGTCCTCGAAGGCCAGTTCGGCGGTGGCCTGGCCGCGCAGGCCGAGCTTGCCGTGGATGGTGCGGCGGGTCAGGCCGGGGGTGTCGGTGGGCACCAGGAAGGCGGAGACGCCCCTGTGGCCGGGGGCGTCGGTGGAGCGGGCGAACAGCAGCACGACGTCGGCCCAGGTGCCGTTGGTGATGAACATCTTGGTGCCGTTGATCACGTAGTCGCCGCCGTCACGGACCGCCCGGGTGGACAGGTTCCCGGCGTCGGAGCCGGTGCCCGGCTCGGTCAGGCCGAAGCAGCCGACGTACTCGCCGGAGGTGAGCCCCGGCAGCCAGCGGCGCTTGTGCTCCTCGTCGCCCCAGGCGGCGATCGTCTTGGCGACCAGGCCCAGGGAGACGGAGACGATGCCGCGCACCGAGGAGTCGCCGCGGCCCAGTTCCTCGGTGACCAGGCAGTACGCGAGGTGGTCGCCGCCGGAGCCGCCGTACTCCTCGTCGACGGTGAGCCCGAGGAAGCCGACCTCGCCGAGCTTCTTCACGATGGCCCGGTCGACCTCCTCGGCCCGGTCCCAGGCCACGACATGGGGGGCGATCTCGCGCTCCACGAAGTCCCGGGCCAGTTGCCGGACGGCCCTCTGCTCCTCGCTCAGCTCCAGGTCCATGGCGCCCCACCTCACAGGAAAATTAGCACTGCTAGTTTCTCTTCGCAGCCCTACTATGTGCGCCATGGCCCGACCGCGCAAGCCCCTGCTCAGCACCGACCGGATCGTCCAGGCGGCTCGCGTCCTGGTGGACACGGAGGGTCTCGCCGCCGTCTCCACCCGCCGCCTCGCCGCGGAACTCGGGGTGAGCGGCCCCTCGCTCTACAACCACTTCCGCACCAAGGACGAGATCCTGGAGGCGGTCGCCGACTCGGTGAGCGCCCAGGTCGACCTGTCGATGTTCGAGGACGGCCGGCCGTGGCGGACGGCGCTGCACGACTGGGCCGTCTCCTACCGGGCCGCCCTGCGCGACCACCCGAACATCGTCCCGGTGCTCGCCCGCGGCCCCGGCCGCCGCCCGGCCGCGCTGCACCTCGCGGACGCGGTGTACGGCGCGATGGTCGCGGCGGGCTGGCCCCCGGCGCAGGCCACCTCGATCGGCGCGCTGATGCGCTACTTCGTCATGGGCTCGGCGCTGGGTTCCTTCGCGGGCGGCTTCCCGGACGACGCCGGCGCCTACGACCCCGAGGACTACCCCCACCTCCAGCAGGCCCACAAGCTCGCCGAGCAGCAGGAGAAGATCGACGAGCGGGCCTTCGAGACCGGTCTGGCCGCGCTGCTGGACGGGCTGGCGCAGCAGTACGAAGAGGTGCGGCGGACGGCCTGACGAGGGCCGCTGGCCGGGTCAGGCGCCCGCCGGCCCCCGGGTGAGCGCCTCGTCGGCGGCGGCGCCCGCCAGGACGGCGTCCAGGAGTCCGGGGTAGCGCGCGTCGAGGTCCTCGCGGCGCAGGGAGAGCAGGTTCTCCCGGCCGGAGGGGTGCTGCCGGATGACTCCGCTCTCGCGCAGCACGCGCCCTGTTCCCGGAGGGCCCCGCGCGGCACCGGGCCCGTCTCGACCAGCGCGAACAGCGGGCGTGGCCGGCACGGTCGCCCTCGCCTTCGGCTTCGACGTGGACGCCGGTTACGCCCTGCTGGTGCCCGGCCTCATCGTCTCCGGCGTCGGCCAGGGCATCGTGTGGACCGCGATGTGGATCGCGGCCGCGACCGGCACCGCCCCGCACGAGCAGGGCGTGGCCAACGGCATGGCGTCGACCGCCCTCGACCTCGGCAACGCCATCGGCCTGGCGGTCTTCACCGTCCTGGCCGACATCGGCACCGAGGGCCGGACCGGCCGGGCGCTGAAGGCCGCCACGGCCGACGGCGAGTTCCGGGTGGTGCTGCTCACCGCGGCGGGCATGGCCGTCGGCCTCCTCGCCACCCTGCTGCTGAAGCGGCGGCCCGCGCCCGCCCCGAAAGCGGCGCCGGAGGGCGGAGAGGTCCTCGCGGCCCGCTGAGCCGCGGACCGGCCCGCACCGACGCTTCGGCCCGCACCGAAGCGTCGGTGCGGCATGCTGGGCCCATGGCACGCAACCCCCAGGCAGGACATCTCGCGCGGCTGGCCGCGCTGATCGCCGACGAGACCCGGGCCGCGTGCCTGCTGGCGCTGCTCGACGGCCGGGCGTGGACCGCCGGTGAGCTGGCCCGGCACGCGGGCGTCGCCGCCTCCACGGTCAGCGAGCACCTCGGCAAGCTGGTCGCGGGCGGACTGCTGACGGAGGAACGCCAGGGGCGGCACCGGTACGTCCGGCTGGCCGACGACCGGGTGGCGCACCTGGTGGAGGACCTCACCGCGCGGATCGCGCCCGAGGCGGCACTCGGGCGACCGCGCACCCTGGCCGCCGCCGGCGCCGGGTCGGCGATGGCCCGCGGCCGGACCTGCTACGACCATCTCGCCGGGCGGCTCGGCATCGCGGTGACCGACGCGCTGACCGCCCGGGGCCTGCTCCGCCAGGACACCGGGTTCGCGCTGACGGAACCGGGGCTGGCCTGGTTCGACGGTGCCGGTATACCGCTCCCCCGCACCGGCCGCCGCCCGCTCGCCCGGCCCTGCCTGGACTGGACCGAGCGGCGGCCCCACCTCGCGGGCGTGGCGGGCGCGGCCCTGTGCCGGCACGCCCTGGACGCGGGCTGGTGCGTCCGCATCGGCACCGAGCGGGCGGTGAAGGTGACCCCGGCGGGCGAACGCGCGCTGTCCGGGCTGCTCGGCATCGGGCCGGCGGCCCTGCGCTGACCCCAGGGGCCCCGGAGCCCCGGGCCCGGTCCGCGGCACGCGGGCCCCGGGGCGGAGCGGCGGCGGCCGGGGAGCGGCCCCCGGCGCTGGGCCTGCCGGACAGGCCCTAGAAGACGACCAGGGCCCGGCCGCCCTTGCCGGCCAGCATGTTGTCGAAGGCCGCCGGGATGCCGTCCAGGGCGATGCGTTCGGTCACCAGGGCCCCGAGGTCGAGGCGGCCGGCCCGCACGTGGTCGGCGATGACCGGCAGGTCGCGGGCCGGGTCGCAGTTGCCGTAGACACAGCCGGCGAGGGTGCGGCCCCAGTGGAAGATCTCCAGGGCGTTGAAGGTGACCTGCTGGTCCTTGCCGCCGATGCCGACGACGGTGGTGCGTCCGCCGCGCCGGGTGGACTCCCAGGCGGTGCGGATGGTGACCGCGCGGCCGACACACTCGACGGCCACGTCGACGCCCTGCTTGCCGGTGAGGCCCCGGATCTCGCGGGCGGTGGTCTCGGAGGCGATCAGGTAGTGGGTGGCGCCGGCGGCGCGGGCCAGTTCCTCCTTCTCCGGGGAGACGTCGACGGCGACGATCGTGGACGCCCCGGCGATCCGGGCGGCCTGGAGGGTGGCCAGGCCCACTCCCCCGACGCCGAAGACGGCGACCGTCTCGCCGGGCCGCACCTTCGCCGAGTGGTGGACGGCGCCGTAGCCGGTGAGGACGGCGCAGCCGAGCAGGGCGGCGTCGGCGAGGGGGACGCCCTCGGGGGCGGGCAGCACGCAGGAGGCGTCGACCACCGTCTCCTCGGCGAACGCGGCGACGTTCAGGCCGGGGTGCAGGCCGGTGCCGTCGTCGGCGCGGCGGGCGTGCGTGTTGGCGGCGCCGGCCAGGGCGTTGGCGCAGAGCCAGACCTCGCCGAGGGTGCAGGGGTGGCAGGTGCCGCAGGACGGCGCCCAGTTGAGGACCACCTCGTCGCCGGGGGCGAGGTGGGTGACGTCCGCGCCGACGGCGAGGACGGTGCCGGCGCCCTCGTGGCCGAGGACGGCGGGCAGCGGCACCCGCATGGTGCCGTTGGACAGGGACAGGTCGGAGTGGCAGACCCCGGCGGCGGCCAGCTTGACGCGGACCTGGCCGGGGCCGGGCTCGGGCAGCTCGATGCCGGTGATCTCCAGCGGGGAGCCGATCGCGGGGACGACGGCGGCGCGAACGAGGGCCATGGCGGAGGCAACTCTCCTAGAACTGGAGGGACTTGGTCTGGAGGTACTCGGTCAGTCCGTGCGCGCCGAGTTCCCGGCCGACGCCCGACTGCTTGTATCCGCCGAAGGGGGCGAGGGGGTTGAACCGGCCGCCGTTGATGTCGACCTGCCCGGTGTCCATCCGCCGGGCGAAGGCGACCGCCTCCGCCTCCTGACCGGCCCAGACCGCGCCCGCCAGGCCGTAGACCGTGCCGTTGGCGATGCGCAGGGCGTCGTCCTCGTCCTCGTACTCCAGGATCGTCAGGACGGGGCCGAAGATCTCCTCCTGGGCGATGGCCATCTCGGGGGTGACGTCGGCGAAGACGGTGGGGCTGACGTAGTAGCCGCGCTCGCGCGGGGCGTCGGGGCCGCCCGCGACCAGCCGGGCGCCCTCGGCGACGCCCTTCTCGATGTAGCCGCGTACGCGCTCCTGCTGCTTGGCGTTGACGACCGGGCCGATGCGCTCGCCGTACTTCGCGGCGGCGGCCGCGGCCAGTTCGACGGCCTCCTCGTAGCGGTCCCGGTGGACCAGCATCCGGGTCCAGGCGCTGCACGTCTGGCCGGAGTTGGACATGACGTTGGCGACGCCGACGTTGACCGCCTTGGCGAGGTCGGCGCTGGGCAGGATCACGTTGGCGGACTTGCCGCCGAGTTCGAGGGCGACCCGCTTGACGGCGGCGCCGGCCGTCGCGCCGATCCGGCGGCCGACGGCGGTGGAGCCGGTGAACGACACCATGTCCACCCCCTCGTGCTCGGCGAGGGCCTGCCCGGCGACCGGGCCGAGCCCGGTGACCAGGTTGAACACGCCCGCCGGGAGGCCGGCCTCGTCCACCGCCTCGGCGAACAGTTGCGCGACGAGCGGGGTGTCCTCGGCGGGCTTCAGGACAATGGTGCAGCCCGCGGCGAGGGCCGGGGCGACCTTGGCGACGATCTGGTGCAGCGGGTAGTTCCAGGGGGTGATGGCGCCGACCACGCCGATCGGCTCCTGGTACACCACCGAGTTGCCGACCTTCTCCTCGAAGGCGTACGTCCCCGCCAGTTCGGCGTACGAACCCGCCACGGCGATCGGCGCCCCGGCGTGCACGGCCTCGGAGAACTTCAGCGGCGAGCCCAGCTCGGCGGTGACGGTCTCGGCGATCTCATCCTTGCGGGCCACCAGGGCGTCCCGCAGGGCGGCCAGGCGCGCGGCCCGTTCGGCGGGCGGGGTGGCGGCCCAGCCCGCGAGGGCGCGGCGGGCGGCGGTCACGGCGGTGTCGACGTCCAGGGCGGTGCCCGCCGGGACCCGGCCGATCACCTGCTCGTCGGCCGGGTTCACGACCTCGATCGTGTCCCGGCCGGCGGGGGGTCGCCAGGCGCCGTCGATGTACATGCCGTCGTGTGCCTTCATGGCGTTCCTTCCGGGCGGTCCTCGTCGTCCGAGGCCCAAACTAGCGCCGTTAGTTTTCCGGCACCAGAGGCGGCCGCCATGGCGCGGCTCACCCTCCCCCGCCCGGCCCTCACTCCTCCAGGTCCGGCAGCCTCGCCGGGGCGGGGCAGATCCGCTCGCCGTGCTGGTCGAAGACGAACAGGTGGGCGAGGTCGACGAGGAGGGGGACCTGCATGCCCCGGCGCAGGTCGATGTCCGGGGTGGTACGGACGATCAGGTCGCCGGGGAGGCGGCCCTCGGGGGGTACGGGGTCCTCCCGGCCACCGGGGTCCCCGTCCCCGTCCCGGTCGCGGTGGCGGTCCCGGTCGCGGTCCCGGTCCTGCGGGTCGTCCAGGACGACCACGGGGCCGGCGCGCAGGGCGCCCGCGCGCTCCTTCAGCTTGTCCAGAACGGTGCCCTCGCGGCGGCGGCGCCGGGCCGGGCGGACGGGGCGCGGGGCCTCCAGTTCGGGGACGACGGCGGGGCGGGAGCCGGTGTCGAAGTGCACGAGGGCCTCGTGGCCCTGGAACTCCACGTGCTCCACCAGCCCGGTGATCAGCACCTCGCCGGGGCGGGCGGAGGCCGGCTTGGCGATCCGGACGGCCTCCGAGCGCAGGCCGACGATGACCTCGCGGCCCTGCTGGACGCGGAGCAACTGGTGGTCGAGGCTGAGCGGTTCGGGCAGCCGCAGGTACTGCTTGCCGAGGCTGATGGTCATCGCGCCGTCCAGCGGGGCGCGGATCAGGCCGCGCAGCAGGTTGATGCGCGGGGTGCCGATGAAGGCGGCGACGAAGACGTTGGCGGGCAGCGCGTAGACCCGGCGGGGCGTGTCGACCTGCTGGAGCACCCCGCCGCGCAGGACGGCGACCCGGTCGCCCAGCGACATCGCCTCGGACTGGTCGTGGGTGACGTACACCGTGGTGACGCCGAGTTCGCGGGTGAGCTTGGTGATCTCGGCGCGCAGGTGGTTGCGGAGTTTGGCGTCCAGGTTGGACAGCGGTTCGTCCATCAGGAAGGCCGAGGGGTGGCGGGCGATGGCCCGGCCCATGGCGACGCGCTGGCGCTCACCGCCGGACAACTGGGCGGGGAGGCGGTCCAGGAGGTCCTCGATGCCGAGCATCCGGGCGGTGGCGTCGACGCGTGGGCCGGGGTCGGCCTGGGGGTTCTCGACGCGCAGGGGGAAGCCGATGTTTCCCCGGCCGGTCATGTTCGGGTACAGGGCGAAGTTCTGGAAGACCATCGCCATGCGGCGCTCGGCGGGGAGCAGGTCGTTGGCGTACGCGCCGTCCAGCAGCAACTGGCCCTCGGTGATCTCCTCCAGGCCGGCGATCATTCTCAGGACGGTGGACTTGCCGCAGCCGGAGGGGCCCAGGAGGACGAGGAACTCGCCGGGCGCGATGTCCAGGGAGAGGCGGTCCACCACGCGGACGCCTCGGGTGTAGGTCTTGCTCACGTCGTGCAGGGAGATGGCGCGTGTCATGAGGGTGCCCCCGAAGGCTCACTTGAACGCTGGTGCGCTGGTGCTCCGCGGTCGGGTCGCCTCGTGCGGGGTGTCGCTGTACGGGGCGGCTTGTGGGTGACGGAAGTTAACGGATTGTGCGGGGGTGGGGAAGGGGTGGGGCGGGATTCGGGGGGAGTATTCGAAGGACGAGAAACCGGACGGGTTGGCTCCGGGGGGGGTGCGGGGCGTTGTTCCGGCGGGGCGTTGTACCGGCGGGGCGTTGTACCGGCGGGGCGTTGCGCGGTCGGCGTGGGTTCGGTTGCCGTCGGGGCGTTGCGCGGCCCGGCGTTGCGGGGTGCCGCCCGCGCCCACCCGTGCCGCCCCAGGCGGCACGACTGCCCGCGGATTGGGCGGGCGCGGCGCCCGCGGACCGGGCCGGTGCGGCCCCCGCGGAGTGGGCCGGTGCGGCGCCCGCGGACCGGGCCGGTGCGGCCCCCGCGGAGTGGGCCGGTGCGGCGCCCGCGGGGTGGGGCGGTGCGGCGCCCGCGGGGTGGGGCGGTGCGGCGCCCGCGGACCGGGCCGGTACGGCCACCGCGGAGTGGGCCGGTGCGGCCCCTGCGGACCGGGCCGGCACGGCCACCGCAGACTGGGCCGAGGCGGCCACTGCGGAGTGGGCCGGCACGACTGCCACCGCGGAGTGGGCCGGTGCGGCGCCCGTGGGGTGGGGCGGTGCGGGGTAGGGCGGTGCGGGGGCTGCCGGGTGGGTGGGTCAGGGGTGGGGGTTCGGGGTTCGGTCGGGGGTCGGGTGGGGGGCCTGGCGGGGGGTGGGGTGGGGGGAGCGGAGGGAGACCGCCGAGGAGGTCAGGAGGAGGGTGGCCAGGAGCAGGAAGGGGGCGGCCGGGCCCGCCGGGCCCGCGATCAGGCCGGCCGCCGCCGGGGCCGCGACCTGGCCGAGGCGGTTGCCGGTGAGGCGCAGGGCGAGGGCGGTGGAGCGGGCCTCGGCCGGGGCGGCCTGGACGACGGTGGTCATGGACAGCGGCTGGCCCACGCCGAGGCAGAAGCCCAGTACGACCAGGACCAGGGCCAGGGCCCAGACCGGCAGCGGCAGCGCGACGCCCGCGCACAGCAGCGCGGCCAGCAGACACGTGGTCGTCAGCAGCGCGGTGCGGCCCATCAGCTTCAGCAGCGGCGTCAGTACCAGCCGGCAGGCGATCGTGGCCGCCGCCCGCAGGCTGAGCAGGACGCCGACCACCGAGGGCGCGATGCCCCGGTGTTCGCCGACCACCGGCAGGTAGGCGGTGAGGATGTCGGTCGCGGAGAGCACGGAGAGGCTGACCAGCATGCCGGCCGGGACGCCCCGGGCCCGCAGGATGCGGCCGACCGGGACGCGGGCGCCCGGCCCGGCGGACGCCTTCACGGCCGTACGGTCCTCGATGCGCCACAGGGACGTCAGCGCGACCGCCCCGCCGGCGCCCGCCGCCACCAGGGCGAGGGCGCTGCTGCGGGCCATGTCGGAGCCGCCGACGACCGCGCCCGCGGCGATGGGGCCGACGAGCTGGCCGAGCGAGGCGCCGATGGTGAAGTGGCCGAAGTTGCGGTCCTGTTCCCGGGGCGCCGACCGGCGGGCGACCAGCGACTGCGCGCCGATCACGAAGCACAGGTGGCCGAGGCCCATCACGCCGCTCCACAGCGCCATCGTGCCCAGCGACCCGGCGAGGCCGCTGAGCGCGCAGCCGCCGGAGATGAGCACGACCCCGGCGGGCAGCAGGGGCGCGCAGCGGCCCTGGTCGGTGCGGCGGCCCAGCGGTACGGCGGCGAACAGCGGCAGCAGCGCGTAGACGCCCGCGATGACGCCGACGGCCCGTTCGTCCGCGCCGAGCGCGAGGGCCCGGTAGGAGACGGCGGGCCGGGCCATCGACACCGCCCCCTGCGCGAAGGAGAAGGCGATGACGAGGCGGAGCAGCCAGCCGCGGTTCCCACCGGGCCCCATGGTCGTTCCCTCCGTACGCGAGGTCAGATGATGCCGAACAGGATGCCCGCGCCGAGGACGACGAGGCAGGTGAGGGCCGCCCACTTCACGACGAACCGGGTGTGGTCGCCGAACTCGACCTTGGCCATGCCGACGAGGACGTACACGGCGGGCACCAGCGGGCTGGACATGTGCAGCGGCTGGCCGACGATGGAGGCGCGGGCGATCTCCAGTGTGGAGACGCCGTGGGCCTGGCCGGCCTCGGCGAGGACCGGCAGGACGCCGAAGTAGAAGCCGTCGTTGGACATGAAGTAGGTGAGCGGCAGGCTGAGCAGGCCGGTGACCAGGGCCATGTGCGGGCCCATGCCCTCGGGGACGGCGCCCACCAGCCAGTCGGCCATGTGGTCGACCATGCCGGTGCCGGTGAGGACGCCGGTGAAGACGGCGGCGGCGAAGACCATGCCGGAGACGTTGAGGACGTTCTCGGCGTGGGCGGCGATCCGGGCCTTCTGGTCGGGCATGTGCGGGAAGTTGACGGTGAGCGCGAGGGCGGCGCCGATCAGGAAGAGCACCGGGATCGGCAGCAGCTCCATGATCATGGCGGCGAGCAGGGCGACCGTGAGCAGCGCGTTGAACCAGTACAGCTTGGGCCGCAGGGTGGGCCGGTCGGGGTCCAGGCCCTGGAAGCCGTCGTCGTCGGTCCCGGGGGCGCCGGAGCCGGTCGTCCGGGCGGGCCCGGTACCGCTCGCGTCACCGCCCGCGCCGACCAGGACGGTCTCCTTCTCCTCGGCCGGCACCTCGTCCAGCGTCAGGGTCCCCAGCCGCCTGCGTTCGCGGACGCCGAGGACGTAGGAGAGGACGATGACGAACAGCAGGCCGGCGGCGAGGGCCGGGATCATCGGGACGAAGATGTCGGTGGCGTCCACCTTGAGGGCGGTGGCCGCGCGGGCGGTGGGGCCGCCCCAGGGGAGGGTGTTCATCACGCCGTTGGCCATGGCGGCGACGCCGGTCAGCACGACCATGCTCATCTTCAGCCGCTTGTAGAGCGGGTACATCGCCGACACGGTGATCATGAACGTGGTGGAGCCGTCGCCGTCCAGGGAGACGATCGCGGCGAGCAGCGCGGTGCCGACGACGATGCGCATCGGGTCGGCCTTGCAGAAGCGCAGGATCGCGCGGACGACCGGGTCGAACAGGCCGACGTCGATCATCACCCCGAAGTAGACGATCGCGAACATGAGCATCGCGGCGGTGGGGGCGAGGCTGGAGACGCCGTCGATGACGTAGTCGCCGAGGTGGGCACCCTTGCCGACGATCACGCAGAACAGCGCGGGGATCAGCACGAGCGCCGCGATCGGCGACATCTTCTTCAGCATGATCAGGACCAGGAAGGTCGCGATCATGGCGAAGCCGAGGATGGTCAGCATGAGTGAGTACCTAACGTTCGCCTTTGAACATCCCACCTGGGACCGGCGGTGCGACGACGTTAGGTGCCCCCGGACGGCGTTAACAAGATGTTGACACGCGAGCAATAAGCGCAGAACTCCTGGTCACGCGGTGGTGCTGACCGTCACTGGTACGCCGTTGAGGACCGCGTTGCCGGACAGCGGGTCCAGCGCCGCGCCGTCGAGGAGCTGGTTGACGTTGGCGCCGGGCGCGGTCGCGGCGTGGGTCAGCCGGGTGCCGGGGCGGTCGTGGCCCCAGCCGTGCGGGAGGCTGACCACGCCGGGCCGGACGCCGTCGGTGATCTCGGCGGGGACGGTCACCGCTCCCCCGGCGCCCTTGACCCGTACCGGCGCCCCGTCGCGGACGCCGAGGCGGGCGGCGTCCTCGGGGTGGAGGTGCAGCGTGCAGCGGTTGGAGCCGCCGGTGAGGGCGGGGACGTTGTGCAGCCAACTGTTGTTGGAGCGCAGATGGCGGCGGCCGACCAGGACCAGTCCGGCGGGGCGGTCGGTCAGGGCCCGCTTCAGCCGGGGCAGGTCGGCGGCGAGGGGGGCGGGCAGGAGTTCCACCTTGCCGGTGCGGGTCTTGAGCGGTTGCGGGAGGCGGGGGCGGAGCGGGCCGAGGTCGATGCCGTGCGGGTGGGCGAGGAGTCTGTCCAGGGTCAGGCCGTCGGGGCGGGCGCCGAAGCCGTCGCCGTACGGGCCGAGGCGCAGCATCAGGTCGAGCCGTCGTTCGGGGCCGTCCGCGCCGGTGAGCAGGGAGGCCAGGGCGCGGGGGTCGCGGCCGTGGACCGGGGAGTGCGGTTCGGTGACGGCCTTGGCGAGGGTCCGGTCGACGACCAGGGCGTCGACGGCGCCGGGGTCGGTGCCGTGTCCGCCGGTGGCGGCGAGGACCAGGCGGGCGAGGATCTCGGTCTCGGCCATCCGGCCCGGTTCCAGGGGGACGGCGGGGCGGGTGTAGCGGACCTGGTTGCGGACGGCGAGGGTGTTGAGGGCGAAGTCGTGGTGCGGGCTCTGGGCGGGCGGGGGCGGCGGCAGGACGACGTGCGCGTGGCGTGCGGTCTCGTTGAGGTAGGGGTCGACGCTCACCATGAAGTCCAGGGAGCCCAGCGCCTTGTCGAGGCGGTCGCCGTCGGGTGCGGAGAGCACGGGGTTGGCGGCGACGGCGACGAGCGCGCGGATCGGTTCGCCGTCGGGGGTGGGGGTGTCGATCTCCTCGGCGAGCGCGGAGAGCGGCAGTTCGCCCTTGGCCTCGGGGTGCCGGCTCACCCGGGAGTGCCAGCGGCCCAGGGCGAAGCCGTGCCCGGGTCCGGCGGGGCGCGGGGTCCGGTCGGTGGCGGCCTGCGGGAAGAGCGCGCCGCCGGGCCGGTCGAGGTTGCCGGTGAGGATGTTGAGGACGTCCACCAGCCAGCTCGCCAGGGTGCCGTACGGGACGGTGCAGGTGCCGATGCGGCCGTAGACGGCGGCGGTGGGGGCGGCGGCGAGTTCACGGGCGAGGGCGCGGGTCTCGTCGGGCGTCACGTCGCAGGCGCCGGCGACGGCCTCCGGGGTGAAGTCCTGGAGCGCGGCGCGGAGTTCGGCGACGCCGTGCAGGTGCGGGGCGAGCGCGCCGAGGTCGGTCAGCTCCTCCTGGAAGAGGACCTGGGCGATCGCCGCCAGCAGCAGCGCGTCGGTGCCGGGGCGGATCGGCACGTGCCGGTCGGCGAGCCGGGCGGTGCGGGTGCGGCGCGGGTCGACGACGGTGAGGGTGCCGCCGCGGGCGCGCAGCGCCTTGAGCTTGCCGGGGAAGTCGGGGGCGGTGCACAGGCTGCCGTTGGACTCCAGGGGGTTGGCGCCGAGCAGCAGGAGGTGGTCGGTGCGGTCCAGGTCCGGTACGGGGATGGCATTGGCGTCGCCGAAGAGGAGTCCGCTGGAGACGTGCTTGGGCATCTGGTCGAGGGTGGAGGCGGTGAAGACGCTGTGGGTGCCGAGGCCGCCGATCAGGAGGGACGGGTAGAGGGCTCCGGCCACGGTGTGCACGTTGGGGTTGCCGAGGACGACGCCGACGGCATGGGGGCCGTACCGCTCGGCGACCGGCCGGACGCCCGCGGCGACCGCGTCGAACGCCTCTTCCCAACTGGCCGGGCGGAGTTCGCCGTCGCGGCGTACCAGGGGGGTGCGCAGCCGGTCCGGGTCGGCGTCGAGGGCGCCGAAGGAGGCGCCCTTGGGGCAGACGAACCCCCGGCTGAACACGTCGTCGGCGTCGCCGCGGGCGGCGGTCACCCGGCTGCCGTCGACGGTCAGGGTCAGGCCACAGGTGGCCTCGCACAGGGGGCAGATACGCAGGGCGGTGCGGGACACGGGTCCTCCCGGTGAGCGGGGCGGCGGCACACGGACGTGGAGCGTGGCAGCGAGCATACCGACCGGTTGGCATGCCGGGGAGGGAGATGCGGGACACTCCGTGGCCACGGGGCGCGCACGGGGCCCCTCCACCCCGGGCATGGGACGCACCGTCGGCGCCGGGCGCGCACGAGCCCCTCAGCCCCGGACGTGCGGGACGCACCGCCGCCACCAGGCGCGTACGAACCCCCTCAGCCCCGGACGTGCGGGACGCACCGCCGCCACCGGGCGCGACGGGCGCGGGGCCTCAGTCCAGTACCCGCCCCAGATACGCCCGCAGCAGCCCCCGGGCCTCGTCGATGATCTTCGGGTCGCCCTCCGGGGTGATCCGGAAGGCGAGCTGGACCAGGGTGTCGGCGGTCTCCACGGCGACCAGGAACACCCGGCGCAGATCGTCGTCGGGGCGGCGGTCGAGGTGGCCGGCGAGCAGGTCGGTGAGGCGGTCGGCGACACGGTGGTTGGGGGCGGCGGGGCGGTCGCCGACCGGGATCTGGTTGCCGAAGTCGACGAGGGAGAAGCCGGGCGCGGTCCGCTTCATGGCGAGGTACTCGTCGAGCACCGCGTCCAGCGCCGCGCGCCAGCCACCGTCGCCGCCGGTCTCCGCGAGCCTCTCGGTCACGCGCTGCGCGTACCGCTCCAGGTTGCGCTGGGCCAGCGCGTCGGCCATCTGCCGCTTGTTGCCGAAGAAGCGGTACACCGAGCCGATGGGCACCCCGGCGCGCTGGGCGACCGCCCGGGTGCTCAGCCCGTCGTAGCCGACCTCGTCGAGGAGGTGGGCGCAGGCGTCGAGGATCTTGGTCAGCCGTTCGGCGCTGCGCCGCTGGACGGGGGCGCGGCGCAGCGAGGACGCGGGGGGCACGCCGCTCATGACGCCCTCCCGCCGGAGGCCGGCGCGGCGTCCCCCGCGGCGGGGCCCACGGTCACCGGTCCGGAGGCGGTGATGTCCGCCGTGCTCTGCACCGGCTCGCCGTCGACGGCCCAGACGGTGCCGTCGTCGGCGCCGAGCCGGGCGGTGACGTGGTGGGTGCCGCGCGGCACCAGCTTGTCGGGGATGCGGTGGTCGGGTCCGCGCAGCTCGGCGACCAGGTCGCCGTCGACGAAGAGGTACGCCAGCCCCCGGCCGGCCACCGCCTGCCGCGCGGTGCCGGCGGGCGAGAAGCGGAAGCCGCGGACGGTGAGGCGGACGTCCCAGCCCGCGCCGTCCTCCGGCTGCACCTCGATGCCGACCTCGGGGGCGTCCTCGCCGTCGACCTCGCGCAGCGTCCGGCCGTCCTCGTCGGTGGCGTCCAGGAGCCGGCCCGCGGGCGCGGCCGAGGCCGTCCGCTCCGGCTCGTCGGCGTCACTGGAGCCGCAGCCCGCGGTTCCGGTCAGCAACAGGACACAGACCGCGAGCGCGGCGAAGGGTCTCCGCGTCCACGTCATGAGCGGAGCCTAGAACACGGGTCCGACCGCGGAATCCACCTGGGGTCGGAGGTGCGTACCCCTTGCGCACCGGAAACCGCAATCCTACGGTGATGCAGAGGAATCGAGCGCGCGAGGGAGCGAGCATGAGCGGGGACGCGCGGAAGACCGCCGAAGGGCTGTCCTACCTGTCGGGATTCGGCAACGAGCACAGTTCGCAGGCGGTGCCGGGCGCGCTGCCCGAGGGCCGCAACTCGCCGCAGCGCGCGCCGCTCGGCCTGTACGCGGAGCAACTGAGCGGCACCGCCTTCACCGAGCCGAGGGCCCAGAACCGCCGCTCGTGGCTCTACCGCGTCCGCCCGTCGGCCGCCCACCCGGCGTTCACCCGCACCGGCAACGGCGGCGTGCGGACCGCCCCGTTCACCGAGACGGTCCCCGACCCCAACCGGCTGCGCTGGAACCCGCTGCCCGAGCCGCCCGGGGGCACCGACTTCCTGGCCGGGCTGTGGACCCTGGGCGGCAACGGCGACGCGGCCCAGCGCACCGGCATGGCCGTGCACCTGTACCACGCCACCGCCGGCATGCGCCGCGTCTTCGGCGACTCCGACGGCGAGCTGCTGATCGTCCCCGAGCGCGGCGGCCTGCTGCTGCGCACCGAGTTCGGGCTGCTGCACGCCGAGCCGGGCCACATCGCGCTGGTCCCGCGCGGGGTGCGGTTCCGCGTCGAGCTGCTGGACGGCACGGCCCGGGGGTACGTCTGCGAGAACTACGGCGCCCCGTTCCGCCTCCCCGACCTCGGCCCGATCGGCGCCAACGGACTCGCCAACCCCCGGGACTTCCGTGCCCCGGTCGCGGCGTACGAGGACGTCGAGGGCCCGGTGGAGGTGGTGAACAAGTACTGCGGCAACCTGTGGACGGCCACCTACGACCACTCCCCCCTCGACGTCGTCGCCTGGCACGGCAACCACGTCCCGTACGTCTACGACCTGCGCCGCTTCAACGTGCTGGGGAGCATCTCGTACGACCACCCCGACCCGTCGATCTTCACGGTGCTGACCTCGCCGTCCGACACCCCGGGGCTCGCGAACGTGGACTTCGTGGTGTTCGCGCCGCGCTGGCTGGTGGGCGAGGACACCTTCCGGCCGCCGTACTTCCACCGGAACGTGATGAGCGAGTACATGGGCCTGATCGAAGGGGCGTACGACGCGAAGGCGGAAGGGTTCGTGCCGGGCGGCGGTTCGCTGCACACCATGATGTCGGCGCACGGCCCGGACCGGGAGACCTTCGACCGGGCGAGCGCGGCCGGCCTGCGCCCGCAGAAGGTCGATGACGGGCTGGCATTCATGTTCGAGACCCGCTGGCCGGTGCTCCTGACGCCCCAGGCCGCCGGGGCGCCGCACCTGCAACAGGGGTACGACGACGTGTGGCGGGGCCTCCAGCGGCACTTCCGCCCCTTGCACTGAGCGATCGCCTACCGGTACGGATGGGCCCGTGACCTCCTTCGCCCCGGACTCCGTCGTCCTGAACCGCAAGCTGCCGCTCTGGTATCAGGTCTCGCAGTCGCTGCGCGCCTCGATACTGGGCCGCTCGCCCCAGGACCCGCTGCGGCTGCCCACCGAGGAGCAGTTGGCCGGGCACTACGGGGTGAGCGTGCTGACCATGCGGCAGGCGCTGAAGGAGCTGGAGGACGAGGGGCTGATCACCCGGCACCGGCGGCGCGGCACCTTCATCGAGCCGCACGCGCTGCGGGCCGCCCCGGTGAAGCTGCTGGGCTCGGTGGACGCGATCGTGGCCCAGCAGTCCGGCATGAAGACCGAGCTGCTGGACCGGGGCACCGTCCCCGTGCCGCCCGGCCTCGCCGAGTACTTCCCGGATCTGGCGGAGGTGGCGACGTACCACCGGCTGCGCAGCGACGAGAAGACGGGTGAGCCCACCAACCACGCGCACAACCACGTCCGTCCGGAACTGGCGGCCCGGATCGACCCGGACGACCTGGCCCGCTGGCCGATGACGAAGGTGCTGCGGGACGTGGTGGGCGCGGACATCAGCCGCATCACGGACACCGTCGAGGCCCGGCTCGCGGACCCGGAGACGGCCCGGCTGCTGGACGTGCCGCTGCTCAGCCCGATCCTGCACTACACGGGCATCACCTACGACTCGGCGGGGCGGGTGCTGGACGTGGCGGTCATCCACTACCGGGGGGACCGTTTCTCCTTCACCGTCACGCTGGACGCCACCTGACCGCCGGGGCCGCCCGTCGTACGATGCCGGGCGTGACGCACGACGACGCTCCGCCGCTGGCGGACCTCATGCCGTGGTCCGTCGCACCGCCCCGGCTCGGCCGGGGCTGGCCGGCGGCTCCCGACGCGGCGTCCCTGAAGGCGCGTTGGGACGCGCTGATGAAGGCCGAGGGCCCGGACCGGGAAGCGCTGCTGGAACCGACCCGCGCCCGGTCCCTGCACACGGCGGTCGGGCGGCTGCCGGGCGGCGCGGGCGGCACCGGGAGGCTGGCCCGCGCCTCGGGTCCGTGCCCGGAGCCGGTACGGGTGCTGCGGGCGCCCTTCGACGAGCAGTGGCTGATCCCGGACCACCGGCTGATCGACGCGGCCCGTCCGGAGCTGTGGCGGGTGGCGGACGCGCGGCAGGTCTTCGTCGTCGAGACTCCCGACGCGCCCGCCCCGCTCCTGGCCACCTCGCTGCTCCCGCTGTTCGGGCCGGGCCGGGTCCGCCCGTTCCACCGGCGCCCCGGCGGCGCGGAACCCAACCTGGCGCCGGGTCTGCTGGACCACCTGGCCGCCCGTCTCGGCACCCGCCCCGACCCGCTGGACGTACTGGCCTGGACGGTGACCGCGGTCCGCCCCGGCCCGGTCGTGCCGCTCACCGCGGACCCCGGGCTGTGGGCGCGCGGGGTCGCGCTCGGCCACCGGGCGCTGTGGCTGATGCGCCGCGACGGCGAGCGCCCCAAGCTGCCGGGCGGCCGGCGCCCGTACGTCCGCGCCCCGCTGCCGCCCCGCCCGCTGACCCTGCGCTACGACCGCGAGGAGGAGGCCCTGTACCTCGACGAGGGCCGCGTCTCACCGGTGCCGCCGGCCGCCTGGGACGCCGAGGCGGGCGGGCAGCGGGTGCTGGAGCGCTGGTTCGCGGCCCGCACCGCCGAGGCCGAGCCGGGCACCCTCGCCGCGATCCGCCCCGCGCACTGGCCGCAGAGCTGGACCTCCGAGCTGCTGGAACTGATCACGGTCCTGGCCCTGCTCGCCGAGGTCCGCTCGACGGCCGGCGACTTGACCCTCACCGCCCCGATCACCACGCCCGAACTCCACGAGGCGGGCGTCCTCCCGATCCCCGCCGCGGCCCGCCGCCCCGCCTCCGTCCTGGACGACCGCGAAGAGGGACCCGAGGGGCAACTGGCCTTGATCTAGTGCCGGGCGGGCTGGAGCCGGGCCGGTCGGTGTTCCGGTGCGCGGCGATGCGGGCCGGGGTCCGCGCGGGACTGCTCGTACGGGACTGCTCGTGCGGGACGAGGGTCGCCGGGCCGGCCGGGCGGCGCGGTTCCCTCGCGGGGTGAGCCGGGCGGGGTACCGGGCCGGGTGAGGGCCCGCACCCGGGAGCACACCGGGGCGCCGCCGCGTGCCGTGGGGATGACGGTCGACGCGGGCGCGGCGCGTGCCGGGACGGTGTGGCCGCCGGGGTGCGGGTCTTTCAGTTACCGCCGAAGAGGGAGCGGCGCAGTCGGCGCAGTGGTGCGAAGAGCGAGACCCGGCGTACCCGGGCACGTCGGCCGCTGCTCTCGTGCGCGGGCTCACGCGTGGTCAGCTCGACGATCAGCGAGGTCGCCTCGACCGTCTCGCGCTGCGGGACGGCGGGGCCGCCCAGCACCGCGAGATGGCGGTCCAGACGCGAGCTGGTCGCGCTGCTCCCGCAGGTGATCGCAGGGACCCTCGCCCTGCTGCGCACTGTTATCTGTTCCATGTCACTCCCCACCCGTACGAGTCCACCCGGCCCGGGAAGGGTAACCCTATCGCCCCCTCGGGGCACTCGTGTATCGCGGTCACAGGATTTACCTACCCCGCAAGGGTGTTGACGATCACTCTCCGAATCCGTCAGCTTTCAGGGCGAGTTGGACAACATGCCTCGTCGGGGGCCGGTCCGGGCCACGGACGGGTGGCACCGTCACGGCCCGTGATGACGCGGCCGGCTCCCGGCCGGTGGCGGCCCGGGGCGTGTCGCCGTCCCGGACCGGTGCCCAGGAGGGCGGCATCCGCACTCGGTTGGGCTACTTTTGGGAAGAGATCCGGCAGAATCACCCGAGACGTCATAGGGGGCGCCGGTGTTCGGAGAACCCGGTGGGGAGCGTGTGATCGCCGGCCGCTACCGCCTGCTGTCCCCGCTGGGCGAGGGCGGCATGGGCACGGTGTGGCGCGCCCGCGACGAGGTGCTGCACCGCGAGGTCGCCGTCAAGGAGGTCCGGGCGCCCGCCGGGCTGCCGGACACCGACGTGCGGCGCATGTACGCCCGGCTGGAGCGCGAGGCGTGGGCGGCGGCCCGGATCTCCCACCCCGGCGTGGTCACCGTGTACGACGTGGCCACCGACGGCGGCCGCCCCTGGATCGTCATGGAGCTGGTCCGGGGCCTGTCCCTGGCCGGACACCTGGAGGCGGACGGCCCGCTGCCGCCCGCGCGGGCCGCGCACATCGGCGCGGAGGTACTGGCCGCGCTGCGGGCGGCGCACGGGGCGGGGGTGCTGCACCGGGACGTGAAGCCGGGCAATGTGCTGCTGGCCGACGACGGCCGGGTGGTGCTCACCGACTTCGGGATCGCCATGGTCGAGGGCAGCTCGGCGCTGACCCTGACCGGTGAGGTCATCGGCTCCCCGGAGTTCCTCGCGCCGGAGCGGGCGCTGGGGCGCACGCCGGGGCCCGAGTCCGACCTGTGGTCGCTGGGCGTGCTGCTGTACGCGGCGGTCGAGGGGGTCTCCCCGTTCCGTCAGGACACGCCGCTGAGCACGCTGCGGGCGATCGTGGACGAGGAGTTGCCGCCGCCCCGGCGGGCCGGTGCCCTCGCCCCCGTCATCGAGGAGCTGCTGCGCAAGGACCCGGCGGCGCGGCCGCCCGCCGAGCGGGCCGAGCGGGAACTGCGGATCGTCGGGGCGGGCGGCACCCCGCGGGCGGACACGGTGCCGGTCCCCCCGCTCGCGCCGACGGCCGTGGCGCGTCCCGTGCCCGGCCCGCCGGCCCCTCCCTTCCCGGGGCCGCCCCCGGCGACGACGGCCGCGCCGGACGGTACGGCGGCGGCCGGTTCCCCGCGCCGGGACCGCCGGGCGGCCGTCGCGCTGGTCGCCGGCCTGGCCGCCCTGGTGCTGGCGCTGGCCGCACTGACGTACGTACTGCTGGACCGGGAGGACGGGGGCGGGGAGTACGACGGGCGGGGCGGGGGCGCGAGTTCCGCCGCGCCGGGCCCCTCGGAGAGCGGGGCGGAACCGAGCCCGGAGCCCAGCACGGCCGCTTCCGGCGGCGAGGACGAGGAGGGCGGTCCGAGCGGTTCGCCGACGCCGCAGTCGGTGCGGGTGCGCGTGGCCGGCTCGCACCCGGAGTACTCGGGGTCCTGTCCGCCGCCGCACGCGGACGCGCCCGGGTTCACGGCGACGTTCACGGTGGGGAGGCTGCCGGCGGAGGTCGAGTACCGCTGGGTGACCGGCGACGGGGCGCTGCCGGGGCACACCTGGCGGACACTGTCGCTGCCCGAGGGCGGCGGGAGGTCCGCCGAGGACACGCTGACCGTGACGGCGTACGAGGAGGGCGGCACGGTGACCGGACGGATCGGGGTGGAGGTGCGGGGCCCGGTGGACGTCACGTCGAACCGGGTGGCGTTCTCGGTGACCTGTGAGACGGGGACCGGGACGGAGACCCCGACGGGCGGGGCCTCCTCTCCTTCCGCTTCCGGCTCCCCGGGAGGGGGCTGACGGGTCAGGCGTTGTCGGCGCTGTTCAGGGCGGGGAGGTAGCCGCCGGACTGGCCGGCCGCCGTGGGGTGGTAGGACTCGCCGATGTTCAGCCAGTTCACGCTGTGCAGCCAGGAGCTGCCGGAGCAGATCTCGTGGCCGGTGAAGGTCGTACGGACGTCACCGAAGGTGAAGCCGTGGTCGGCGGCGCGCTTCGCGATCGTGGTGTTCAGCAGGTCGGAGCCATCGTTTATGGCCTTGCGCTTGGTCTCCGACAGACCGATGCAGGTGGTGCCCAGCTTGTAGAAGCGGGGGTAACCGAGGACGACGACATGGGCGTTGGGGGCCTTGCTGCGGACGGCCGTGTAGACACTGTCCAGGCGGCCGGGCAGCGTGGATTCGACGTAGGCGCGGGCGGTGGCGATCCGGTCCAGGCAGGCGCTGTCGGACTGCAGGACACACGTCGTCATGGCGTCGCCGAAACCGGCGTCGTTGCCGCCGATGGTGATCGAGACCAGGTCGGTGGCGGCGGAGAGCGGGGCGAGCTGGCCGGCGGTGACGTCACTCGTACGAGCGCCGGCGCAGGCCGTGAAGTCGAAGGACGAGGGGGCGTGGGCGGCGGCCCACAACTGGGGGTACGCCTTGGTGCTGCGCTTGCAGTCACCGCTGGCGGCGATGTAGGAGCCCGCTCCCACCCCGGAGGCGTAGGAGTCGCCGAGGGCCACATAGCCACCGGGGGCGAGCTGTTCGGACGTATGAGCGGAGGCGGCGCCGGTGAGGGTGACACCGACGGCGAGGAAGAGGGAACTCAGAAAACCGGCGAGCCGGAAACGTCTCATGGAACCTCCCTTTAGCAGGTTCTCTGCCAGGACCGTCGTACCAGCTACGCGTGTTGACAGGAAGTCCTCATGCCGAATAGGCGGTCTTGACGGCCCTTGCCGACTACGCCAGATTGAGGCCCGGCATCTGAACGGATGACAGCAAAACAACAAAAACGTGAGGGCTCGATCCGAGCCTTGCCATACGGGTTCAATCGTCAATACCGTCAGACAACTCACCCGCACAGGTACGTCGGTACGCGGCTCCAGGGGAGGGCTCAGGGACCGCGGCGGACCGGGTGAGGGCGCGGTAGGGGGGTGCCGTGCCCGGTGACCGTCGAGGTGGCCGGGCCGGTCGTGCCGCAAGGCCGGCTGCCGTTCTGCCGCGGCACCGGCCGGTTTTGCCGACTCCTCCGACGGACACGGAGCGTGAGTCGTCCGTGACGCGGAGGAGAACCACCCCCCTTTCGAACCGGGATACAGTGCCGGACCGCTCCGGGGCGGCGGTCCGCCGGACGAGAGGGACCAGACCCATGAGTTCATTCCCGCAGCCGGCGACGAGGGGCGGGCATCCGCCGGCCGTCGGCAAATACCGGCCCGTCTCCACCCATTTGGCCATCGCGCCGCCGGTGAGCGTGGTGATTCCCGCGATGAACGAGGCGGAGAACCTGCCGTACGTCTTCAAGACGCTGCCCGACTGGGTGCACGAGGTGGTGCTCGTGGACGGCAACTCCACCGACGGCACCGTCGAGGTCGCGCGGGAGCTGTGGCCGGACGTCAAGGTGATCGAGCAGCGCGGCAAGGGCAAGGGGGACGCGCTGATCACCGGGTTCCAGGCGTGCACCGGCGACATCATCGTGATGGTCGACGCGGACGGCTCCGCCGACGGCCAGGAGATCCTCTCCTACGTCTCCGCGCTGGTCTCCGGCGCGGACTTCGCCAAGGGCTCGCGGTTCGCCAACGGCGGCGGCACCGACGACATGACGTTCGTCCGCAGGCTCGGCAACCGCGTCCTGTGCGCGGCCGTCAACCAGAAGTTCGGCGCCCGCTACACCGACCTGTGCTACGGCTACAACGCCTTCTGGCGGCACTGCCTGGACAAGATCGACCTGGACTGCACCGGCTTCGAGGTCGAGACCCTGATGAACATCCGGGTCGTCAAGGCGGGACTCAGGGTCCAGGAGATACCCAGCCACGAATATCTGCGCATCCACGGCGTGAGCAATCTGCGGGCGGTGCGGGACGGGCTGCGGGTGCTCAGGGTGATCCTCCGGGAGCGGTCCAACCGGCGGGCGCTGCGCGGCCGTACACCCGCGCCGGCGCCCGACGCGGTGCGCGGGAGGACGCCTTGAGCGGTTCGCCCGGCATCTCCGTGGTGATCTGCGCCTACACCGAGGACCGCTGGGCGGACATCCTCGCCGCGGTCTCCTCGGTGCGGGCGCAGTCCCGGCCGGCCCTGGAGACGCTGCTGGTCGTCGACCACCACGAGGCGCTCCTGGACCGGCTGGCCAGGGAGTACAAGGAGGTCCCGGACGTGCGGGTGCTCGCCAACGCGGGCCCGCGCGGGCTGTCCGCGGGCCGCAACACGGGGATCGCCGCCTCCCGGGGGGAGGTGGTCGCCTTCCTCGACGACGACGCGGTGGCCGAGCGGGAGTGGCTGGCGTACTTCGCCTCGGCGTACGCCGACCCGGCGGTCATGGCCGTCGGCGGGCGCACCGAACCCGTCTGGGCGTCGGGGCGGCGGCCCGCCTGGTTCCCGGAGGAGTTCGACTGGGTGGTGGGCTGCACGTACCGCGGCCTGCCGCCGGGCCGGGCGCGGGTGCGCAACGTGCTCGGCGGCAACGCCTCCTTCCGGCGCGCGGCGTTCGACGCGGCGGGCGGTTTCGCCACCGGCATCGGACGCGACGGCGACCGGCGCCCGCTGGGCGGCGAGGAGACGGAACTCTGCATCCGCCTCACCCGGGCCCGCCCCGGCGCGGTGCTGCTCATCGACGACCGCGCGGTCGTCCACCACCGGGTGCCCGCGCCCCGCGAGCGCTTCGCCTACTTCCGCGCCCGCACCTACGCCGAGGGCCTGTCCAAGGCCCTGGTCGCGCGGAGCGTCGGCGCGGCGAAGGGGCTCGAATCCGAACGCCGGTACGTCACCCGGGTGCTGCCCGCCGGGGTGGCCCGCGGCCTGCGGGACGCCCTGCTCGCCCGCCCCGGCGGCGCCGCCCGCGCGGGCGCCATCGTCACCGGCGTGCTCACGGCGGCGAGCGCCTATCTGCTGGGCACGGTCCGCGCCCGCCGGGGGGCGGCGGCGTTCGCGCCGGGTCCGGTCGGCGGGGGCGGCCCCGGGCCGGGTGCCGGGCAGGCGGGCGTTCCGGGGCGAGGAGGCGGCGATGGCTGACGCCCCCGTGCCGGTGCTGATGTATCACGCCGTCGCCGACGAGCCGGACGACGCCACCCGGGCGCTGTCGGTGACCCCCCGGGCGTTCGCGGAGCAGATGGCGGCGGTGGCCGAGCGGGGGCTGACCCCGGTGACGACGGCGGACCTGGCCGGGGCCTGGCGCTCCGGCCGCCCGCTGCCGCGCCGCCCGGTGCTGATCACCTTCGACGACGGCTACGAGGGCGTGCACCGCCACGCCCTGCCGGTGCTCGCGAAACACGGCTTCCCGGCCACCCTGTTCGTCTCCACCGGCTGGCTCCGGGGCCCGTACGACACCGGCGGCGCCCTGGACACCATGCTCGACTGGGACCAGGTCCGCGCGCTCGCCGACGCCGGCCTGGAGATCGGCGGGCACAGCCACACCCACCCGCAGCTCGACCAGCTCGGCGCCGGCGCCCTGCGGCACGAGCTGATCCGCTGCACGGAGATCCTCACCGGCCAACTGGGCACCGTCCCCGTGTCGTTCGCGTACCCGTACGGCTATTCCGACCGCCGGGTGCGGGCCGCGGTCCGCGAGGCGGGGTACGCGCAGGCCCTCGCCGTGGGCAACGGGCCGGCCCGCCGCTCCCAGGGCCCGTACGCTCTGCGCCGCCTGACGGTGCGCCGCACCACCGGGGCGCGGGAGTTCGCCCGGTTGCTGGAGGGCCGCGGGATCGCCCGCGCCTTCGCCCGGGACCGGGCCCTGACCAAGGGGTACGCGGTGCTCCGCCGGGCCCGGCGGCTGCGCGGGCGGCTCGGCGGCGCGGACGCCTGAGCGCGGGGGCGGCGGGGGCCCGGGGAAACCGGGTGCACGCGCCGCCCCCCTGCCGGATCATGGCGGTATGTCAGCGAACCCGCACGACACACTGCCGATCCGGCTTCACCTCGACGACAGCGACTCCCCCACCGATGTCGTCGACGCGCTGTTCCTCGGCCGGTTCGCGACGGGCGAGCAGCCGTACTCGCAGGCGGCCGGCATCGACCGGGTGCGTTCCGGCGCGACGCTCCTGCCGCCCGGCGCGCGGGTCCTGCGGGCCGCCCAGGACGACGGCCGCAGCTCCGTCCTCGCGGAGGGCGACGGCTGGACCGTGCTGGTCTCCCGCTGGAACCGGCGCGCCGACGTCACCGTGACCGCGACCGGCCCGGAGCTGGCCGAGAAGGTCCTCGCCGAGGCCACCGACGGCGCGGCGGACGAGCCCGAGCCCCGGCCGGAGAACGTGCCGATGGGCTTCTGGCACCTCTCCCCGCGCTGCGGCCCGCGCCGCACCACCCGGCAGATCTCCGCCGGTACGTGGGAGGAGGTGCGGCCCAACTACACCGCGCCGGTGGCGGACGCGCTGGACCGCCTGATGAAGACCGGCCCGGAGAACATCGCGGGCCGGCTGCTCCTGCTGCACGGCCCGCCCGGCACCGGCAAGACCTCCGCGCTGCGCACCCTGGCCCGGTCCTGGCGGGACTGGTGCCAGGTGGACTGCGTCCTCGACCCCGAGCGCCTCTTCGCCGACGTGGGCTATCTGATGGACATCGCCATCGGCGAGGACGACGACTCCACCGGCACCGGCCGCTGGCGGCTGCTGCTCCTGGAGGACTGCGACGAGCTGATCCGCGGCGAGGCCAAGCACACCGCCGGGCAGGCCCTGTCCCGGCTGCTGAACCTCACCGACGGCCTGCTCGGCCAGGGCCGCAACGTCCTGGTCGGCGTCACCACCAACGAGGACCTGGAGCGCCTGCACCCCGCCGTCGTCCGTCCCGGCCGCTGTCTGGCCCGGATCGAGGTCGGCCCGCTCACCCGCGCGGAGGCGGCGCACTGGCTCGGCACCGAGGAGGGCCTCGGCCGCGAGGGCGCCACGCTGGCGGAGCTGTACGCGCTGCGCCGGGGCACCTCGCCGACCGCGCTGCCCCAGATGCGGACCGGTGCGCAGGCCGGGCTGTACCTGTAGCTGTTTTGATGGGGGTATGACCCTGTTCGTCGGCACGTCGGGCTGGCAGTACCGGGACTGGCGGGGCGTGCTGTACCCGGCCGGGCTGCCGGTGCGGCGCTGGCTGGAGGAGTACGCGGCGGGCTTCGCGACCGTCGAGGTGAACAACGCGTTCTACCGGCTGCCGGCGCCGGAGACGTTCGCGGCGTGGCGGGAGCGGGTGCCGGGGGACTTCGTGGTCGCGGTCAAGGCGAGCCGGTTCCTGACCCACGTCAAGCGGCTGCGGGACCCCGAGGAGCCGGTGCGGCGCCTGCTGACCCACGCGGCCGGGCTCGGCGACCGGCTCGGGCCGGTACTCCTCCAGCTCCCGCCGACCCTGCGCGCCGACGCGGGCCTGCTGGACGCCTGCCTCGCCTGCTTCCCGGCGCACGTCCGGGTCGCGGTGGAGCCCCGGCACGACTCCTGGTGGACGCCGGAGGTGGCCGACGTCCTCACCGCCCGGGGCGCGGCCCTGTGCTGGGCCGACGTCCGCGCCCGCCCGGTCACCCCGCTGTGGCGCACCGCCGACTGGGGTTACGTCCGCTTCCACCAGGGCCGCGCCCGCGACCGGCCCCGGTACGGCCGCCGCTCCCTGTCGACCTGGGTCACCCGCATCGGCGCGGCCTGGCCGGACGACCAGGACGTCTACGCGTACTTCAACAACGACCCGAACGCGGCAGCCGTCCACGACGCGATCACCTTCGCCGGCCTGGCCCGCACCGCGTCCCTGACGGTCACCCGCACGCCCGGCCCCTGAAAGAAGCCCGCGCGGTCACCCCGAGAAGAGGCGCGGGGAACCGCGCGCCCGGCCCCGCCGAACCCGCACCCGAAACCGGGCCTCACCCCCCGTAAGCCGCGCGCAGCGCGTCCCGCACGGCGGCCAGCGCCTCCTCCTGCGACACCCCCAGCCGCCGGGCCCGCACCGCGAACCCCTCCGCGTCGGACGCCACCTCCCGCCGCGCCGCCGGCCCCGCGGCGGCGACGAACGTGCCGTTGCGCCCCCGCGTCTCGATCACCCCGTCCGCCTCCAGCGCCCGGTACGCCTTGGCGACCGTGTTCGCGGCGAGCCCCAGCGACTCGGCCAGGCCCCGCACGGTCGGCAGCCGGTACCCGACCGGCAGCGCTCCCGACCGCGCCTGCTCGGAGATCTGGGCGCGCACCTGCTCGTAGGGCGGTGCGCCGTCATGGATACGGATCTTCAGGGTCACGAGCCGATTCTCCCGTACCCGCCGGGGAACGACGGTGCCGTACCCACCGGAAAATGGGAGGCAGACCTCCGCGCCCGGCCCGTAGCGTGCCCGCACATGACCGTCCTCGTGCGCGATCTGCGAGCCGGCGTCCGGGCCGACGTCGAGAACTTCGCCCATGTCCGCCATCTGGCGCTGCCGTTCGTCCTGTGGACGCCGGACGCCGTGCTGCACCACCTCGCCCGCACCCACCCCGGCACCCGGGCCCGCGCCCTGGTCGCGGAGGAGGACGGCGAGGTGATCGGCACCGCCCAGGTCGGGCTGGTCCGGGACAGCCCGGAGCCGGGACAGGCGTACCTCAACGTCTACGTACGGCCGGACCGGCTCCGCCGGGGCGCCGGCGCGCTGCTGGTCCGGACGGCGGAGGAGTACCTGGCCGGCGAGGGCGCGACCAGGCTCTACGCGTGGGTGCTGGACGAGCCGGGCAACCGGGCCTTCGCCGGGCGGCGCGGGTACCGGGAGGGACGCCGCGCGCACTTCCTGCGCCGGGACCTGACGCGGGGCGCGCTCCCGCCGCTCGCCTCCCCTCCCCCGGGCGTCGAACTGCGCACCGCCGCCGACTTCGCGGACGACCCGCGTCCGCTGTTCGCGCTGGACGCGGAGACGGTGGCGGACGAACCGGGCGATGTGGACACGGAGTTCACGGACTACGCGGCGTGGGTCGAGGAGACCTGGCGGCATCCGCTGCTGAACCGGGAGCTGACCACGGTGGCGGTCGTGGACGGCCGGCCGGCCGCCTTCACCGCCGCTCACACGGACGGCGGCACCCGTTATTCCACGGCCATGACGGGCACCGCCCGCGCCTTCCGGGGCCGGGGTCTGGCGAAGCTGGTCAAGAACGACTCCCTGCATCGTGCCCGCGCGGCGGGTTACCGGGAGGCGATCACGGGCAACGACACCTGCAACGGCCCGATGCTCGCGGTCAACACGTGGTTCGGGTACGAAGTCTGCGCGACGGAGGTGCGGTATGTCCGTGAACTCGGCTGAGCCGGGGACCGCGGTGGACGTGGTCCTGCTCAAGGCGGGCCGCACGAAGATCCGTTATCCGGGCGGGCTGCTCGGCGACGACGGCACCCGGATCACCGTCCGCGCCGCCTGGGCGGGCACCGCCGTCCGCGACTTCGGTTTCGTCCGCTTCGAGGCCGGTGACGTCTTCACCGAGTACTACTGGCGCGACCGCTGGTACGCGATCAAGGAGGTCCGGTCGGGTACGGGGGTCCTGAAGGGCTGGTACTGCGACATCACGCGCCCGGCGGTGCTGTCGGGCGGCGAGCTGCTCGTGGAGGATCTCGACCTGGACCTGTGGCGGTCGGCCGACGGGACGGACGTACGACGGCTGGACGAGGACGAGTTCGCCGCGAGCGGTCTGGCGGAGCGCGATCCGGCGGCGGCCGCCGCCGCCGTGGCCGCGCTGGACACCCTGGAACACCTCGCCCGCACCGCCGGTTTCCCGGCCCTGCTGGCCCAGGAGCCGCGCGAGCACCCCACGTGACCGTCCGGCGACAGACCGCCATGACGAGTGACAGGCACCACTGAGGCATCAATGACAGCCGCATCGTGACCGCCGCCACTGACAGGGCCGCGACGATGAGGAACTCTCGCGAAAAGGGTCTGCCTCCGTGAGAACACGGAACCCGGTGGACTCGCTAGGAGGCAGCCATGCGCCGTGTGACCGTGCAGAAGCCCCTGAAGTCGACGGACTCCCGCCGGGTCCGCGAAGAGTGCGACGAGCGCCCCTCCGGCCGGCCCGAGGTCCGCAAGGACATCGCCCGCACCTGGTGGCCGGACGCGTGAGCCGCCCGCCCCGCGCGGTTACCTGAGCGCAGCCTGAGCACTGCCTTAACGCGGCCATAAGGATCTCCGTCGCCCGCCCCGGGCGGGCGACTTCGCGCTCCCGTCGGTCTAGCTTGCTGATCACCCCCACGGGTTCCGGCCCCCGCCGACCCCCGCAGCAAGCGACCGTTCGAGCGTCTCCCGAGGAGTTCCCCATGCCCGCACCCCGCAGGGCCGCCGCCGTCGCCGTCCTCGGCGCCGTCCCGCTCGCCGTGGGCGCGCTCGGCGCCGCGCCGGCGTCCGCGCACGGTTCGATGGGCGACCCGGTCAGCCGGGTCGCCCAGTGCTACGCCGAGGGTCCGGAGAGCCCGGACTCGGCGGCGTGCCGGGCGGCGGTCGCGGCGGGCGGCGCCCAGGCCCTCTACGACTGGAACGGCGTCCGCATCGGCGACGCGGCCGGCCGGCACCAGGAGCGGGTCCCGGACGGCAAGCTGTGCAGCGCCGGCGACCCGGAGTTCACGGGCCTGGACCTGGCCCGCGCCGACTGGCCGGCGACCCGGGTGAGCAGCGGCGCGTACACGTTCAGCTACCGGGTGACCGCCCCGCACAAGGGCACCTTCGAGGTGTACCTCACCAAGCCCGGCTACGACCCGGCCCGGCCGTTGGCCTGGAGCGACCTGGACCTGTCCGCGCCGGTGGCGACGGTCACCGACCCGGTCGCCTCGGGCGGCTTCTACACCTTCTCCGGCACCCTCCCCGAGCGCACCGGCACGCACCTGCTGTACGCGGTGTGGCAGCGCTCGGACAGCCCGGAGGCGTTCTACTCCTGCTCGGACATCGCCTTCGACGGCACGGACGCGGAAGCCGGCGCCGGGGGCGCGACCGGCACCGGCCCGGCCACCGAGGGGGCCGACGGGACCGGCGAGGCCCCCGCGAACGCCGCCCCCGCGGCCTCCGCCCCCTCCGACGAACAGATCGAGGCCGGTGCCGACAGGTCGACGATCGAGCACCACGGCCACGGCGACCAGGACGCCACCACGACGACCGACCCGACGACCGGTCCGGCCACCGACCCGGCGCCCGCGCCCGAAGCATCTGCCGCGCCCGGCCGGCCGGAGGCGGCGGGCGCCGGTGAGTCCCTCGCCGAGACCGGCGGGGACGGCAGCACCCCGTACATCGCCGTCGTCGGCGCCGCCGCCCTGGCCCTCGGCGCCGCCGCCCTCTTCGCCTCGGTCCGCCGCCGCGCCTCCCGCGCCCGCTGACCGGTGACCCGGGTCTGTCCGCCGGCTCAGGGCGGACGGACCCGGGTCACCCGCTACGCCGCGAGCGTCCCCGGTATCACCGCCCGGGGCCCGAATCGGGCGCGGGCGCGGTCCGCGGCCTGTTCGATGCGGCGGACCTTTTCGTCCACGGGGTCGAAGGTGAGCTGGTGGGTGGCCTGTTCGGCGGGGGTGAGGCCCTCGGCGCGCAGGGCGACGGCGCGGACGCGGGCGCGCTGGAGGCCGAGCGCCTCGTACATCGCGTAGGCCGTGTCCGTCAGGGCGGCCGAGTGCGCGGTCGGCTCCCGCAGGGTGCGGGTGCGGACGGTCGCCGACCGGTCGGCGTAGCGCACGGTGAGGGTGAGGGTGCGGCAGATCCTGTCGAGGTTGCGCAGCCGGGTGCCGAGTTCCTCGGTGGCCGAGAGCAGGGCGCGGCGGTGCCGCTCGGGGTCCAGTTCGTCGCGGGTGAAGGGGCGTTCGGTGGCCAGGATGGGGGTCCCCCCGCTCGCGCGAAGCCGGGAGTGGGGGAGGGAGATCCCGTTGGGGACCACCCGGCCGCGGTCGACGCCGTTGGCCTTCTCGTGCAGTTCGCGGCCGGTCCGCGCGCCGACCAGACGCTGGAGGGTGGACAGGGGCGCGGCGGCGACCCGGCCGAGGGTGTCGAGGCCGTACTCGCACAGGGTGCGGGCGGTCGCGGCGCCGACGCCGGGCAGCGCGGCGACGGGCTTGCCGGCGAGGAAGCCGGCCACGTCGTCCCGGGGCACCGCGCGGGTCAGTCCGGGCCGGGCCTCCCGCAGCGCCATGCGGGCCAGCATCGGGCCCGGCCCGGCGCCGATCACGCAGTCGACGCCGTGCAGGGCGAGGGCGCGGACCCGGATCACCGACGCCAGTTCCACGGCGTCGCGCCCGAAGTACCGTTCGGCGCCCCGCAGATCGGCCAGCGCCCCGTCCGGCGGCAGCGCCTCGACGACCGGCGTGAACTCCTCCAGCAGGCCGAGCAGCCCCGGCAGGGCCGCCTCGTCCATGGGCGGCAACTGGAAACGTACGCAGAGAATGGTCATCCCGCACTCCCCGGACTCTGGTGCCACAACTTCCTTCCCACCGCGGGCCCTTCGCCCGCGGGGCGCAGATCGGCCCAGGGGTGCATCTCGTACCCCGTGGGCATGCGGAGGGTCCGCCGGCGCTCCATCTCGTCCGGCGCCGCGGAGCCGGCCGGCGCGGGCCGCCCGTCCGAGCCGGCCAGGCGGCGCCGAGCGGGGCCGTCCTCGGCGGCGTCGCCCCTGGTGGCGCCCCCGGCCAGGCGGGCCGCGACCCCGTCGAGGCCCTCCTGGCGCCGCACCTCCACCAGCTCCGCCAGGTTCCAGGCCGCGGCGCCCACCACGCTGAGGCTGCGCGGGCCGCGGCGCTGCACCACCCCGCGTACCAGCAGCAGCCAGGAGTGGAAGACGGTGTGGGCGCAGGCGTCGTGGGAGTCGTCGAAGAAGGCGAGGTCGACCAGGCCGGTGCTGTCGTCCAGGGTGGTGAAGACGACCCGCCGGCCGGACCGGACCGGAGGCGTCTGCGTGGCCGCCTTCGCGCCCGCGACCAGCACCGTCTCCCCGTGCCTGGCCTCACGCAACCGGCGCGCGGAGACCACGCCGAGTTCGTCGAGGAAGGCCCGGTGGTCGTCCATCAGATTGCGTGAGGCGTCCATCGACAGCACGCCCAGTTCGGCGCTGAGCCGCTCGGCCGAGGTGAGGTCGGGCAGCCCGGCGGAGGCGGTCCGCCGCCCGCCGGATGGGGGTACCTCCCACACGTCAAGTAGTGGGGGAGGGAGCTGCTCGCCGCGTCCGCCGCGGGCGCCCCGGTGCAGCTCGGTCAGGTGCAGTTGCAGGTCGCGGCGGTTGGCGCCGAACGCGTCGAGCGCGCCGACCTGGGCGAGGCGGCCGGCCAGCGGACGGCTGGGCCGGGCCCGTTCCCAGAAGTCGAGCAGGGAGGCGTACGGCTGCCCGGCGGCGATCCGGTCCGCCTCGGCCCCGCTGATGCCGTGCACGTCGGAGAGGGCCAGCCGCAGCCCCCACACCCCGGATTCAGACACCAGTTCGACCCTGTGTGCGACCCCGGACTTGTTCACGTCCAGCGGCAGGATCGGCACCCCGCGCCGCCGCGCGTCCGCGAGCAGCAGCCGCTTGGGGTACATGCCGGGGTCGTGGGTGAGCAGCCCGGCGTAGAAGGCGGCCGGGTGGTGGGCCTTCAGCCACGCCGACTGGTACGTCGGCACCGCGAAGGCCACCGCGTGCGCCTTGCAGAAGCCGTACGACCCGAACGCCTCGACGATCTCCCAGGTCCGCCCGATCGTCTCCGCGTCGTACCCGTTCGCCGCGGCGCTCTGCGCGAACCACACCTTGATCCGCCCCTGCGACTGCGGGTCGGACAGCCCGCGCCGCACCCGGTCCGCCTCGCCGCGTCCGCAGCCGGTCATGATGTCCACGATGTCGATGACCTGCTCGTGGAAGACGACGACCCCGTAGGTGCTCTCCAGCGGCCCCGCGAGGTCGGGGTGCGGGTAGCGCACCGGCGCCCGCCCGTGCCGCGCCTCGATGAAGGGGCGCACCATGTCGGCGGCGACCGGGCCGGGGCGGAAGAGGGAGATGTCCACCACCAGGTCGTGGAAGGCCGAGGGCTGGAGCCGGCCGACCAGGTCCCGCTGGCCCGGCGACTCGATCTGGAAGCAGCCCAGCGTCTCGGCGGACCGGATCAGCGCGTACGTCGCCGGATCGCCGTCCGGTACGGCGTCCAGGTCGACCCCGGTCCCCGTCGCCCGCTCCACCTCGGCGACCGCGTGCGCCATCGCCGACTGCATCCGCACGCCCAGCACGTCCAGCTTGAGCAGCCCCAGCTCCTCCACGTCGTCCTTGTCGAACTGGGCCATGGGGAACCCCTCGCCGCCGGTCGGCATGACCGGCGTACGGGACAGGAGGGAGGCGTCGGAGAGCAGTACGCCGCAGGGGTGCATGGCGACGCCGCGCGGGAGGGCGTCGAGGGCCTCGACCAGTTCCCAGAGCCTGCCGTACTTCTCCTGCTCGCCCGCCAGTTGCCTCAGCTCGGGCAGCTCCGCCAGCGCCGCGCGGGCGTCGCGGGCGCGGATGTGCGGGAAGGACTTGGCGACGCGGTCGATCTCGGCCGGGTCCATGGACAGCGCGGCGCCCACGTCCCGGACGGCGTGCCGGACCCGGTACGTCTCCGGCATCGCGACGGTCGCGACCCGCTCGGCGCCGAACCGGCCGATGATCGCGCGGTAGACCTCCAGGCGGCGCGCGGACTCCACGTCGATGTCGATGTCGGGCAGGACCACCCGCTCCTTGGAGAGGAACCGTTCCATCAGCAGCCCGTGCTCCACCGGGTCGGCGTGCGCGATGCCGAGGAGGTGGTTGACGAGCGAACCGGCGCCGGAGCCTCGCGCGGCGACCCGGATGCCCATCTCCCGTACGTCGTCCACCACTTGGGCGACGGTGAGGAAGTAGGAGGCGAAGCCGTGGTGGGCGATGATGTCCAGCTCGTGGTGCATCCGCTCCCAGTACGCGCGCCGCCGGTCGTACCCCTTGCGGACCATCCCCGCCGCCGCCCGGGAGGCGAGGGCCCGCTGGGCGGTGCGGCGCCCGGCGCCGACGAGGTGCGGTTCGGGAAAGTGGACGGTGCCCATGCCGAGGTCGTCCTCGGGGTCGACCAGGCACTCGGCGGCCGCCGCCCGGGTCTGTTCCAGGAGCCGGTGGGCGGTGTCGCGGCGGAAGCCGGCCGCCTCGACGATCCGCTCGGCGGCCCCGGCCATGGCGGTGGCGTCCTTGAGCCACGCCTCGCCGGAGTCCCGTTCCCCGGTGACGTCGACCGGGACCAGGCGGCGGGCGGCGTCCAGCACGTCGGCGACCGGGCCCTGGCCGGGATCGGCGTACCGGACGGCGTTGGTCAGCACCGGCCGGACGCGCTGCTCGGCGGCGAAGCCCACGGTGCGGGCGGCCAGCCGCAGGGAGCCGGGTCCGGTGCCGGTGCGGCCGTGCCAGACGGCCTCCAGGCGCAGGGCGTCGCCGTACACCTCCCGCCAGGGCGCGAGGAGCCGCGCCGCGCGGTCGGGGCGGCCGGCGGCGAGGGCGCGGCCGACGTCGGAGTCGGGGCCGAGCAGCACGGTCAGGCCGTCGGCGTGGTTGTCGGACCAGGCCAGCAGGGGGTTCCCGGGGGCGCGGTGGGCGGCGGAGACCAGCCGGCACAGGTCGGCCCAGCCCCGGGCGCCGTCCCGGGCGAGGAAGGTGACGCGCTGGGCCGACTCGTCGACGAAGGCGCCGCCGCGCACGGGGGTACGGCGCCGGTCCCGGCGTACGGAGGTGTCCGTGCGGCCGGGGCCGGAGTCGGGGGCGGCCACCGCCAGACCGGCGCCGAACAGCGGGCGGACGCCCTCCTTGGCGCACGCCTTGGCGAAGCGGACCGTGCCCGCGAGGGAGTCGCGGTCGGTGAGGGCGAGGGCGTCCAGGCCCCGCTCGGCGGCGCGCTCGGCCAGCTTCTCCGGGTGCGAGGCGCCGTAGCGCAGGGAGAACCCGGAGACGGTGCGCAGATGCGGGAACCCCGGCACAAGCACCTCCCGCACTGATGAGCTTCCACGTCCTATCGAACGCCTGTTCCAACTACCTCTCCCACCATACCTCCATCTTCGAATACGTGTGCGACATCCGTTCGGCCCCGCCCCACCTGCGCGAACACCCTCCGGCCAGGACCGTGGGGACATGTCGCACACCACCGGCGCCGCGTCGCAAAAGGGCTCCTTCCTGAACGAGCTGAGGGACGCCGTCACCCCGCGGGCCACGCTGCTGGTGCTCGGCGTGCTCGCGCTCCAGTTGCTGTTCATCGCCTCCTACGTCGGCGCGCTGCACGATCCCGAGCCGAGGGACGTGCCCTTCGGGGTGGCCGCGCCCGGAGCCGCCGCCGGGCGGACGGTGGCCAAGCTGGCAGGGCTGCCCGGTACGCCGCTGGACCCGCGCGTGGTGCGGGACGAGGCGGACGCCCGGAAGAAGATCATGGACCGGGAGATCGACGGCGCCCTGGTCGTGGACCCGCGCGGCACCCGGGACACCCTGCTGGTCGCCTCCGGCGGCGGCACCGCCCTCGTCACCACCCTGGAGGGCCTGGTCACCGAGGTGGAGCGGGCCGGGCGGCGGACCGTGCGGACCGTCGACGTGGCCCCCGCCTCGGCCCGCGACTTCGACGGGCTGTCGTCCTTCTACCTGGTCGTCGGCTGGTGCGTCGGCGGCTATCTGTGCGCCTCGATCCTCGCCATCAGCACCGGCGCCCGGCCCGCCGACCCGCGCCGGGCGGCGATCCGGCTGATCGTGATGGCGCTGGTCGCGATCGTCGGCGGGCTCGGCGGCGCGGTGATCGTCGGGCCGGTGCTGGGCGCGCTGCCGGGCGCCGTGGTCGACCTGTGGGGGCTGGGCGCGCTGATCACCTTCGCGGTGGGCGCCGCCACCCTCGCCCTCCAGGGCGTCTTCGGGATCGTCGGCATCGGGCTGGCGATCCTGCTGGTGGTGGTCGCGGGCAACCCGAGCGCGGGCGGTGCCTTCCCGCTGCCGATGCTGCCGCCGTTCTGGAAGGCGATCGGCCCGGCGCTGCCGCCGGGCGCGGGCACCTGGGCGGCCCGCTCGGTCGCGTACTTCAGGAGCAACGACCTGACCCTGTCCCTGCTGGTGCTGTGGGCGTGGGCGGTGGCGGGGACGGCGATCACGATGCTGGCGGCGGTACTGCGCCGGCGGCGGGAGGGGACGCGGCTGCCGACCCAGGCGGGCTGACCCGAAGGGGCCCGGGAGGCCCACGGCGGGGCCTCCCGGGCCGGCGGGGCTCAGCCGATCCGCGTCCCGGTCGCCGCCAGGGCCTCGGTGACCGGCTGGAAGAAGGTCTCCCCGCCCCGGGCGCAGTCGCCGCTGCCGCCGGAGGTGAGGCCGATCGCGTCGCCGCCGGAGAACAGCGGGCCGCCGCTGTCGCCGGGCTCGGCGCACACGTCGGTCCGGATCAGGCCCTCGACGATGTCGCCGTTGCCGTAGTTCACGGTGGCGTCGAGGCCGGTGACGGTGCCGGAGCGCACCTGGGTGGTGGAGCCGCTGCGGGTCACCGCCATGCCGACGGCGGCCTCGGCGGCGCCGGTGATCGGCTGCGCGGTGCCGTCGTAGAGGTCGACCTCGCTCGGGTGGTCCACGTCGGCGGTGTACTGGACCAGGCCGTAGTCGTCGCCGGGGAAGCTGGAGGCCACGGTGCGGCCGATGACGGTGCCGGAGGAGTCCGACCAGGTGGAGACGGACCCGGTGCAGTGGCCGGCGGTGAGGAAGTACGGCTCGCCGCCCCTGGTCACGTTGAAGCCGAGCGAGCAGCGGCCGCCGCCGCCGGTGATGGCGTCGCCGCCCGCGAGGAAGGGCCGGTACTCGCCCCGGGTGCGCCGGAGTTCGGCCCGGCCGCCGAGGTCGCCGACCGCCTTCGCCAGCCCGGCCCACTCGGCCTTGGAGACGGTGCGGTCGGCGGTGACGACGACCTTGTTGGCGGTGGGGTCGGTCACCCAGGAGGTGCCCGGGACGGCGGCGTCCCGCTCCAGTGCGGTGCGCGCTCTTTTGAGGTCGGCCAGGGAGTTCGCGACGACTCTGGCCCTCGCGCCGGCCGCCTCGGCGGTCCGGGCGGCGCCGTCGTCGAGCACGTTGACGACCAGGTGCCGGGACGCCGCGTCGTAGTACGTGCCGGCCGCGGCGTCGCCGAGGTCCTCCAGCAGGGTCGAGGCGAGCTTTCCGGCCGCCGTGACGGACAGGGTCTGGGGTGCGGGGGCCGCCGGTGCCTCGCCGGCGTTCGCGGTCTGAAAGGTGACGGCCGCGGCGACCAGGGCGGCGATACCCGCTCCGGCCACGGCGGCGCGCCGCCCGGGGGTGCGTCGGTGCTTCAACTCGGGTCCTCCTGTGGGGGGTCGGCCCGAGAGACGTGGGATTCGCGCGGGCCGGAAGGACGGTTGGCCTGGAATCCACTGTTCCGAAACGCACAGGTGGCACACAAGGCCGGCCCGGAGACGTGCGCACGACAACTCCAGTGCGGCCACACGTCCTTCACCGCCCGCCCGCCCCGCCGACCCGTCCGCTTCGCAAACACCACGGACGGGTGACCTTCCGGCGGCCGACGGGGTCTGCTGCTGTCCGGAACCGGTCCCTGCCGCCGGGCCTTCTCCCGCTCCACCGGGAAGGGCGGCACCGGGGCGGAGTCCTTCCCGGCGGCCGCGGACGAGGGGGAGCCCCCGCACGACTGGCGTGCGGGGGCTCCCGGGACTACTGGTTCCGTCCGGTGACGTCCGCTCAGTAGACGTTGACGCCGTAGGCGCTCAGCGCCTCGGTGACCGGCTGGAAGAAGGTCGTACCGCCGGAGGTGCAGTTGCCGCTGCCGCCGGAGGTCAGACCGTAGGCGATGCCGCTGCTGCTGTACAGCGGGCCGCCGGAGTCGCCGGGCTCGGCGCAGACCGTGGTCTGGATCAGGCCCGAGACGATGTCGCCGCCGCCGTAGTTGACGGTGGCGTTCAGGGCGGTGACCCGGCCGCTGCGCGTACCGGTGGTCGAGCCGGTCCTGATGACGGTGGTGCCCACCGGCGGGGTGGCCGCGCTGGTGATGTCCACGCCGCCCGCGGTGCCGGGCCGGCTGACGGACCCGGTGTACCGCACGATCCCGTAGTCGTTGCCCGGGAAGCTGGAACCGGCGGTCGCGCCGATGACTGTGGTGCGCGCGGAGTTGGAGTACCAGTTACCGGCGCCGTCGGTGCAGTGACCGGCGGTCAGGAAGTACTGGGTGCCACTGCTGTTCTGGACGTTGAAGCCCAGGGAGCAGCGCCAACTGTCCGCGTAGATGGCGTCGCCACCCTGGATCAGCTTGCTGAACGTGCCGGGCGTGCGCTTGATCGTCAGCGCGCCGGCGTTCTCGCCGGCCTGCTTCTTGATCTTGGCTATCTCGGCCGCGGACACCGTGCTGTCGGCGGTGACCACGACCTTGCCGCTCTTGCTGTCGACCGCCCAGGCGGTGCCCGGGACGTCGGCCTTCAGCACGGAGCCGCTGGCGCTCTTGAGTTCGGCGGAGCTGAAGGTGCTGGGCGCGTCCGAGGCGTTCGCGCTCGGTACCGCGATCGCTGCGGCGGCCACGAGGCCGGTCGAGACGGCGATCAGCCGGGTTCGTCTCGTGATACCGCTGCGGGGGGTGGTGCGCTTGATCCTCACTTTTCGTTCCTCCACGGGGGAAGTCGGGGGCCCATTCGTGGGGTTGTGGGCCCGTGAGGCGCAGCCAGGGGTCCGGACGTCCGGATTCCAGAACACAGCGTGCCCCTGACAAGCGCTGAGGGGGAGTATTCGGCCGAACGGCCGGTCGGCGCAAGGGTGCCTTTCGGCCGTCGGCCGTCGGCCGGACGTCCGCCCGGCTCACGCCGGCGCGCGCTCTCCCGCCTCGATCGCCAGGTCCAGGGTGTTGCCCGGGGGCGGGAAGGGGCAGATGAAGTGGTCGGCGAACGCGCACGGCGGCAGCAGCGCGCGGTTGAGATCGACCGTCGTACGGCCCTGCCCGTCCGGCGCCGGCGGCCGCAGGAACCGGAAGCGGTAACTGCTCACCCCGCTGGTGGCGTCGGCGAACACCGCCCACAGCGAGCCGTCCTCCTCGACCGACACCTGGAGGGTCAGCTCCCGCCCGTCCAGCGTGAAGGCCAGTTCCCCGGCGAGCCCGAGCCCGCGCTCCCGCCCGTCGGCGTTCGGCACCCGCACCCTGCGGTCCCCGTCGCCGTAGGGCGTGAACCGTCCGGGCACCGACCAGCGCGGATCGTACGGGGTGGCCTCGATGCCCCGGAACGCCCGGCGCGCCTCGGCGTCCGGGTCGAAGTCCCGTACGCCCCAGGAGCCTTCGCGCACCAGCACGACCAGCTTCCGCTCGCCGTGCGCCACCCGGGCCGCGCCGGCCGGGCCGTGGTCGGCGGTGAGCAGCGTCCGGCCGGTGAAGGGCCGCCCGTCCAGGGTCAGCCCGTCACCCTCCTCGGCGGTCAGCACCACCGCGTCCCGGCCGGACGTCCAGTTCCCGGGGATGCCGGGGAGCCGGCCGTCCGGGTAGTCCTCCAGCCAGTACGTGCCGGTCAGCGCGAGCGGCCCGTGCGGCGCCGTCACCGCCGCCACCCGCTGCTCGTGCCACCGCTGCCACTCGTCCGATACGTCCGTCGTCATGGCCCCAGCCTGCCACGCGACCGGAACACCACCGGTCAGCACCCGCCCTCGGTCCACGCCGGACCGATCACGTCCACGCCGGACCGATCACGTCCACGCCGGGCCGGTCAGCACCCGCAGTCGCACCCGCAGTCGCAGCCGTCGCAGCAGCCGTCGCAGCAGCCGTCCTCGCCGCAGCACTGGCAGCACTGGCAGCAGTCGCCGCACCCGCCGCAGTCGCAGTTGCCGCACTGCGCCTGCTTGCGCTCGCCGGTCCAGGGGTCGGAGTAGGTGCCGCAGCACAACTGGCAGGTGCAGGCCAGCCCCAGCCACACCGCGCACCCCGCGAGGAGCCCCCGCCGGTTGCGCGGCGGCTGCGGGGGCGGCGGGGCGGCCGGGCCCCCGGGGGTGCCGGGCGGGGCGTAGGGCCCGGCGGCACGGGGAGCGGAGGGGTGCGGGGCGGTGGAGGCGTGGGCGCAGGACGCGGTGTCGAAGGCGCGGTCGACGGAGGTGCGCAGCTCGTGCACGAGCAGCCGGTGGACCAGCCGCCCGTCGGTGAACTCCGCCTCGCGCAGCGCCAGCTTCACCCCGCGCACGGCGTCGTCGGCGAGCCGCCGGGCCTCGGCGAGCGGCGTCCCGGTGGCGGTGAGCGGGTTCCAGGCACCCGACGCGGCGTCCGCCTCCCGGTCCTCCACGGCGTCCAGGAGATGGGCGAGCCGCCCGAAGAGGCGCCCGGCCTCGGCGAGCGGTCCGGCGTTGCCCGGCCGGCCGGCGAGACGGGCGGTGTGCGCGAAGGCGGCGGCGGTGGCCGTCTCGGTCGGCTCGGTGACCGCGAGGACCGGCGTCCCCGGGCCCGCGAGGGCCTCGACGCCGGACTGCCGGTCCACCGCGTCGAGCAGGACGGCGGTGTCGAAGCCGACGGCGGTGCCGGTCCGCGCCCCGGCCGCGTCCCAGCGCGCGGCGACCCGGCGGGCGGCGCGCGCCACCGGCCGGCGGGCCAGCAGACCGTCACCGTCGGTGACGTGATCGCGGACCTTGGCCGAGGCCAGCACCAGGGAGACCGCCGCCGCGAGCCGCGCTCCCTCACCCCGCGCGACGGACGCGGTGCGCATCCCGCGCAGTGGGCAGGGCCCCGCCGTCCGGCGCCGTCCCCCGCCCGTCCCGGCCTGAGCCTCCGTCAACACCGATATCAGCAGGCCGTCATAATTGGTGACGATCCGCGCGAACTGGCCGTGGTCCCCGCGCAGCGCGAGGCACAATCCGCACAAATGGGCCATCCACTGGCTGGTGAGGCTCTCCCCGAGCCGGTGCCGGCAGGGCCTGACGATTCCGAACATGACGCTTCCCCCGTGGTGACGACGACGCTGAGCCGCGGCATCGTACCGATCGAGGACTTCACCCGGACGCCCTGCCCGTCACCCGTCCGCCGAGAAGAGTCATATTTCACTCACAGTCAGCACCCGTTTGGGAACCGACCCTTGGGACACATGGACTCTCGACGGAACCGCTGTGCACCAGTACCGTCACAAACCCCCCGCGCGGCGTCTATCCACTTGGCGCGACGTCCGCATCATGGATGACCATAGGGATGCGGAAAGCAAGGAAGACCGCTTGAGAGGAGGCGTCCATGGGATCGGTACGCAAGGCGAGTGCGTGGCTCGGCCTCGTCGACGACAACGATGACGAGCGCTACTACGACGACGACTACTCCGAGGGCCCCGAGACCCAGGACGCCTGGGTCACGGACCCGCGGGTGAAGGTGGCCGCGGACACCGCCGAGGAGCGGGGCCGCCGCATCGGCACCGTGACACCGGACAGCTTCCGGGACGCGCGGGCCATCGGCGAGCTGTTCCGGGAAGGGGTCCCGGTCATCATCAACCTCACGGCCATGGACGCCGGCGACGCCAAGCGGGTGGTCGACTTCGCGGCCGGCCTGATCTTCGGGCTGCGCGGGTCGATCGAGCGGGTCTCCAGCCGGGTCTTCCTGCTGAGCCCGGCCGACACCCAGGTCATCAGCGGCGAGCCCGCCGCCCACCGGTCGGACGGCTTCTTCAACCAGAGCTGAGGCGGGGCCGCGCACCACGGCCCCGCCCGCACGTCCCCTCCTCTTTCTTCTACCGGAACGCGTCGAGTCCGGTGAGCGCCTTGCCCAGCACGAGCTGGTGCATCTCGACGGTGCCCTCGTAGGTGAGCACCGATTCCAGGTTGGTCGCGTGCCGCATGACGGGATACTCCAGGGAGATCCCGTTGGCCCCGAGGACCGTCCGCGCGGTCCGGCAGATCTCGATCGCCTCCCGTACGTTGTTGAGCTTCCCGAAGCTGACCTGCTCGGGACGGAGGCTCCCCGCGTCCATCCGCCGCCCCAGGTGATGGGCGAGCAGAATCCCCTTGTGCAGTTCGACCGCCATGTCGGCGAGCTTGGCCTGGGTGAGCTGGAACCCGCCGATCGGCCGCCCGAACTGCTCCCGCGTCCGCGCGTACTCCACGGCCGCCTCGAAGCAGGTCCGGGCCGCGCCCATGGCGCCCCAGACGATGCCGTAACGGGCGTGCGAGAGACAACTGAGCGGCCCGCGCAGCCCGGTGACCTCCGGGAGCACCGCGTCGGCGGGCAGCCGTACGTCGTCCAGGACGAGTTCGCTGGTGACGGAGGCGCGCAGGGACCACTTGTGCTTGATCTCCGGCGCGGAGAAACCGGGGCTGTCGGTCGGGACCACGAAACCCCGGATGCCGTCGTCGGTCCGCGCCCACACCACGGCGACGCCGGCCACCGACCCGTTGGTGATCCACATCTTGCGGCCGCTGAGCACCCAGTCCGAGCCGTCGCGCTTGGCGTACGTGCGCATGGCGGCGGGGTCGGAGCCGTGGTCGGGCTCGGTCAGACCGAAGCAGCCGATGACCTCGCCGGCGGCCATGCGCGGCAGCCAGGTCCGCTTCTGCTCCTCGCTGCCGAAGCGGTGGATGGCGTACATGGCGAGGGAGCCCTGCACGGAGACCAGGGAGCGGATGCCGGAGTCGGCGGCCTCCAGCTCCAGGCAGGCCAGTCCGTACTGGACCGCGCTCGCGCCGGCGCAGCCGTAGCCGGTGAGCGACATGCCGAGGGCGCCGATCGCGCCGAGTTCGCGGGCGAGGTCGCGCAGGACGGGCAGCTCGCCCTTCTCGTACCAGTCGGCGACGTGCGGCAGGACGCGGTCGGCGGCCCAGGTGCGCACGGTGTCACGGACGGCGAGGTCCTCGGGGGACAGCAGGTCGTCGAGGCCGAGGGGGTCGGCGGGGTTGAAGGACGCGGACATGGGACACCCTCCGGGAACTTTGAAAACTAGCAGTGCTAGTCACGGCTCGGGGCCGACGTTACGACGCGGTGCCCCGCACGTCCACCCGGCCGCCGATACGGCGGCGCACCCCGCTGGCGACGTTCACCCTCCGTCGGACAGTAACCGGGGGCGGGACCGGCCGGCCGGGCGGTCCGGCGGCCGGTCGATAATCGAGCCCGTGACCGATCTTGTGACGAGCGCGGCGCCGGACCTCCGCCCCGCCGTGCGCCGGGCCGCCCCCGCGCTGCTGGGCTACGCGGCCGTACGCGCCCTGGGCCTGCTGGCACTGGCCCTGTGGAGTGCCGCACGCGACAAGAGCGCGTACACGCTGCTGACCGCCCGCTGGGACTCCCTCTGGTACGCCCGGGTCGCCGCCGGGGGCTACGGCCACGAGGTGCGACTGCCGAACGGCGACGTCCACTCCGACCTGGCGTTCTTCCCGCTGCTGCCCTGGCTGGAGCGGCTCGGCGCGGCGGTGACGCCGCTGTCGTACGCCGATGCCGGCTTCGTGGTGAGCCTGCTCGCCTCGCTCGCCGCGGCCTGGGGGATCTTCGCGGTCGGGGAGCTGGTGGCCGGGCGGCGCGCCGGGGTCTGCCTGGTGCTGCTGTGGGCCGTGCTGCCGGTCGGGATCGTGCAGTCGATGGCGTACAGCGAGTCGCTGTTCACCGCGCTGGCGGCCTGGTCGCTGTACGCGGTGCTGACCGGCCGCTGGGTGACGGCCGGGGGCCTCGCCCTGCTGGCCGGGCTGACGCGTCCGGTGGGGCTGGCCGTCGCGGCGGCGGTGTGGGCGGGCGCCCTCGCGGCCCTCGCCCGCGGCCCGGTCCCCGGCGGGCGGGCGCGGCCGGTCCTCGGCATGGCCCTCGCTCCCCTGGGCGCCGCCGGGTACGTCCTGTGGGTCGGCCGCCGCACCGGCGGGGGCCCGCTCGGCTACCTTGACGTCCAGGCCGGATGGCGCAACGGGTTCGACGGCGGCCTGGCCTTCGCCCGCTTCGTCGCCGAAAAGTTCACGTCGTTCCCGGCCGCCCTCGCGGGCCTCGGCCTGACCGCCGGCGTGGCCCTGGTGGTGTGGCTGTACGTCGTCGGCGTACGGCGGCGCCTGCCGCTTCCGCTGCTGGTGTACGGGGGGATCGTCACCGCGCTGGCGCTGTGCGCGTCGGGGTACTTCGGCTCCAAGCCGCGGCTGCTGCTGCCCGCGTTCCCGCTGCTGCTGCCGCTCGCCGCGGCCCTCGCCCGGCCGCGCGCCGCACGGTCCGCGCTGGTCGTGGCGGGTGTGGCGGTGGGGTCGGCGGTGTACGGGGCGTTCTGGCTGAACGGCACCGGTCCGCCCTGACCGCCCGGACACGCCCGGTGAGCGGCGGGAGAATTCGACCCGAGCTTTCGGTGAACGAATTCATAAGCACGATAAAACCGTCACCTTGAATGATCAAAAGAAATGCAGGGCACCGACGGCATGATGAACGGAATCCCGGGAATTAGGGTTCGTTCTGAGAGGAATCCCACATCACATCGTCATCACAAAGCCGTTGATTCGGCGGGGATCGCTCCTCACTCGCTGTAACGTCGATTGGGTGCGTACCGAACGGAACCTCACCCGTCTGGACCGGGTGTTCGCGAGGCTGGACCGTGAACCGGAACGGCCGGCCCATCTCGACGTGCCGAAGATGAGCCGGCACCGGATTGCGTTGCTCTCCGGGTCCCTCGCCGTCTATGTGGCGATCGTGTGGGCGGTGGTGATCACCTCCTGGCTGGTCCGGCTCGACTGGCAGGTCATGTTCTTCCGGCCGTACCAGCAGTGGCCGGAGATCCACGCGTTCGTCGACTACTACGTGGTGCTGGGCCAGCGCGGCCCCACCGCCGTGATGGTCGCCGCGTGGCTGGGCTGGCGCTCCTGGCGGCAGCGCACGCTGCGCCCGCTGCTGGCGCTCGGCGCCTCCCTGCTGCTGCTGAACGTCACCGTGGGCGCCGCCAAGTACGGCATGGGCCGCCTGGGACCGCACTACGCGACCACCGTCGGCTCGAACGAGATGTGGGCCGGCGGCGATATATTTCCGAGCGGTCACACCGCCAACGCCGTGGTGACCTGGGGCATCCTGGCCTATCTGGCCTCCACGCCCAGAGCGCGCCGCTGGCTGTCCGCCGTGTCCGCGGTGACCTCGCTCGGGGTCGGCATGTCCACCGTGTACCTCGGTACGCACTGGCTGAGCGATGTGATCCTCGGCTGGATCGCCGGGCTGCTGATCCTGCTGGCGCTGCCGTGGTGCGAGCCGCTGATCGCCCGCTCGGAGGCGTGGCTCCTCGGGCTGCGCGACCGCTGGTCCTCCCGGCCCGGCCGCCCGGCGACGACGCCCGTGGTGCTCGCCCCGGCCGTCACCGACCAGGACGCCCCGGCGCGCGAGCCGGTCTCGACGGCCCGCTCCCGGGGGGCCCACCTGGCCCCGGGCCCGCACACCGCCCGCTCCGAGCGCACGCCGGTCACCCCGGCGGGCAGCCGCCGTCCGACGCCGCACTCCGACCGGCATCCCCGGGGCACGGCCCCGGCCGCCCGGCCCCTCTCGGGGAGCTGACCCGGCGGCCGGCCGGCGCGGGGACCGGTACGCACGCCCCTCCCCGCGCCGTCGCCGCCGCCCGGGTCAGCCCTTCCAGGCCCGGGTCACCCGCCCGTCCCGTACTTCGAAGTTGAGCCGCCCCGCGCGGTACTCCATGGTGACGATCGCCCCGGGCGGCAGGGACCGCACCGTCGACCAGCCGCGCTCCCGCGCCCGCCGCTCGGCCGCGCCGGAGTCGAGGCCCACGTAGGCGTCCGGGCTGTCCTGGGGTTCGTCCGGGGGTGTCGGAATCGGTGCCATGGCGCCACGCTAAGCCCTGCCCGGCGGCCAGGGAACCCCGGCCCGGCGGACCGCGCGCACGATGGCCCCGGGCAGGGGCGGGTATCCGCCGCCGGTCACACTTCTGTCACAGGATCACGACACGCGTTTCGGCGGAACTCCGTCACACGGACGAGCGGTTCGGCGGTGCCGTCCGGAGCAATGGCGGGACATTATCCCGGGCCGTATCAACCCTTCGAATAACCGGGCGAAAAGGACCGGCCGAAAAAGGGCGCCCGAACCTTCATTCCCCCTCCGTTCGCCCCTTCGCCCAGGCGCGGCCGAAAACATTCGGGAAATCCGCGGACGCACAGCGGCGCCACATCGCGCGCACCTCACCTCCGTACGCCCTCTGTCGGGCGGGCCGTGGCGCGAGCATCATGGCGGGCCCGGGAGACGATCGGCGAAGGGGCGGGCGAGCGATGGGAACGCAGACCGTGCGGCCGGCGACCGGTCCGGCGGGCACGCGGCGGCCGGGCCGAGCGGTGATCGGCTGGCTGACCACCACGGACCACAAGAAGATCGGCCATCTCTACCTGGTCACGTCGTTCGTGTTCTTCCTGGTCGCCGGGGTCATGGCGCTGCTGATGCGCGCCGAACTGGCCCGGCCGGGACTCCAGCTCGTCGACAACCAGCAGTTCAACCAGTTGTTCACGATGCACGGCACGATCATGCTGCTGCTGTTCGCGACGCCGAGCTTCGCGGGCTTCGCCAATGAGCTGATGCCGCTCCAGATCGGCGCCCCGGACGTGGCCTTCCCCCGGCTGAACATGCTGTCGTACTGGCTGTTCCTGTTCGGCGGGCTGATCGTGCTGGGGTCGCTGCTGGTGCCGTCGGGGCCGGCCGCGTTCGGCTGGTTCGCCTACGCGCCGCTCAACAGCCAGGTGCACTCCCCCGGCATCGGCGCCGATATGTGGATCATGGGGCTGGCGCTGTCGGGGTTCGGGACGATCCTCGGCGCGGTCAACTTCCTCACCACGATCGTGGGGATGCGCGCGCCCGGCATGACCATGTTCCGGATGCCGATCTTCGTGTGGAACACGCTGTTCACGTCGATCCTGATCCTGGTCGCCTTCCCGGTGCTGGCGGCGGCCCTGCTGGTCCTGGAGGCGGACCGGCGGTTCGGCTCGCAGGTGTTCGCCTCGGCCAACGGCGGGGCGCTGCTGTGGCAGCACCTGTTCTGGTTCTTCGGGCACCCGGAGGTCTACATCATCGCGCTGCCGTTCTTCGGCATCGTCAGCGAGATCATCCCGGTCTTCGCCCGCAAGCCCCTGTTCGGCTATCTGACGCTGGTGGCGGCCACCATGGCGATCACCGGTCTGTCGCTGGTGGTGTGGGCGCACCACATGTTCGCCACGGGTGCGGTGCTGCTGCCGTTCTTCTCGTTCCTGAGCTTCCTGATCGCGGTGCCGACGGGCGTGAAGTTCTTCAACTGGACCGGCACCATGCTCAAGGGCTCGCTCTCCTTCGAGACGCCGATGCTGTGGGCGACCGGCTTCCTGGTGTCGTTCCTGTTCGGCGGGCTGACCGGGGTGATCCTGGCGTCGCCGCCGCTGGACTTCCACGTCACCGACACGTACTTCGTCGTCGCCCACTTCCACTACGTCGTCTTCGGCACCGTGGTCTTCGCGACCTTCGCCGGCTTCTTCTTCTGGTGGCCGAAGTTCACCGGGAAGATGCTGGACGAACGGCTCGGCAAGATCCAGTTCTGGACGCTGTTCACGGGCTTCCACACCACGTTCCTGGTGCAGCACTGGCTGGGCGCGGAGGGGATGCCGCGCCGGTACGCGGACTACCTCGCCGCCGACGGCTTCACCGCGCTGAACACCCTGTCGACCATCGGCGCGTTCCTGCTCGGCTTCTCCACCCTGCCGTTCCTCTACAACGTCTGGAAGACCGCGAAGTACGGCACGAAGGTCGACGTCGACGACCCCTGGGGCTACGGCCGCTCCCTGGAATGGGCCACCTCCTGCCCGCCGCCCCGGCACAACTTCACGGCGCTGCCCCGGGTCCGCTCGGAGTCCCCGGCGTTCGACCTGCACCATCCCCGGTACGCGGCCGAGGCCCCGCAGCCCGAGCCACAGCGGCATCAAGCCGATCCCGAGCACTCCTGACCGCCTCGACCAGCTCGGGCGGCTCCAGCACCTCGAAGTCGTAGCCCAGCATCATCACGTGCACCACCAGGCCGTCCAGGCTCGCGGCGCCGGTGCGCAGCAGGCAGCTTCCCGGCCCCTCCGCCGCCAGCACTCCGTCCGACGGCGACACCCGCCCGGCCGCCTCGGCCAGGGGCACCAGCAGCCGGACCACGGCACGGGCGGCGTACGCGTGGGTGGAGACGCCCCGGGAGACATAGGCGGCCAGGTCCTCGGCGGGCGGCTCGCGCGGCGTGAAGCGCGGCCCGTGCGGCGGCCGGGGGGTGACGCGGTCCACCCGGAAGGTCCGCCAGCCGGCGCGGTCCGGGTCGTAGGCGACCAGGTACCAGCGGCGTTCGGTGCACACCAGGCGGTACGGCTCGACGGTGCGGCGGGTGACGGTGCCGTCGTGGCCCCGGTACTCCAGGCGCAGTCGCTCGGCGTCCCGGCACAGGCGGGCCAGTTCGGTCAGGACGGCGGGGTCGACGGCGGCGGGCCCCGGGCCGCGCAGCATCGGCACGGTGAACGCGGTGAGCGCGCCGACCCGGCGGCGCAGCTTGTGCGGCAGCACCTGCTCCAGCTTGGCCAGGGCCCGCACCGAGGTCTCGCCGATGCCCTCGATGCCCTGCCCGGCGGCGGTGCGCAGGCCGACGGCGACGGCGACGGCCTCGTCGTCGTCCAGCAGCAGCGGCGGGAGTTCGGCGCCCGCGCCGAGCCGGTAGCCGCCGCCGGTGCCGGAACTGGCGTTGACCGGGTAGCCCAGCTCGCGCAGCTTGTCCACGTCCCGGCGGACGGTGCGGGGGGTGACGCCGAGGCGGTCGGCGAGGTCGGCGCCGGACCATTCGCGGTGGGCCTGGAGGAGGGAGAGCAGGCGCAGGAGGCGTGCCGAGGTCTCGAGCATGGGGCGAGTCTGGCAGCCCTCGCGGTCAGGTGCCGTCCGCGACGGCGGCGGGCACGGCACGGCCGGCCCCGGCGGTGAGGCGGGCGGGCGCGGCACGGCCGGCCTCGGCGGCGAGGCGGGCGGGCGCGGCACGGCCGGCCTCGGCGGCGAGGCGGGCGGACCGCGACACCCCGGCCTCGGCCCGTACCGCGCGAAGGGCCGCAATCGCCGCGTCCGGGGCCGGAGTTGATCGGTTGCGACCGGTTCCGGCCGGGCGGTTCGATTCCGTGCGCCGCGGGGCGTGACTCCCGCCGCGGATCGGGCGTTGTCTTCTTCATGAGCCGGGGACCCGCCCCGACCACGGGCCGGGAGCCGCCCGGTCCCGCCATGTACCGCATTCCGAGGGAGTCACCCGTGCCGCGCATGCTCGACGTCAGCGACGAGGTACGCGCCGAGATCGGCGACGAAGAAGCCGAGCGCCTGCTCGCCGGAGAGACCGCCCCGGGCAGTTACGACTGCACCTCCTGCCGTACCCCGGGCGACTGCGAGCTGGAGCGCACCAGCACCGTGCTGTTCGTCGGGGAGGAGACCGCCGTCCTCGCCTTCGCCCACGCGGGCTGTCTGCCCTCCCAGGTCGTCGAGGTGACCGAGGAACAGCTCCGGGGGGCGGTGAAATCCATCAACGGGGACACCGTCGACCACGAACCGGAGAAGTCCGTACCCGAGCAGGCGGTCCTCGGCGTGACCAGCGGACTGGTCCTGATCGCCGGGGAGCTGCACCCGGCGCTGGTCGTGGAGCCGACCGCGCCCGTGGTGCGGCCCGGCGGCCACGGGCCCGACGACGAGTTCCTGCTCCTCCTGACCGAGCAGGGCTTCCTGCCGGTCGCCGACCTGGCCGCCGTCCCGCCCGTGCTGCACGGCTGGTCCGTGCTGCTCGCCGCCGGCCAGTTGCACGCGGTGCTCCAGCCGGGCGGCGAGAGCGGCCGGCCCATCGCCTGGTGGCAGGCGCACCAGCCGCTCCAGGTCACCGAGGGCTGGCGGACGGCGGCCAACAAGCACCAGCAGGTGCTGCTGTTCGCCGCGCCGGTCGGATCGATCGGCCGGCAGCCCCGCGAGGACCTGCTGCGCGACGCCCTGGACAAGGCCGCGGCCCGCGGCAAGCTGGTCGCCGCGGCGCTGCCGCTCGCGGGCACCTGACCGGCCCCGGCGCCGGGGAGGCGCTGCTCAGCCGCATCCCTTCGGCCCCGGGGTCGTTTGCACAGATGTGCACGCATACGACGCCTTCCACCGCCAGGGCGGCCCCTCGGCCACGCCGATCTACGACGCGCTCTACGCCGAGTACCTCCGGTCCTTCCGCTCGCTGCCGGGCGACCGCAGCGGCGAGGAAGAGCTCGGGTTCATCTCGTTCCGGCTCATTCCGCGCAGCAGGGGCGCGTACAGCGCCTACAGCGCCGGGGCGCACACCGCCCGGCTGGGCGTGCACCACCACGTCCCGGCGCTGCCACCGGGCCCGCGCAGAGGCGCCTGACCGCAAGACGGTGAGACGGAAGGAAGGGCGGTCCCGCCGGGACCGCCCTTCCTTCCGTCTTCCGCTCGCTTCTTCCGCTTACTTCTTCTTGGCGCCGCGCTTCTCGCGCACCCGCACCGAGATGTGGATCGGCGTCCCCTCGAAGCCGAACTCCTCGCGCAGCCGGCGCTCGATGAAGCGCCGGTAACCGGCCTCGATGAAGCCGGAGGCGAACAGCACGAACCGCGGCGGCTTGGTGCCCGCCTGGGTGCCGAACAGGATGCGCGGCTGCTTGCCGCCCCGGATCGGGTGCGGGTGGGCGGCGACCAGCTCGCCGAGGAACGCGTTGAGCCGGCCGGTCGGGACCCGGGTCTCCCAGCCCGCCAGGGCCGTCTCGATCGCCGGGACCAGCTTCTCCATGTGGCGCCCGGTGCGCGCCGAGACGTTGACCCGGGGCGCCCACGCCACCTGGCCCAGCTCGGTCTCGATCTCCCGCTCCAGGTAGTAGCGGCGCTCCTCGTCCAGGTTGTCCCACTTGTTGAAGGCCAGGACGACCGCCCGGCCGGCCTCCACCGCCATGGTGACGATCCGCTGGTCCTGCACCGAGATCGACTCCGAGGCGTCGATCAGGATGACGGCGACCTCGGCCTTCTCGACGGCCGCGGCGGTGCGCAGCGAGGCGTAGTAGTCGGCACCCTGCTGGAGGTGGACGCGCTTGCGGATGCCCGCCGTGTCGACGAACTTCCAGGTGACGCCGCCCAGCTCGATCAGCTCGTCGACCGGGTCGCGGGTGGTTCCGGCCAGTTCGTTGACGACGACGCGCTCCTCGCCCGCCACCTTGTTCAGCAGCGAGGACTTGCCGACGTTCGGGCGGCCGATCAGGGCGATGCGGCGCGGTCCGCCGACCCCGCCGCCGCCGAAGGTCTGCTCCGGGGCCTCGGGCAGCGCCTCCAGGACCCGGTCCAGCATGTCGCCGGTGCCGCGGCCGTGCAGCGCGGAGACCGGGTGCGGCTCGCCGAGGCCCAGCGACCACAGGGCGGCCGCGTCGGCCTCGCCGCTGGGGCCGTCGACCTTGTTGGCGCAGAGCACGACCGGCTTGCCGGCCTTGCGCAGCAGCCGGACGACGGCCTCGTCGGTGTCGGTGGCGCCGACCTTGGCGTCCACCACGAAGACCACCGCGTCGGCGGCCTCGATGGCGTACTCGGCCTGCGCGGCGACCGAGGCGTCGATGCCCAGCACGTCCTGCTCCCAGCCGCCGGTGTCGACGACCTTGAAGCGGCGGCCCGCCCACTCGGCCTCGTAGGTGACGCGGTCGCGGGTGACGCCCGGCTTGTCCTCGACGACCGCCTCGCGGCGGCCGATGATCCGGTTCACCAGGGTCGACTTGCCGACATTGGGGCGGCCGACGACGGCGAGGACGGGCAGCGGGCCGTGCCCGGCCGCCTCGATCGCGCCCTCGACCTCCTCGATGTCGAAGCCCTCTTCCGCGGCCAGCTCCATGAACTGCGCGTATTCGGCGTCGCCAAGCGCCCCGTGGTCGTGCTCCTCGCCCGAGCCGCCGGAGTGGATGTCGTCGTTCATGAAGTCCGTACCTCGTTCATCGTGGTGATCGGTGGAGCACCTCTGTACCGGGTGATCCACTACTCAAGTGTTACCTAGCGCCCGGTGAGGCGCCTGGCGTTCCCCAGGTGCGCGGTGAGCTGCTTCTGGATGCGCTCGGTCGCCTCGTCCAGCGCCTTGCGTGTGCGCCGCCCGCTGCCGTCGCCCGCCTCGAAGGGGTCGCCGAAGACGACGTCCACGCGGGAGCGCAGCGGGGGCAGCGCCTTTATCAACCGTCCGGGCCGCTCCGAGCTTCCCAGGACGGCGATCGGGACGATCGGGGCGCCGCCGCGGAGCGCGAAGTACGCGAGGCCCGCGCGGAGCGAGGCGAAGTCGCCCTCGCCCCGGGTGCCCTCGGGGAATATGCCGAGGACCCCGCCGGCGGACAGCACGTCGAGCGCCCGGCCGATCGCCGTGCGGTCGGTGGTGGTGCGGTCGACCTCGACCTGGCCGATGGCGGTCAGGAACGGGTCGAGCGGGCCGACGAACGCCTCCTTCTTGATCAGGAAGTGCGTCGGCCGGGGTGCCACGCCCATGACCATAGGCCCGTCGATGTTGTGGGAGTGGTTGACGGCGAAGATCACCGGGCCGGTCGCGGGCACCTTCCAGGCGCCGAGCACGCGCGGCCGCCACAGGCCGTACATCAGGCCGACGCCGATGCGCCGCCCGATCTCGGCTCCCCGCTCGGACGGTGCTGTCACTTGGCCGCCCGCTTCTCCTCGACGAGGGTGACGACGCACTCGACGACCTGCGGCAGGGTGAGGTCGGTGGTGTCCACCTCGACGGCGTCGTCGGCCTTGGCCAGCGGGGAGGTCTTGCGGCTGGAGTCGGCCGCGTCCCGCTTGATCAGGGCCTCCCGGGTGGCCCGCACGTCGGCGCCGTTCAGCTCGCCGCTGCGGCGGGCGGCGCGGGCCTCGGCGGAGGCGGTGAGGAAGATCTTCAGGTCGGCGTCCGGCAGGACGGTGGTGCCGATGTCACGGCCCTCGACGACGATGCCGAGCGGCGCCGAGGCGGCGATCGAGCGCTGCAGCTCGGTGATCCGGGCCCGCACCTCGGGGACGGCGCTGACCGCGCTGACCTCGGCGGTGACCTCCTGGGTGCGGATCGGGCCGGCCACGTCCACGCCGTCGACGGTGATGGTGGGCTCGTGCGGGTCGGTGCCGGAGAGGATCTCGGGCTTGCCGGCCGCGGCGGCGACCGCGTGCGGGTCGTCGGTGTCGATGCCGTTGGTCACCATCCACCAGGTGATCGCCCGGTACTGGGCGCCGGTGTCCAGGTAGCTCAGGCCGAGCTGCGCGGCGACGGCCTTCGACGTGCTCGACTTGCCCGTGCCGGAGGGGCCGTCGATGGCGACAATCACTGCCGGGGCGGTCGGGGCGGCGCCGTTATCCACGGGGGGACACCTTCCTGGTGCGGTGTGGTGAGTGCGGTGCGGGGCACGAGCGCGCCCCGCACCAGGTTACTGGCTCCCCGCGAGCCTTCGGACCGGTGTGCGGTCCGGCCCCCGGCGGCCGGGACCGTACGGGGCTCGGACCTCCGCCACCGGGACCGGTACCGGCCGGACCGTCACTGCCGGATCGCCCAGCCCCGCTCCCGCAGGGCCGTCGTGAGTCCGGCGGCGGCCTGCGGTTCCACCGTGAGCTGCACCAGGCCGGCCTGCTGCCCGGTGGCGTGCTCGATGCGTACGTCCTCGATGTTGACGCCCGCCAGCCCCGCGTCGGCGAAGATCCGCGCCAACTGGCCGGGCTGGTCGTCGATGAGCACGGCGACGGTCTCGTAGGCCCGGGGGGCGGTGCCGTGCTTGCCCGGCACCCGGACCTGCCCGGCGTTGCCCCGCCGCAGCACGGCCTCGATGTCCTCGGTCCCCTGCCGGCGCTTCTCCCCGTCGGCGGACTCCAGGGCGCGCAGGGCCCGTACCGTCTCCTCCAGGTCGGCGGCGACGTCGGTGAGCAGGTCGGCGACCGGACCGGGGTTGGCGGAGAGGATGTCGATCCACATCCGGGGGTCGGAGGCGGCGATCCGGGTCACGTCGCGGATGCCCTGCCCGCACAGCCGTACGGCGCTCTCCTCGGCGTGCTCCAGGCGGGCGGCGACCAGGTTGGAGACCAGGTGGGGCATGTGGGAGACGAGGGCGACGGCCCGGTCGTGGGCGTCGGCGTCCATCACCACGGGCACCGCGGCGCAGTGCGAGACCAGCTCCAGGGCGAGGTTCAGCACCTCGGTGTCGGTGTCCCGGGTCGGCGTCAGCACCCAGGGCCGGCCCTCGAACAGGTCGGCGGTGGCGGCCAGCGGACCGGACTTCTCCCGGCCGGACATCGGGTGGGTGCCGATGTACGCCGTGAGGTCCAGGCCCCGCGCCTGGAGCTGGCGCCGGGGGCCGCCCTTGACGCTGGCCACGTCGAGGTAGCCGCGGGCGGCGCCGCGCCCCATGGCGTCGGCGAGGACGTCGGCGACCAGGGCCGGCGGGGCGGCGACGACCGCGAGGTCGACGGGACCGTCCGGGGCGGCGTCGGTGCCGGCGCCGAGGGCCGCGGCCGTACGGGCCTGCTCGGGGTCGTGGTCGGCGAGGTGGACGGTGACCCCGCGCCGGGTCAGGGCGAGGGCGGCGGAGGTGCCGATCAGTCCGGTGCCGATGACGAGTGCGGTTCTCACTGGGCGATGTCCTTGCGCAGGTCGGCGGCGGCACCGAGGTAGACGTGGGCGATGTCGGCGCGCGGTCTGTCGGACTCGACGTGGGCGAGGACCCGGACGACGCGCGGCATGGCGCCCTCGACGTCGAGTTCCTGGGCGCAGATCAGCGGTACGTCGGTGAGGCCGAGCCCGCGGGCCGCGGCGGCCGGGAAGTCGCTGCGCAGATCGGGCGTGGCCGTGAACCAGACGCTGATCAGGTCCTCGGCGGTCAGCGCGTTGCGCTCCAGGATGGCGGTGAGCAGGGCCGACACCTGCTCGTCCATGTGGCCGGCCTCGTCCCGCCGGAGTTGGACGGCGCCCCTGACCGCTCGTACCGCCACGGCTTCGCTCCTCGCTGACACGGCTCTCGGGTGGATGACCCGTCCAGCGTAGTCAGCTCCCGGGCACCCGGTGTGCGCGCCCGGTCTCCGAGACGGCGGTGCGCCCGTGCGCCGGGGGCGCGTTTTGCCCAGCTCCTCCGGGTTGCTTCCGCTTCGCCCGCTTCGATGCCAAGATGCTCAACCGGCCGGGCTCCGCCCCTCCCGATCCCCCTTCTCGATCCCCCTCGGAGTGACGACATGACCCACAGTGCGACGCGCCGCACGGTTCTGCTGGCGACGGGCGCGACGGCGCTCACCGCGGGCTGCGGCGGCGGTGGCGGAGACGGCGACGACGGCGACCAGAAGTCGGCGCCCCCCTCCGCCACCACCGGTGAACTGGCGCGCACCGGCGACATCCCGGTGGGCGGCGGCAAGGTCTTCAAGGACGAGAAGGTCGTGGTGACCCAGCCCGAGAAGGGCGACTTCAAGGCGTTCTCGGCGGTCTGCACCCATCAGGGCTGCACCGTGGCGGAGGTGGCCGGCGGCACCATCAACTGCGCCTGCCACGGCAGCAGGTTCGCCATCGCGGACGGCGCGGTGCAGCGGGGCCCCGCGACCGAGCCGCTGCCCGCGAAGCGGATCGCGGTGGAGGGGGATGCCGTCCGGCTGACCTGACGGCCCGCGCCCGCCGCACGCGCCGTCAGACGTCCCAGAGCGCCCCGAAGGTCAGCAGCTCGCCGCGGTACTCGATCCGGTCGGCCCAGTCGTCCGGCCAGGCGTCGGCGCCGAGGTGGGCGCCCGCGAAGGCACCGGCGAGGCAGGCGATGGAGTCGGAGTCGCCGGAGGTGCAGGCGGCCCGGCGCAGCGCGGTCAGCGGTTCGCAGGGGAACAGCAGGAAGCACAGCAGCCCGGTGGCCAGGGCCTCCTCGGCGATCCAGCCCGCGCCGGTGGCCAGGCACGGGTCGGTCTCGGGCGAGACGGTGCGCACGGCGTCGTCGAGCCGGCCGAGGGCCGCCAGGCACTCGTCCCAGCCGCGGGCGATGAAGTGCTCGGGGTCCGGGTCCTGGGCGCGGGTCCACAGGTCGCCGAGCCAGCGCTCGTGGTAGCGGGTGCGGTTCTCCCGGGCGTACGAGCGCAGCGCTTCGACCAGTTCGGCGGGCTCCGTACCGGTGGCCAGCAGCCGTACGGCGTGCGCGGTGAGGTCGGAGGCGGCGAGCGCGGTGGGGTGGCCGTGGGTGAGCGCGGACTGCGCCTGGGCGGCGCCCGCCCGCTGTTCCTCGCTCAGCCCGGGGGCGAGCCCGACGGGGGCGACCCGCATGTTGGCGCCGCAGCCCTTGGAGTGGATCTGGCTGGCGTCCTGCCAGCGGCGGTCGGCCCGCTCCAGCAGGTCGCAGGCGCGCAGGCAGGTGGTGCCGGGGGCCCGGTCGTTCTCCGGCGACCGGTTCCAGGCGATGAACTCCCGCCGGACGGCCTCGCGCATCCCCTCGGGCGCGAGCACCCCCCGGTCCATGGCGTCCCGCAGCCCTCTGGCCAGCGCCAGCGTCATCTGGGTGTCGTCGGTGACCAGCGCCGGCTCGGGCAGCTCCAGGCCGCGCCAGGTACCGGACCGGGCGAGGATCGCGGGCACGTCGCTGAACTCGGTGGGGTAGCCGAGCGCGTCGCCCAGGGCGAGGCCGGTGAGCGTGCCGGTGGCGGCGCGCTTGGCGACGGTGGTCGTGGTCATGCGGGGTGTCCTTCCCGGAACGTGCGGAGCAGGGGCGGGCGCAGGGCGGTGGCCGGGCCGGCGCGGTACACGGCGGCGGGTTTGCCCCGGCCGCCGGTCAGCCTGGCGGCGCCGGGGACGGGTTCGACGAAGCCGGGGGTGGCGAGGACCTTGCGCCGGAAGTTGGGCCGGTCGAGGGTGGTGCCCCAGACGGTCTCGTAGACCCGCTGGAGTTCCCCGAGGGTGAACTCGGCCGGGCAGAAGGCGGTGGCCAGGCAGGTGTGCTCCAGCTCGGCGCCCACCCGGTCCCGGGCGTCGGCCAGGATGCGGTCGTGGTCGAAGGCGAGGCCGCGGGCCTCGTCGTACGGCACCCAGCGGGCCTGGGCCGCGTCGCTGCCGCCGCGCGGCTCGGGAGGGCCGGGCAGCAGCGCGGCGAAGGCGACGGAGACGACCCGCATCCGGGGGTCGCGGCCGGGTTCGCTGTAGGTGCGCAGTTGCTCCAGGTGCGGCCCGGTGCCGTCCGTGAGGCCGGTCTCCTCGGCCAGCTCGCGCCGGGCCGCCGTCTCCGCCGACTCCTCGGGCCGCACGAAACCGCCGGGCAGCGCCCAGTGTCCGGCGTACGGCTCCTCCCCGCGCTCCACGAGCAGGACGTGCAGGGCGTCCGCGCGGAGGGTGAACACGGCGAGGTCGACGGTGACGGCGAAGGGCTCGTAGGCGTGCTTGTCGTCACCACGCACGACCGGCCACCCCCTTAATAGTCAGTTCGACTATAAAGAGGGCGGCCGGCCGGGACAACCCCTCGGTCCTGGGCGGTGCCCAGGGTCTGTCGTTCAAATCAGCTCGCAGGGAATCTGCTGCGCCTTGCCCCGCGTCTGCGGGCTGATCCGGACGAAAGGCCCTAGAGGTCGACCTCCTTCATCAGCATCCCGACCTCGGTGTTCGACAGGCGGCGCAGCCAGCCGGACTTCTGGTCGCCCAGCGTGATCGGTCCGAACGCCACCCGCACCAGCTTGTCGACCGGGAAGCCGGCCTCGGCCAGCATCCGGCGGACGATGTGCTTGCGGCCCTCGTGGAGGGTGACCTCGACCAGGTAGTTCTTGCCGGTCTGCTCGACGACCCGGAAGTGGTCCGCGCGCGCGTAACCGTCCTCCAACTGGATGCCGTCCTTCAGTTGCTTGCCCAGGTCGCGCGGGATCGGGCCCACGATGTGCGCGAGGTAGGTCTTGCGCACGCCGTACTTGGGGTGGGTCAGCCGGTGCGCCAGTTCACCGTGGTTGGTGAGCAGGATCACGCCCTCGGTCTCGGTGTCCAGGCGCCCCACGTGGAACAGCCGGGTCTCCCGGTTGGTGACGTAGTCGCCGAGGCACTGCCGCCCCTCCGGGTCCTCCATGGTGGAGACCACACCGGCGGGCTTGTTCAGCGAGAAGAACTGGTACGACTGGGTCGCCACCGTCAGGCCGTCGACCTTGACCTCGTCCTTCTCCGGGTCGACCCGCTTGCCCTGCTCCAGCACGATCTCGCCGTTGACCTCGACGCGCGCCTGCTCGATCAGCTCCTCGCAGGCCCGCCGGGAGCCGTAGCCCGCGCGGGCGAGGACCTTCTGGAGGCGCTCGCCCTCCTGCTCGGCGCCCGGGAAGGTCTTGGGCAGCTTGACGTCCTTCTTGCCCGCGTACCGGTCGCGGTTGCGCTCCTCGATCTGCGTCTCGTACTCACGAGGACGCGCCGGGGCCGTGCGCCCGCGCTGCTGGGGCTTCTTCGGGCCGCCCTTGCTGCCGCCGCGGGCCGCGGGGCCGCGGCCCGACTTCGGGCCCTCGTGGGTGGCGCCGGGGCCCACGTCGTAGCGCCGCTCCTCCGGGCGCGGCCGCTTGGGCCGGCCGCCCTGCTTGTCGTCGCGGTTGCCGCCGGCCCCGCGGGGAGTCCCGCGGCCCGCGCTGCTCCCGCCGCGGCCGCCGCTGTTGCCACCACGGCTCCCGCCGTTGTTTCCGCTGCTGTTCCTGCCGCTGCTGCTTCGCATCAAAGTTCCGTCTTGTCGTCTGCGTCCTCGGAATCCGGAGCGTCCGGATCGAACGACGGAACCCCTTCCAGTGTCTCGGCCTCGATCGCCTCCGCCTCCGGGAGGAAGGGCGCCAGCTCCGGCAGCTCGTCCAGGCCCCGCAGGCCCATCCGCTCCAGGAAGTAGTCCGTCGTCACATACAGGATCGCACCTGTTTCGGGTTCCGTGCCCGCTTCCGCGACCAGGCCCCGCTGGAGGAGGGTGCGCATCACGCCGTCGCAGTTCACGCCGCGCACCGCGGAGACCCGGCTGCGGCTGACCGGCTGGCGGTAGGCGACCACCGCGAGGGTCTCCAGCGCGGCCTGGGTGAGCCGGGCGTGCTGGCCGTCCAGGACGAAGCCCTCGACGGCCGCGGCGTACTCGGGGCGGCTGTAGAACCGCCAGCCGCCGGCGACCAGCCGCAGCTCGAAGCCGCGGCCCTGGGCGGTGTACTCGTCGGCCAGCTCGCGCAGGGCGTCCGCGATCAGCCGCCGGGGCCGCCCCAGTATCTTCGCGAGCCGTTCCTCGGTCGCGGGCTCGTCCACGACCATGAGGACGGCCTCCAGGGCGGGCTTGAGGTCGGGCTCGGCGCTCATGGCGTGCGCTCCTCCTTCGGCCGCTCGGCCGGCCGGTCGAACTCGTCGGTCACCGCCGGGCCGGCGGCCCCGTCCCCGCCGGTCCAGCGCACCAGCAGCTCGCCGAGCGCCGTCTCCTGCTCCAGGGCGACGGCCTTCTCCCGGTACAGCTCCAGCAGCGCCAGGAAGCGGGCGACGACGGTCAGGGTGTCGTCGGTGTCCCGCACCAGCTCCCGGAAGCTGGCCTCACCCAGCTCCCTGAGCCGGGCGACCACGATCCCGGCCTGCTCGCGCACACTGACCAGCGGCGCGTGGATGTGGTCGACGTACACCTGCGGCCTGGGCTTCGGCTGCATCGCCTTGACGGCGAGCCGGGCGAATCCTTCCGCCCCGATGCTGATCACGACCTCGGGCAGCAGCTCGGCGTGGTGCGGTTCCAGGCCGACGGTACGGGGGTAGCGGCGGGCCTCGGCGTCGAGCCGCTCACTGAAGATCTCGGCGATCCGCTTGTACGCCCGGTACTGCAGCAGCCGCGCGAAGAGCAGGTCGCGGGCCTCCAGCAGGGCCAGGTCGGCCTCGTCCTCGACCTCGGCGGCGGGCAGCAGCCGGGCCGCCTTCAGGTCGAGCAGGGTGGCGGCGACGACCAGGAACTCGGTTGTCTGGTCCAGGTCCCAGTCCGGCCCCATCGCCCTGATGTGCGCCATGAACTCGTCGGTCACCTTCGACAGCGCCACCTCGGTGACGTCCATCTTGTGCCGCGAGATCAACTGGAGCAGCAGGTCGAAGGGCCCCTCGAAGTTCGCCAGCTTCACCGTGAAGACACCGTCGGCGGCGTCGGCGGGCTCCACGCCGGGCACTGCTGGTTCGGGTTCCGGCCGGGTCTCCGGTCCGGGTTCCGGCTGAGGCTCGGGCTCGGGCTGAGGCTCGGGCTCGGACTGAGGCTCCGGTTCCGGCGGCTGGGGCTGAGGCTCCGGCTCCGGCCGGGATTCCGCCTCCGATGGGGCCAGCGGCCCCCGCCCCAGCGCGCGGCGGAAGCTGCCGGAAGGGCCGGGGCGGGGGGCGTCGTTCGAGGTCATGGCCTCCGCAGGCTATCGCTACCGTCCGCGCAGCCGGCGTACGAGGATGCTGGCGTCCCCCCGGGTCTCCAGGTCGGCGAGGACCACGGCGACGGCCTCGCGGACGATCCGGCCGCGGTCGACGGCCAGGCCGTGCTCGCCCCGGAGCACCAGGCGGGCGTGCTCCAGGTCCATCAGCTCCTCGGCGGAGACGTACACGGTGATCTTCTCGTCGTGCCGCTCGCGCCCGCTGGGACGGCGGGCGGCGGCCCGGCCGCGCTTGCGGGGCGCGCCGGCGGCAGCGCCTTCCTGCCCCTCTCCGCGCCGCCCGGCGCCCCGGCTGCGCGGCTCGCCGTCGGCTCCCGGCTCCGCGTCCGCGGCCACGTGCTCAGCGCCCTCGCCGCCCTGCGCGGGCACCGACTGCGGCGCGTCCTCGGCGGCGGCCGGGTCGCTCTCCCCCGCCGGCGCCGGGACCCGGGCCTCGCCGTTGGCCTGGCGTCGCGGGGTGGACGCCTGGAGCGCCGTACCCCCTGTGGTGCGGAAGAGTTCGTCGGCCCCCGGCAGACTCACTCGGCGTGACACCGGGCGAGCACCTCCCTGGCGAGCTGGCGGTAGGCGGCGGCGCCGACGGAGTTGGAGGCGTACGTGGTGATCGGCTCGCCGGCGACCGTGGTCTCCGGGAAGCGGACCGTGCGCCCGATGACCGTGTGGTACACGTGGTCGTCGAACGCCTCGACGACCCGCGCGAGGACCTCACGGCTGTGCACCGTGCGCGAGTCGTACATGGTGGCGAGGATGCCGTCCAGCTCCAGGTCGGGGTTGAGCCGCTCCTGCACCTTCTCGATCGTCTCGGTCAGCAGCGCCACACCGCGCAGCGCGAAGAACTCGCACTCCAGCGGCACGATCACCTTGTGCGCGGCGGTCAGCGCGTTGACCGTGAGCAGGCCCAGCGAGGGCTGGCAGTCGATCACGATGTAGTCGTAGTCGTCCATCAGCGGCTTCAGCGCCCGCTGGAGGGTCGACTCGCGGGCGACCTCGCTGACCAACTGCACCTCGGCCGCCGACAGGTCGATGTTGCTGGGCAGCAGGTCCATGTTGGGGACCGCCGTCTTCAGCAGCACCTCGTCGGCCGCCATGCCCCGCTCCATGAGCAGGTTGTAGACGGTGAGGTCCAGCTCCATCGGGTTGACGCCGAGCCCGACCGAGAGCGCGCCCTGCGGGTCGAAGTCGACGAGCAGCACCCGGCGCCCGTACTCGGCGAGCGCGGCACCCAGGTTGATGGTCGACGTGGTCTTGCCGACGCCGCCCTTCTGGTTGCACATCGCGATGATCTTCGCCGGGCCGTGGTCGGTCAGCGGGCCCGGGATGGGGAAGTACGGCAGCGGCCGTCCGGTCGGGCCGACGCGCTCACGGCGCTGACGGGCCGCGTCGGGCGCGAGCGTGGCCGCGTACTCCGGATCGGGCTCGTACTCGGCGTCGGGGTCGTAGAAGTGCCCCTCGGGCAGTTCGTCGTAGTCGGCGAAGTGGTTGCGGGACGCGCCACTTCCGTCACCGGCCATGGCGTTCACGTGTTGGCCATCCATGCTCATGTGTGCTGTCGGAGTTGCCTGCGGGCTCTGTTGGGCTGCGAAGGTGCGTACAGCGACGGAGCCGACAGCCTCGAACCGCCCGGGGCCTGCGGCCTGTGCGGGCATTCCTGGTTGACCACCCCCGGGAGTAAATGTCGACTCATTCACAAGTCGTCTTACCTCCTTGGTGACCAGGAAACTTCTAGACAGGTCAGCGTGGCACCATGCCGACGGTTGGCGACTCTATGGCGTGTCGGCCGTCCGCAGCAACACAATCCGCCGGACCCGGCCCGATGTGTCGGCAATGAAACATCCCTCTGTCAAGGGCGTACGGCCGTCGCACAGCAGGTTTCACCGGTGCGCGAATCGGTTGAAGCGTTACGTTCGAGGCGAGTTGACCGAGAATCGCAAAGTGACCATACACACACTTGGCCGGGCCTTGTCGACAAGGCCCGGCCAAGTGTGTGGTGTTGACGGCACGGGTTGACTGGTCACCTTCGCCGCATGGCGACTTGTCAGCCGAGCAGCGCGGCCGGCTCGACGTGCTCCAGGCCGTGGGCCTCGGCGACCTCCTTGTAAACGACCTTGCCGTCATGGGTGTTGAGACCCTTGGCGAGCGCCGGGTCGCGGCGCAGCGCCTCGGCCCAGCCGCGGTTCGCCAGCTCCACGATGTACGGCAGCGTGGCGTTGGTGAGCGCGTAGGTGGAGGTGTTGGGAACCGCGCCGGGCATGTTGGCGACGCAGTAGAAGACCGAGTCGTGGACCTTGAAGGTCGGCTCGGCGTGGGTGGTCGGGCGGGAGTCCTCGAAGCAGCCGCCCTGGTCGATCGCGATGTCGACAAGGACACTTCCGGGCTTCATCCGGGAGACCAGCTCGTTGGTGACCAGCTTCGGGGCCTTGGCGCCCGGGATGAGGACGGCGCCGATCACGAGGTCGGCCTCCAGGCACGCCTTCTCCAGCTCGAAGGCGTTGGAGACGACGGTCTGGATCTTCGTACCGAAGATCTTGTCGGCTTCCTTGAGCTTGTTGATGTCCTTGTCGAGCAGGGTGACGTGGAAGCCCATGCCGATGGCGATCTGCGCGGCGTTCCAGCCGGAGACGCCGCCGCCGATGACGACGGCCCGGCCGGCCAGCACGCCGGGGACACCGCCGGGCAGCACACCGCGACCGCCGTTGGCGGCCAGCAGGTGGTAGGCACCGACCTGCGGGGCGAGCCGGCCGGCCACCTCGGACATCGGGGCGAGCAGCGGCAGCGCGCGGTTCGGCAGCTCGACGGTCTCGTAGGCGATCGCGGTGATGCCGGACTCGATCAGCGCGTCCGTGCACTCCTTGGACGCGGCGAGGTGCAGGTAGGTGAAGAGGGTCTGGTCCTTGCGCAGGCGGTGGTACTCCTCCGCGACCGGCTCCTTGACCTTCAGCAGCAGGTCGGCGGCGGCCCAGACCTCGTCGGCGGTGTCGAGTATCGACGCGCCGGCGGAGACGTACTCGTCGTCCGTGATCGAGGAGCCGACGCCGGCGCCGCGCTCGATGACGACCTGGTGACCGTGGCGCACCAGCTCGTGGACGCCGGCGGGGGTGATGGCCACCCGGAACTCGTTGTTCTTGACCTCGCGGGGAATGCCGACCTTCACGTCGATCACGGTCCTTGGCTCAGGGATGTGGCTATGACAAGACATACCCGGGCCCACAGGGGCACACCGGGGTAGACCGCAGGAGAACGTGCGGCAGAGCCAGTCTAATGAAGGCGTTCCCGCTGTCTAGCCTTTCAAAGCATCAATCTTCAGTGGGTGTACTACGGATTTCGCAGGTGTTAGCTCCGTGTTCCGGGTCCGAGTCGTCCGATGGCCGGTTCCCGGCGGGCTCCGCGGCCAGCATCCGCTCGGCGGCGCCGCGGTGCAGCCCGGCCGCCGTGGGGTCGCCGAGGCGGTCCAGGGTGTCGGCCAGCCGCAGGTGCAGGGCCGCCTGGAGGCGTACGTCCTCGGCCCGGCGGGCCCACTCCACGGCCTCCTGGCAGGTGTGCAGCGACTCCTCGGGGCGTCCGGCGTACTCCTGGACCCGGGCCAGCTCGCTCAGCGCCCGCGCGTGCGCGGCCACGTCGCCCGACCGGCGGTGCCCGGCCACCGCCGCGCGCCAGTTGCGCAGCGCCTCGCCGTAGCGCCCGGCGTAGGTGTGGGCGGTGCCGATCCGGCCGTACAGCCGGGCGGCGTCGGGCTGCTCGCCGCGGGCCAGGCGCTGGGCGAGGGCGCGGCCGAACCAGTCGGCGGCCCGGTCGTAGTCGCCCAGTTCCAGATGGGCGCCGCCTACGGATTCCATCGCGCGGCCGGTCGCGTACGGGTCGTCCGCCTCGCGTCCGGCGTCCAGCGCGGCCCGGTAACGCACCAGCGCCTCGGCGGTGCGGCCGGTACGGGCGTCCAGGTCGGCCAGGTTCAGCAGGGCCGCCGCCTTCTCCCGGGGCAGCTCGCGCCGCTCGGCCACGTCGAGGACGAGCCGGTGCACGCCGTACAGGTCGGGGGCGGCGGCCCGGGTGCCGAAGTGGGCGGCCATGGCCCGGACCAACTGGGACATCAGCCGCCGGGCGAGGGTGTCCAGCTCCCCGTCGGCGACCGCGAGCCGGGCCGCGGCCAGCAGGGCGGGCCGGCGCAGCTTCAGCCACTCGGCCGCGTCCCGGGGGGTCGCGAAGCGCAGGGCGCGCGGCATCCCGAGGAGTTTCTCGCGGGCCTGCGGGCTGTCGGTCTCGGTGATCGCCCGGCAGGACTGGAGGAGCCGGACGGTCCGCTCCAGCATCCGGGCGCGGGCCAGTTGCAGTTCGGCGGGCCGGTCGTGCTGCTCGGCGAGGGCCCGCAGCAGCGGGTGCAGACAGCCCGGGACCTCGTACTCGGGCAGCGGGGAGCGGGCCGGGCGCAGCAGGCCGAGGGCGACGAAGTCGTCCAGGGTGGTGCGGGCGCCGCTCACCGAGCAGCCGGCGAGCGCGGAGGCGGTGTGCGGGTCGACCAGGCCGGCCGGGGCGAGGGAGAGCAGGCGCAGTATCCGGGCGGCGGGGCTCGGCAGGGCGGCGTGGGCGAGCCGCAGGACGCGGCCGACCGGGCCGCTCTCCCCGGTCTCGGCGTGCAGGTGCTTGGCCAGGTCGGCGACGGCCGCCTTGGGGCGGGCGGCGAGCCAGCCGCCCGCGAGGGCCAGGGCGGCGGGCTGGCCCTGGCACTCCTCGACCAGGCACTCGGCGGCGCGGGGGTCGACGGTGATCCGGACCGAGCCGATGCGCCGGGACAGCAGCTCCACGGCGGACTTGGTGTCCAGGCCGCCGAGCGTGCAGGGGCGGACGTCCGCGATGCCGGTGAGCGGGCCGCCGGAGACGACGACGGCCAGGCAGCCCGGGGTGTCCGGCAGCAGGGCGTCGACCTGGCCGGCGTCGGCGGCGTCGTCGAGCAGCAGCAGGGCCCGGCGCTCGGCCAGCGCGGTGCGCAGCGCTCCGGTCAGGTCGTCCTCGCCGGCGCCGGGCGCGCTGGTCTCGCCGAGCGCGGTGAGCAGCTCCCGGGCGAGGCGGTCGACCGGCACGCGCGTGCCGTCCGGTTCGCTCAGCCGGGCGCGCAGCACCCCGTCGGGGTAGGCGTCCGCGACCCGGGCGGTCAGTTCCTCGGCGAGGGCGGTGCGGCCGGAGCCGGGCCGGCCGGCGATGAGCAGCACGCGGGCGCGGGGGGCCTTGCGGCCGGACAGGGTGTCGAGTCCGGCGCGCTCGATGTCGGCGCGCAGCTCCTTCAGTTCCCGGGTGCGGCCGAGGAACCAGGGCTCCCCGGACGCCTCGTCCGACAGCCTCACGCCGTCCGTGTCCACCGCCTGATCCGTCACGGGCCACACTCCCGATCCCACCGCGCACCGGCGCCCGCCGGAACTCCGGTTCGGGCGTTTCCCGAGCCTAGTTCAGCTCCCGGCGCGTTCCGGGCGGAGCACGACGGCAGGGTCGCCCGATCGGATCAGCAGATCGTCACACCAAAGGTGTCCGGGTGCCGCTCACGCCTCGAACGGCCGGGCCGGCCAGGGCGCCTGCGCCGGGCGCAGCGCGTCCAGGCCGTCGCCGCCGCGGGCGGCGACCAGCGAGAGCACGCCCACGACGAGGCAGTTGTTGTGCAGCTCCCCCGCGAGCACCCCGCGCACCAGCTCGGCCACGGGCACCCGGGCCAGCTCCATGTCGGCCTCCTCGTGCTCGACCTCGAACCGCTCGCCCTCGGCCTCGGACAGCTCCCGGGCGAGGAAGATCCGTACCGCCTCGTCGCAGCCGCCGGGGGTGGTGTAGACGTCGGTGAGCACCCGCCAGTCCTCGGCCTTGACGTGCGCCTCCTCGTACAGCTCGCGCTGGGCGGCGTGCAGCGGGTTCTCGCCGGGGACGTCGAGCAGCCCGGCCGGGATCTCCCAGAGCTTGTGGCGCACCGGGTGGCGGTACTGGCGCAGCACCAGCACCCGGTCCTCCTCGTCCAGGGCGAGGACCGCGACCGACCCGGGGTGCACCTGGTAGTCGCGGCCGACCACGGTCCCGTCGGGCATGACCACCTCGTCCGTGCGGACGGAGGTCTTGTTGCCCCGGAAGGGGGTCTCGGTCGCCCGGATCTCCCATTCCTCGGGGATGTCCTCGATACTCATGCCCTGTCCCTCCAGACGTGCCCGAAAAGCCGGGGTGCGCCCTGTTCTGAGGGGCGCTCCCCGGCCACCGTACAACTGTCGTGTTACTTCGCGGTCTTCCGCTCGACCGCGGCCTTCACCAGGCCCGCGAAGAGCGGGTGCGGGCGGGTGGGCCGCGAGCGCAGCTCGGGGTGCGCCTGCGTGGCGACCAGGTAGGGGTGGACCTCGCGCGGGTACTCGACGTACTCGACCAGCTTGCCGTCCGGGGAGGTGCCGGAGAAGACGATGCCCGCCTTCTTCTCCAGCTCCGCGCGGTAGGCGTTGTTCACCTCGTAGCGGTGGCGGTGGCGCTCCTCGACGTACTCCTTGCCGTCGTACACCTCGCGCACGATGGAGCCCTCGGCCAGCTTCGCCGGGTACATGCCGAGCCGCATGGTGCCGCCCATGTCGCCCTCGCCGGCCACGATGTCGAGCTGCTCGGCCATGGTGGAGATCACCGGGTGGCCGGTGGCGGGGTCGAACTCGGTGGAGTTGGCGTCGGAGATCCCGGCCAGGTTGCGCGCGGCCTCGATCACGATGCACTGCAGGCCCAGGCAGAGGCCGAGCAGCGGGATCTTGTGCTCGCGGGCATACTCGATCGCGCCGACCTTGCCGAGCACACCGCGGTCGCCGAAGCCGCCCGGGATGCAGATGGCGTCGACGTCGCCGAGCTGCGCCTGGGCGCCGGCCGGGGTCTTGCAGTCGTCCGAGGTGACCCACTTGATCTTGACGCGGGCGCGGTTGGCGAAGCCGCCGGCGCGCAGCGCCTCGGTGACCGAGAGATAGGCGTCGGGCAGGTCGATGTACTTGCCGACCAGCGCCATCGTGATCTCGTGCTCGGGCTGGTGGACCCGCTCCAGCAGGTCGTCCCAGGTCGTCCAGTCCACGTCGCGGAACGACAGGTCCAGCTTGCGGACGACATAGGCGTCCAGGCCCTCGGCGTGCAGGACCTTCGGGATGTCGTAGATCGAGCGGGCGTCGGGGCAGGCCACGACGGCGGCCTCGTCGACGTCGCACATCAGCGAGATCTTCCGCTTGATCGCGGTGGGGACCTCGCGGTCGCAGCGCAGGACGATCGCGTCCGGCTGGATACCGATGTTCCGCAGGGCCGCCACCGAGTGCTGGGTCGGCTTGGTCTTCAGCTCTCCCGACGGGCCGATGTAGGGCAGCAGCGAGATGTGGACGACGAACACGTTGTCCCGGCCGACCTCGTGCCGGACCTGGCGGACGGTCTCCAGGAACGGCAGCGACTCGATGTCGCCGACCGTGCCGCCGACCTCGGTGATCACGACGTCCACCTCGTCCGTCGCCATGCGGCGGATGCGGTGCTTGATCTCGTTGGTGATGTGCGGGATGACCTGCACGGTGTCGCCGAGGTACTCGCCGCGGCGCTCCTTGGCGATCACCGTGGAGTACACCTGGCCGGTGGTGACGTTGGCCGAGCCGTCCAGGTCGCGGTCGAGGAACCGCTCGTAGTGGCCGATGTCCAGGTCGGTCTCGGCGCCGTCGTTGGTGACGAACACCTCACCGTGCTGGAAGGGGTTCATCGTGCCAGGGTCGACATTGAGGTAGGGGTCGAGCTTCTGCATCACGACGCGCAGGCCCCGGGCCTTGAGCAGCATGCCGAGGCTGGAGGCGGTCAGCCCCTTGCCGAGAGAGGAGACGACACCCCCCGTGACGAAGATGTGCTTGGTCGTCGAGGATGTGGGCGGCATGGCCAAGAGGGGGCTCCCGTGGTCGCGGTCTGGAGGTGCGCTGCGGCCGCCTGCCGGAGGTCTCCGGGCGGGGTGCCGACGCTGCGGTTCGGGGGTGCCTTGTCGGGGTTCGCCTCCGGGGAAAGCACCCACCGGTCCACGGGCTACCAGCGTAACAGCGCCGGAAGGGCCTGGCTCCCGGCCACGCTCCGCAGCCGTACGGACACGGGCGGGCGCGTCCGGCCGCCGGTCACCGGGCGCTCACTCATTCGGCGCAGCCGGGTTGTCCCGAGCGGCACACAGATCATCTACGTGCGTCGTATCCTGCTCGGACGTTCGCTGCCGAGCCCGTTTCCGCGATACGGCACCACCCCTCGCCCGTCAGCACCGGAACGCGGGAGCTCGTCAGTCCGTTGAGCAACAATTGTCCTTCGGCGTCACAGATATTGGCTTCACCCCCGGGCGACTGCTTTGCTTCGCCGCCCGACGACGCAGGACAACCACCCCTTGACCGCACTAGCGACAACCCCCCTGTGGGGTGACGTGGCCGTTCGACTGGAGTTGCACGTGGCCGGGCGCATCGAAGACTACGCACTCATCGGAGACATGCAGACCGCCGCACTGGTCTGCCGGGACGGCACAGTCGACTGGCTGTGCCTGCCCCGCTTCGACTCGCACGCCATCTTCGCCGGTCTGCTGGGCACCGAGGAACACGGGTTCTGGCGGCTCGGACCGGCCCACGCGGCCGGGGCCGAGCCCCCGACGGCGGCCCGGCGGACCTACCGGGGCGACTCGCTGATCCTGGAATCGGAGTGGGACACCCCGCGCGGCACGGTCCGTGTGACCGATTTCATGCCGCCCCGGGACGGCGCCCCGCAGCTCATCCGCATCGTGGAGGGCGTCTCCGGCCGGGTGCCGATGCGCTCGGAACTGCGGATGCGGTTCAGCTACGGCCGGGTGGTGCCCTGGGTGCACAAGCACGAGGGCCGCACCGTCGCCGTCGCGGGCCCCGACTCGGTCTGGTTCGACACCCACGCCGAGACCTACGGCAAGGCGCTGACCACGTACGCGGACTTCACCGTGGCACCGGGCGAACGGGTGGCGTTCACCATCTCCTGGGAGCCCTCGCACAAGCAGCCGCCGCCGCTGCCCGAGCCGGAGCAGTCGCTGGAGGCGACGGAGGACTTCTGGCGCGAGTGGGTCGAGCACTGTACGTACCACGGCCCCTACCGCGAGGCCGTGATCCGCTCCCTGATCACGCTGAAGGCCCTGACGTACGCCCCGACCGGGGGGATCGTCGCCGCGCCCACCACCTCCCTGCCGGAGGAGATCGGCGGCGTGCGCAACTGGGACTACCGCTACACCTGGCTCCGCGACGCCGCGATCACCCTCTCCTCGCTGCTGCGCACCGGCTACCGCGAGGAGGCCCGCGCCTGGCGCGAGTGGCTGCTGCGCGCGGTGGCCGGCGACCCGGAGAACCTCCAGATCATGTACGGCATCGCCGGCGAGCGGGAGCTGGGCGAGGCCGAGCTGGACTGGCTGCCGGGCTACGAGAACTCGGGCCCGGTCCGGGTCGGCAACGGCGCGGCCCACCAGCTCCAGCTCGACGTGTACGGCGAGGTCACCGAGGCCCTGCACCTGGCCCACATGACGGGCCTGGCCCGCAACGACTACGCCTCCGTCCTCCAGCTCAAGCTGATCCGCTACCTGGAGGACCACTGGCAGGAGCCGGACGAGGGTATCTGGGAGGTGCGCGGCCCGCGCCGCCACTTCGTGCACTCCAAGGTGATGGCCTGGGTCGCGGTGGACCGCACCATCAAGCTCATCGAGTCCGGCGACGCCGACGGCCCGCTGGAGCGCTGGCGGGAGCTGCGCGACGACATCCACCGGGACGTGTGCGAGAGGGGCTACGACAAGGAGCGCAACACCTTCACGCAGTCCTACGGCTCCAAGGAGCTGGACGCGTCCTTGCTGCTCATCCCCCAGATGGGCTTCCTGCCGCCGGACGACAAGCGGGTCATCGGCACCATCGAGGCGATCCAGCGGGAGCTGTCCACGCCGGACGGCTTCATCCTGCGCTACCCCACCGAGGGCGAGGACGAGGGCGTCGACGGCCTCCCCGGCGACGAGGGCGCCTTCCTGGCCTGCTCGTTCTGGATGGCCGACGACCTGGCGATGATCGGCCGGGTCGACGAGGCCCGCAGGCTGTTCGAGAAGCTGCTCTCGCTGCGCAACGACCTCGGGCTGCTGGCGGAGGAGTGGGACCCCCGCCTGCAGCGCCAGGTGGGCAACTTCCCGCAGGCGTTCAGCCACGTCCCCCTGATCGACACGGCCCTGCGCCTGACCGCCTCGGGGGCGTACGGCGGCTGAACCGGGCCGGGTAGCGTCCCGCGCATGAACAGCGGGATCGAAAGCGGGTACGACGGCCGGGGCGCCGGCATCACCGTGCGGCGCGCGCTGGAACTGCCCGCACTGCGCGGCGGGCTGCCGGAGGTGGTGTCGGGCGCCGAGAAGCTGGGGCGCCCCGTGCGCTGGGTGCACGCGGGCGAGGTGCCGAACATCGCCTCGCTGCTCAAGGGCGGCGAGCTGCTGCTGACCACGGGCGTCGGGCTCGGCGCCCGGCCCGCCGACCAGCGGGCGTTCGTCCGGACGCTCGCCGAGCGCGGCATCGCGGCGCTGGTGGTGGAGCTGGGCCCGCGCTTCGCCACGCTGCCGGCCGCCCTGGTCGACACCGCGCGGGCGGCCGGGCTGCCGCTGGTCCAGTTGCACCGCGAGGTGCCGTTCGTCACGGTCACCGAGGAGATCCACACCGAGATCGTCAACGGCCACTACGCGCTGCTCCAGCGCGCCGAGGAGGTGCACCGGCGCTGCACCGAGGCCCTGCTCGGCGGCGGCGGGGTGCCGCGGGTGCTGGACATCCTGGCCGGCTTCGGCGGCAACCCGGTCTTCCTGGAGACCGCCGAGGGGCATCTGCTGTACGCCGCCGGGGCCGGGACGGAGGGCGCCGGTCCGCTCCAGGTCTGGGCGGGGCTGCGCGGCCCGCGCAAGGACACCCCGCCCCCGGCGGGCTCGGTGCTGGTGGACGTGCCCGGCGGCGGGCCGGGCGCCGGGTCGGTGCGGGCCCGCCTGGTGCTGCTGCCGGTGCGGTCGCCGCTGGCGCCGGTGCACCGGATGGCGGCGGAGCGGGCGGCCGGTGTCCTGGCCGTGGTGCTGATGCAGGCGCGGCAGGAGGAGGAGCTGGCGGCGCGGGGGCGCGGGGACTTCCTCACCGACCTCGCCGAGGGCCGGATCACGGCCGGGGACGCCCCGGCGCAGGCCCGGGTGCTGGGGTTCCGGCCGGGCGACGGTCCGCTGCTGCCGGTGGTGATGAAGCTGGGCGACGGGCTGTCCCCGGCGGGCGGCGACTGGGCGGTGCTGGCCCGCGCGGTCGCCGAGGAGCTGACGGCGGTCGGCGTGCCGGTGCTGCTGGGGGTGCGGCCGGTGGAGGGCCGGGTGCCGCTGCTGCTGGGGCTGCGGGCGGAGTCGGAGCGGCCGGCGGTCGCGGACCGGGTCGCGGCGGCGCTGCGGGCGGGCGTGGAACGCGCCGGGATGCGCCACCCCGGGGCCCCGCCCGTCGTGGTGGTCGGCGTGGCCGGCAACTGGGCGGCGGCGTCGGCGGGGCTGCGGCACGCGGCGGAGACGGCGACCGCGGCCCGGGGCCTGGGCGACCGTCCCTGGTACGACGCCCGCCGCCTCGACATCGACCTGCTGCTGTGGAAGCTGCGCGGCCATGCCGACCTGGCGGCCTTCGTGGACCGGGCGATCGGCCCGCTCCGGGAGCACGACAGCCGCTCCCGGCCGCCGCTGCTGCCGACCCTGGAGACGTATCTGGCGCACGCGGGCCGCAAGGCGGAGACCGCCCGCGAGCTGCACCTGAACCGGCAGACGCTCTACAACCGGCTGGCCCGCATCGGCGAACTGCTCGGCACCGACCTCGACGACCCGCAGACGGTCCTGGCCCTGAGCCTGGCCCTACGCGCCCGCCGCCACGTCACGGGAACGGCCCCCACCCCACCGTGACCCCCCCCGAACCGGCACCGCACGCCGCATCACCCCCGCCACGGACACCGGCGGCACGCGGACCGGGCCGCCTCCTCCACCCCGCGCCCAGAGCCCGACAGCGGACACCACGCCACCCCACCGTGACCCCCCGGACCCGCACCGCACACCGCACCACCCCCGCCACGGGCACCGGCGGCGCGGACCGTACCACCGCGTCGCGGCCTCCGCGAGCCGCCCCGCTCACGCCAGCAGTGCCGACCGGGTCAGTTCGTCGTAGACGCTGAGCACTTGGGCGACCGTCTCGTCCTCCGTCGGCCAGGTGGCCGCCTGGGCCTGCCCCTTGTCCCGCAGCCACTGCCGCCGCGCGGGGTCGTCGAGGAGGCGGACCACGGCCTCGGCGAACGCCACGGGGTCGCCGGGCGGCACCAGTTCGGCGGCGTCGCCGACGAGTTCGGTGATGCCGCCGGTCCGCCCCGCGACGAGCGGCACACGCGCGTGCAGGGCCTCCTGCGCGAAGACCGAGCGCGCCTCCGCACGGCCCGGCAGCAGCGCCAGGTCGGCCGCGGCGAGCAGTTCCGTGACGTCGTCGCGGCGCCCGATCAGCACGACCGGCAGCTCCTCGTCCTCGATCCGCCGCTGCAGCGCCGCCCGCTGCGCCCCCTCCCCCGCCACGACGACCAGCGGCACGGGATCGAGGCGGCGCCAGACCCGCGCCGCGTCGAGCAGCAGGTCGTAGCCCCGGTGGGGTTCGAGGGAGCCGACCGCGATCAGCAACGCGCGCCCCGTGGCGCCGAGTTCGGCCCGCGTCTTGAGGCGCAGCTCGTCGGGGTCGTCCGGGTCGGCGGGCCGCGCGGGCGCGGGGTGCCCCACGGCGGCGAGCCGGGCGTCGCGGGCACCGGTCCGCCGCGCCAGGTCGACCAGTTCGGAGGTGGTGCCGAGGACCACCGTGGCGGCCCGCATCACCCGCCGCTCCAGCACCCGCAGCAGGTGCGCGCGGGGCCCGTCGGCGGGCGCGCGGTCGTGCCAGGTGACGACCAGCGGGGTACGGGTGCGGCGTCCGCCGAGCGCGAGCACGGTACGGAAGGAGGCGTGCAGGCCGTGCGCGTGCACCAGGTCGGCACGGGCGCAGGCCGCCCGCAGCCCCGCGACGGAGACCGGGTCGCTGCTCCGCGGCACGTGCAGGTGCTCGGCACCGGCGCCCGTGAAGTCGTAGGCGCGCTCGGCCTCGACGGGAGCGCACACCGTGACCTTCACACCCCGGGCGACCAGCCCCGCGGTCAGCGTGCGCACGTGCGCGCTGCTGCCGGCGTTGCCTCCGCCCAGCACCTGCACGGTGCGCAGCGGGGACTGGCGCGGTGCGCGGCTGCTCACGGGGGTCACGTGGCCGGGGCTCCTGGTTCTGCGTCGGGGGTCACGAACGAAAGTACAGAAGGGTGGAGCGGGGAGGTGCGCCGCGCGGTCGCCCACGCGTACACCGCCAAGGATGCCAGGACGTACGGCTGTTCCGGGAACGGCCGGCACCCGCGAGGGCGCCGGCACCGAGGCAACCCGGGGCCCCCGGTCACTCACACGAGTGACCGCGCCCAGGCGCTGACCCGCTCCCCGTACACCGCCGCGGCCACCACGGCGGCGGCATGGGCGACCAGCCCGGCCCGCTGGTTGCCCGCGACCACGGCGGCGCCCAGGGTCGCGCCGAGGGCGTGCGCTCCCGTGTCGCCCAGCATCGCGCGCTCCCCGAGGTCGGCGGGCAGCACGGCGGCGGCGACCCCGGCCGCGACGGCCGACAGTTCCGCGGCGGGTCCCCGCTTCAGCAGCCCCGGCGCCCCGAGCGCCAGCCCGGCCAGGGCGGCCCGGCCGGGGCGTACGTCCACGAGGTTGACGAAGTGCGCGGCCCCGGCGACGACGACGCCGGCCAGGACCTTGTCCAGCGGCCGTTCCTTCATCCGGGCGCCCGCGAGCAGCGCGGCCGCCGAGATCCCGAACAGCTTCACCGCCCCGCTGGTCACCTCGCCGTGCCCGAGCGCCGACAGATGCGCCCGGAAACCCCGCCGCTCGTCCCCGGCCAGGTCGTCGTACGCCCCGCAGGCCCCCGCCGCCAGCACCGCGGCCCCGGCGGCGGGCCGCACCAGCCCGGCCGCCACCGCCGCCGACAGGGCCGACGCGGGCCCGGCGAACAGCTCGACGGCCCGGCCGGCGTGGTTCCGCCGCAGCCAGCGCGCCCGCCCGCCCGGCGGCGCCGCCCGCAGCGCGGCGACGCCGGCCCGGGTGAGGGCCGCGGCGAGGGCGAGGGAACGGGTCCGGCCGAAGACGTCGACGATCATGCGGCCAGCCTACGGAGACCCTCCCCTCCCTCCTACAGTTCGGCCCGAGCCGTGGCCAGCAGTTCCTCGGCGTGCGCCCGCGCGGTCTCCGAGTCCTCCTGCCCGGCGAGCATCCGGGACAGTTCACGGACCCGGTCCTCGCCCTCCAGGGACTTCACGCCGGACCGGGTCACCGATCCGTCGTTCGTCTTCTCGACCAGCAACTGCCGGTCGGCGAAGGCGGCCACCTGCGGAAGGTGCGTGACGACGACGACCTGCGCGGTCTTCGCCAGCTTCGCCAGGCGCCGCCCGATCTCGACCGCCGCCTTGCCGCCGACCCCGGCGTCGACCTCGTCGAAGAGGTACGTCGGCACCGGGTCGGTGCCCGCGAACACCACCTCGACGGCCAGCATCACCCGCGACAGCTCACCGCCGGAGGCCCCCTTGGCGATGGGCCGCGCCGGGGCACCGGGGTGCGGGGCGAGCAGCAGCTCGACCTCGTCGGCGCCGGACGGCCCGTAGGCGACCGTCCGGCCGCCGACCTCCACGCCGTCGGGGTCCTCGGTCTGCCGGAGGGCGAACGACACGCGGGCGTGGGGCATCGCCAGCGACGCCAGCTCGGCGGTCACGGCGGCGGCGAACCGCTCCGCCGCCTCCGTCCGGGCGTCCGTCAACGCCTGTGCCAGTCCGCCCAGTTCGGCCCGGAGCGCGTCCCGCTCGGCGGTCAGCTCGCCGATCCGCTCGTCGTCGCCGTCGAGTTCGGTCAACCGCGCGGCGCTCCGCTCGGCCCAGGCCAGCACCTCGGTGACGTCCTCGCCGTACTTGCGGGTGAGCCCGTTGATCGCGGCCCGCCGCTCCTCCACGGCCGCCAGCCGCAGCGGATCGGCGTCCAGGTCGTCGGCGTACCCGGCCAGCTCCCCGGCCACGTCCCGCAGCAGGATGCCGACCTCGGCGATGCGGTCGGCCAGCGGCGCCAGGGCCGGGTCGTGCGAGCGCACCGCGTCGAGGGCCCGCTGCGCGCCCGCCACGAGCGTCGCCGCGTCCACGCCCTCGGGGTCCTCCGGGTTGCCCGCGAGCGCGGCGTGCGCGGCCGTCGCGGCGGACGCCAGCGCCTCGGCGTGGCCGAGCCGCTCCGCCTCCTCGGCCAGTTCCACGTCCTCACCGGCCCGCGGCTGAACGGCCGCGATCTCGTCCAGGCCGAAGCGCAGCAGGTCGGCTTCCTGGGCGCGCTCCCGGGCGCGCGTGGTGATCTCCTCCAGCTCCGCGGAGACCGCCCGCAGCTTCCGGTACGCCTCCGTGTACTTGGCGAGCGGCACGGCGACCGCGTCCCCGGCGTACCGGTCCAGCGCCTGCCGCTGCCGGGCCTGCTTCAGCAGCCCCTGCTGGTCGGTCTGCCCGTGCACGGCCACCAGCTCGTCGGCGAGTTCGGCGAGCACCCCGACGGGCACCGACCGACCGCCCAGGTGCGCCCGCGAGCGCCCCTCGGCGGACACGGTACGGCTGATCAGCAGCGCCCCGTCGTCCAGCTCGGCCCCGGCCTCCTCGGCCCGTACGGCGACCTTGGCGTCGGGCGGGACGGTGACCCGTCCCTCCACCACCGCGTTCTTCGCCCCGATCCGAACCAGCGCCGCGTCCGCCCGCCCGCCCAGCAGCAGGCCCAGGCTGGTGACCACCATGGTCTTGCCCGCGCCGGTCTCACCGGTGACGGCAGTGAACCCGGGCGACAGCTCGACCACGGCGTCGTCGATCACGCCGAGCGACCGTATCCGCATCTCCTCCAACACGCACACGACCTTACGAGGTCCGACCGGGTGAGCGCACACGCCCCACCCTCGTCACGCCGGGAAGGACGTGCCGCTCAGGGGCGCGGGGAACCGCGCGACCAGCCCAAAGGGACCCGCCCCCGCCCACGGCGGGAACCACCCCTTCGAGACCGCGCTAATGCGGCGCCCCCCGCCACCCCGAAACCGGCAGCGCGAACTTCGCCACCAGCCGATCGGTGAAGGAGGCATGGTGCAGCCGGGCCAGCCGCACCGGCACCGCCCCCCGCCGCACCTCCACCCGCGCCCCGGCGGGCAGCTCGACCGTCCGCCGCCCGTCGCACCACAGCACCCCCGGCGGAATGTGCGGCAGCACCTCGACGGCCAGCACGGAGTCCGGCGAGGTCACCAGCGGCTTGGCGAACAGCGCGTGCGCGCTGATCGGCACCATCAGCAACGCCTCCACCTCCGGCCACACCACCGGCCCCCCGGCCGAGAACGCGTACGCCGTCGACCCGGTCGGCGTCGCCAGCACGACCCCGTCGCACCCGAACCCGGTCACCGGCCGCCCGTCGACCTCCAGCACCACTTCGAGGAGTTTCTCCGCGCCGGCCTTCTGCACGGCCGCCTCGTTCAGCGCCCAGTCGGTGTGCACGACGTCGCCGTTGCGGTGCACGACGACGTCGACGGTCATCCGCTCCTCGACCTCGTAGGCCCGGCTGACCACCCGGTCGACGACCTTGTCGAGGTCGTCCCGCTCGGCCTCGGCGAGGAACCCGACCCGCCCGAGGTTGACGCCGAGCATCGGCACCCCGGAGGCCCGCGCGAACTCGGCGCCGCGCAGCAGCGTCCCGTCGCCGCCGAGCACGATGAGCAGCTCGCACCCGTCGAGGCACCGCGGGGTGGCCTCCCGGACCAGCTCGACCTCGCCCGGCAGCGGCAGGTCGCACGCCTCGGCCTCCAGCACCCGTACGCCGATGCCCGAGTCCAGCAGCCCCCTGACCACCAGCTCGGCGCTGCGCACGGCCGCGGGCCGTCCGGTGTGGGCCAGCAGGAAGACCGTACGAGCCAGGTTCTGTGTCACTGCGGCCCCTCCGCCACTGCGCGATCGACGTCGGCCGGGTCCAGTGCGTCGGCCCCGGCCCGCAGCCACAGAAAGTACTCGACGTTCCCGGAGGGTCCCGGCAGCGGACTCGCCGTGACGCCCCGCACCCCGAGGCCCAGTTCCCAGGCCGTGCGGGCCACGCCCCGCACGGCCTCGGCCCGCAGTTCCGGGCTGCGGACGACGCCTCCGCTGCCCAGCCGTTCCCTGCCCACCTCGAACTGCGGCTTGACCATCATCACCAGGTCGGCGTCGGGTGTCACGCACCGCGCCAGGGCGGGCAGGACCAGTCCGAGCGGGATGAACGACAGGTCCCCGACGACCAGGTCCACCGGCGTCCCGCCGATCGCGTCGAGCGTCAACTCGCGCACGTTGGTACGGTCCTTGACGGTGACGCGCGCATCGCTCTGGAGCGACCAGGCGAGCTGCCCGTAGCCCACGTCCACGGCGACGACGTGCGCCGCGCCCGCCCGGAGCAGGACGTCGGTGAAGCCGCCGGTGGAGGCGCCGGCGTCCAGCGCCCGCCGCTTTGCCACGACCAGCCCGCGCGGTACGAAGACCGCGAGCGCGCCGGCGAGCTTGTGCCCGCCCCGCGAGACGTACTCGGGGTCGCTGTCGTCGGCCGCGACGACGATGGCCGCCGCGGTCTCCACCTGGGTGGCGGGTTTGGTCGCGACGGTCCTGCCGACGGTGACCCGGCCGGCGGCGATCAACTGGCTGGCGTGCTCGCGGGAGCGCGCGAGCTTACGGCGGACCAGTTCCGCGTCGAGACGGCGGCGTGCGACTCCTGCCACGTTCGGTTCAGCTCCTACTGCCATACGTCGAGGGGGGCGCCGGAGGTCCCGGGCTGGCGTCGAGCGCGGTGAGCGCGTCGCGCAGCCCCCGGTGTACATCCTCGTACACCTCGATGTGCCCCTCGGTGGCCAGGTGGCCGGCGTCGCCGAGCCGCTCCAGGAGGGCGTCCACCTCCGCGTCCCCGGTGGGGGTGCGGGGGACGTCCAGGGGGGCGGGGCCGGCCGGCTCGTCCCCGGCGGGGACCCCGGCCGGGGAGGTCTCCGGCCGGGTCTCTTCCGGGGCCTCCGGCTGGATCTCCGTCCGGGGGGCTGCGTCGCTCATGCCCTGACGCTACCCCGAACCACTGGGGTACGGTCGGTGCCGATGGCGACGATCGAGGAGTGCCGCGCCGCACTCGAGAAGCTTTCGGACAGCGTGGGCCGAGCCGAGGGGGACGTCCGGGCGGCCACCGCGCTGGACCGTTCGGTGAGCTGCCACATCACGGACCTGGACGTCACCTTCGCCGGCCGTATGACGGACGGCCGGATCGACGTGCGCGAGACCCTGACCGGTCCGCCGCGCCAGCGGGCCGACATAAGGCTCGCGATGACCGGCGACGACCTGGTCGCCCTGGTCGACGGCGAGCTGCACTTCGCCAAGGCGTGGGGCTCGGGCCGGGTGAAGCTGGAGGCGGGCCTGCGCGACCTGCTCCGGCTCCGCAAGCTCCTGTAGCCGCCCGCCCGCCTTCAGGACGCCCGGTCGGCCACCACGCGCGCGCGTGCCGTGCGCGCGGCCGGCACCACCAGTGGCGTCCCGGTCTCCGGGTCGTCGATGACCTGGCAGCGCAGTCCGAAGACCTCCTCGACCAGGCCGGCGGTGACGATGTCCGCGGGCGCCCCCTCGGCGATCACCCTGCCGTCGCGCAGGGCGATGAGATGGGTGGCGTACCGGGCGGCGTGGTTGAGGTCGTGCAGCACGGCGACGAGGGTGCGGCCCTGCTCCTCGTGGAGGTCGGCGCAGAGGTCGAGGACGTCGATCTGGTGCTGGATGTCGAGGTACGTCGTCGGCTCGTCCAGCAGCAGCAGCGGGGTCTGCTGGGCCAGGGCCATGGCGATCCAGACGCGCTGGCGCTGGCCGCCGGAGAGTTCGTCGACGTACCGGTCGGCGAGTTCGGCGACGCCGGTCTGCCGCATCGACTCCCGCACCACCCGCTCGTCCTCCGTCGACCACTGGCGCAGCAGGCCCTGGTGCGGGTAGCGGCCCCGGCCGACGAGGTCGGCGACGGTGATGCCGTCGGGCGCGATCGAGGACTGGGGCAGCAGACCGAGGGTGCGGGCGACCTGCTTGGCGGGCATCGACTGGATGACCTCGCCGTCCAGCAGCACCCGGCCCTGGCTGGGCTTGAGCATCCGGGACAGGGCGCGCAGCAGGGTGGACTTGCCGCAGGCGTTGGGGCCGACGATCACCGTGAAGGAGTTGTCGGGGATCTCCACCGACAGGTGCTCGGCGATGACGCGCTGGTCATAGGCGAGGGTGACGTTCTCGGCGGACAGGCGGTTCACGATGCTCCTCTGGTTGTCCATCCCGCTGCCGGTGGCGGCGCTCATATCCGGCCCGCCTTGCGTTCGGTGACCAGCAGCCACAGCAGGTAGACGCCGCCGAGCACACCGGTGACGACGCCCACGGGCAGTTGGTCGGCGCCGAAGACCCGCTGCGAGATCCAGTCGGCGCTGACCAGCAGGGCGGCGCCCATGCACAGGGACGGCAGCAGGTTGGGGCCGGGCGCGCGGGTCAGGCGGCGGGCCAACTGCGGCGCGGTGAGCGCCACGAAGGCGACCGGCCCGGCGGCGGCGGTGGCGGAGGCGGTGAGCAGGACGGCGGCGACCAGCAGCAGCATCCGTACGCGCTCCACGCGCACCCCCAGGGCGTACGAGACGTCGTCGCCCATCTCCAGCATCCTCAGCCCCCGCCCGTTGGCGAGGCACAGCGGCACCAGGACCGCGCACAGGATCAGCAGCGGCCAGACCTGTGCCCAGTCGCGGCCGTTGAGGCTGCCGGTCATCCAGACCACGGCGCGGGAGGCGTCCACGATGTCGGCCCGGGTCATCAGATAGCCGTTGACCGCGGTGACGATCGCCGAGACGCCGATGCCGACCAGGACCAGCCGGTAGCCGTGCACCCCGCGTTTCCAGGCGAGGACGTAGATGCCGAGGCCGGTCACCAGGCCGCCCACGAGGGCGCCGAAGGTGACCTGGGCGGTGCTCCCGGAGAACAGCACGATCATGATCAGCGCGCCGGCCGTCGCGCCCTGTCCGAGGCCGAGGACGTCCGGGCTGCCCAGCGGGTTGCGGGAGATGGCCTGGAACAGGGCGCCGCCCAGCCCGAGCGAGGCGCCGACCAGCAGTCCGACCAGGACCCGGGGCAGCCGCAGCTCGCGGACGATGAACTCCTGGCCCGGGTCGCCGCCGCCGAACAGCGTCTTGAGCACGTCCCCGGCCGGGATCGGGAAGTCGCCGGTGCCGATCAGGACGACGCTCGCGGCGAGCGCGACGACCAGCAGCGCGACGACGACGGTGAGGGTGCGGACGTCGACGCGGACCGAGAGGCCGCCCGGGGTGCGCACGGCACGGTTGGTCTTCACAGTTGCGCCGTCCTCCGCCGTCGTACGAGGTAGATGAAGACCGGTCCGCCGAGGATCGCGGTGACGATACCGACCTGGAGTTCGGCGGGCCGGGCGGCGATCCGGCCGAGCACATCGGCGCCGAGCAGCAGCACGGGCGACAGGATCGTGGCGTACGGCAAGATCCAGCGCAGGTCGGGGCCGGTGAAGGAGCGGACGACGTGCGGGACCATCAGGCCGACGAACAGGATCGGCCCGCACGCGGCGGTCGCCGCCCCGCACAGCACGGTGGCGGCCAGCATCGACAGCGCCCGGGTCCGGTTGAGATTGGCGCCCAGGGCCCTGGCGGTGTCGTCGCCCATCTCCATCGCGTTCAGCGGCCGGGCGAGCAGGAGCGCGAGCACCGAGCCGGCCAGCAGGAACGGCAGTACCTGGGTGATGGTCTCGTCGTTCGCCGAGGACAGCGAGCCCACCGTCCAGAAGCGCATGGTGCCCAGCGCCGCCTCGTCCGTGATCATGACGGCTTGGAGGTAGCCGTAGAGGGCGGCGCTGATCGCGGTGCCGGCCAGCGCCAGCCGCACCGGGGTGGCCCCCCGGCTGCCGCCCAGGAACCAGACCAGCGCCCCGACCGCCGCCGCGCCGGCGAAGGCGAACCAGACGTATCCGGTCAGCGAGGTGACGCCGAAGTAGGTGATGGCGGTGACGACGGCGGCGGAGGCGCCCGCGTTGATGCCGAGCAGGCCGGGGTCGGCCAGCGGGTTGCGGGTGAGCGCCTGGAGGACGGCCCCGGCCAGGCCGAGCGCGGCACCGGCGAGCAGGCCGAGCGCGGTCCGCGACAGCCGCTCGCCCACCACCACGTCGCCGTAGGAACCGGAGTCCTCGAACAGCCCGTGCCACACCTGGCCCAGGGTCAGGTCCTTGGCGCCGACGGCGAGGCTCGCCAGCGCGACACAGACCAGGATCGCGAGGGACACCAGCAGCCCGGCCACGCGGATCGCCCGGCGGTTCGGGGGCGCGGGGGCGGTCTCCGCGCGCTGTTCGGGAGGACTGTCGACCAACACCCGGTTAGGTTAGCCTACCCTCCTATTGGATCACGATCCCCGCAGCTCACCGGCGACTTCGATCACGATCCCGCAGCTCACCGGCGGCTCACAGCCCCAGCTTGGCCAGCGCCTTCTCCGCGTCCAGCGCGCACCCTTCCTCCCCGCCCGCCGTCCAGGCCGCCGCGCACAGCGCCCGCAGCCCGTCGAGGGCCGCGCCGTCACCCGCCAGCTCCAGGCGATCCGCGCCCGCCGTGGCCGTCCAGCCTCCGCAGCGGAACCCCTCCTGCGCCGTCCCGGAGACCTCCGGCTGCCCGGTGAGCAGCCCGCGCAGATCCGCGTCCACGTACGTCGGCCGGTGCTCCGGCGGCGCGGCCAGCAACCGGGCGCCGTCGGTCACCCCGGTCAGCACCAGCAGCGAGTCCACCCGCCCCTCGAACGCGCCCTCGATGTCCGTGTCCAGCCGGTCCCCCACCACCAGCGGCCGCTCGGCCCCGGTGCGCAGCACGGTCTCCCGGTGCATCGGGGGCAGCGGCTTGCCCGCGACCCGGGGCTCGGCCCCGGTGGCGATCCGGACGACCTCCACCGCCGCCCCGTTGCCCGGGGCGATCCCCCGCGCGCTCGGGATCGTCAGGTCGGTGTTGGACGCGAACCAGGGCACCCCGCGAGCGATGGCGTAGCACGCCTCCGCGAACCGCCCCCACGGCAGCTCGGGCCCGCCGTACCCCTGCACGACCGCCACCGGGTCGTCGTCCGCCGACTCCACCGGCATCAGGCCCCGCTCGCGCAGCGCCACCCGCAGCCCCTCACCGCCGACGACCAGCACCCGCGCGCCCGACGGCACCTCGTCGGCGACCAGCCGGGCCACCGCCTGCGCCGAGGTGATGACGTCCTCCGCGCCGGCCGGTATGCCCAGCTCGGTCAGGTGACCGGCGACCGCGTCCGGTGTCCGCAGCGCGTTGTTCGTGACGTACGCGAGCCGCATCCCGCCGTCGCGGGCGGTGGCGAGGGACTCCACGGCGTGCGCGATCGCGTCCCCTCCGGCGTACACCACGCCGTCCAGGTCGAGCAGCGCCGTGTCGTACGCCTCGCTCAGGGCCTGCCCACTGCCCTCGGGCCTGGTCCGGACGCTCCGGCTCATCTCGATCGCTCCTCGTTCGACGCCTTTCCCCCGATCATCCCCCATGCCACCGACACACGTACGATGCCGGGATGAATACAGCAGGTCACTCGGAAGCAACGGAGCGCCGGGGCCTGGAACTCACCCCGTTCCGAGGTCTCCGCTACGACCCCGACCGGGTCGGCAGCCTGGCCGCCGTGACATCACCGCCGTACGACGTCGTGGTCCGTCCCGACGGCCTGCTCCATCTGGAATCCGCCGACCCGCACAACATCGTCCGGCTGATCCTCCCCCAGGCCGCCACCCCCGACGCCCGCAACGAGCAGGCCGCGCGCACCCTGCACCGCTGGCGCGCCGAGGGCGTCCTGACCGCCGACCCCGAACCGGGCCTGTACGTCTACGAGCAGCGCGACGGCGACGGCCTGGTGCAGCGCGGCCTCATCGGCGCCCTGCGCGTCTCGGACCCGGACGAGCGGGTCGTCCTCCCGCACGAGGACGTGATGCCGCACGTGGTCGCCGACCGCGCGGCCCTGATGCGCGCCACCCGCGCCAACTTCGAACCGCTGCTGCTGACCTACCGCGGCGGCACAGGCGCGGTGTCCGGCCTCATCGACACCACCGCCGAGCGGCCCCCGCTCCTGGCGACCACCACCGAGGACGGCTTCGGCCACCGCCTGTGGCAGCTCACCGACCCCGGCGACCTCGCCCGCGTCCGGTCCGAACTGGCCCGGCACCAGGCCCTGATCGCCGACGGCCACCACCGCTGGGCGACCTACCGCCGCCTCCGCGCGGAGCACCCCTCGCCCGGCCCCTGGGACTACGGCCTGGTCCTCCTGGTCGACACGGTCCGCTACCCGCTCCGGGTCCGCGCCATCCACCGGCTGCTGCACGACCTCCCGGTCGACGCCGCCGTGACCGCCGTGAAGGACCGTTTCCGCGTCCGCCGCCTGGACGCCGGCACCTCACTGCCGGCGGCCCTGGACGTCCTGGCCGGGGCCGCGCGCCAGGGCAACGCCTTCCTCCTGGCCGGCGACGGCGCCTTCCACCTCGTCGACCGCCCCGACCCCGGCCTGCTGGCCCGCACGGTGCCCGCCGACCGCCCCGAGGCATGGCGCACCCTGGACGCGACCGTCCTGCACGCCACCCTGCTCCCCCATGTCTGGCATGTCCCGGACGATTCGGCGGCGCACGTCTCCTACATCCACGACACGGCGGCCACGGTCGAGAAGGCGGAACGCGACGGCGGTACGGCGGTCCTGATGCACCCGGTCCGCGAGGAAGTCGTCCGCGAGCTGGCCCGCCAGGGCGTCACCATGCCCCGCAAGTCCACGTCCTTCGGGCCGAAACCGGCCTCGGGCCTGGTGCTGCGCGCCCTCGACCTCTGAGCTACGCATACGAAAAAGGGGCGGAACCGCTTCCGGTTCCGCCCCTTCATCCGTAGCCCGGGTCAGTCCTCGCCACGCTCCCGCGCGGCGGTGCCGCCGTCCTCGTCACCGCCGTCGTTCTCGTTCTCGTCTTCGTTGAGGGCGTCCACGAACTCGACGCCGTCCAGCTCGGCGAGCCGGTCGGAGGCGTCCGTGCTGCCGTCCCGGTCGGACTCCACGGCCTTGGCGAACCACTCCCGAGCCTCGCCCGTCCGGCCGGCCGCCAGCAGCGCGTCGGCGTAGGCGTACCGCAGCCGAGCGGTCCACGGCTGTACGGAGTGGGAGGCCAGCTCGGGGCTCTGCAGGGTCACGATCGCCGCGTCGAGCTGTCCCATGTCACGCCGGGCGCCGGCCGCGACGAGCCGCATCTCGACCTGACCGGCCTTGTCCAGCTTGTGCACCTCGGGGGCGCCGGCCATGTCGAGCGCCTTCTCGGGCCGGCCGAGACCGCGCTCGCAGTCGGCCATGACGGGCCACAGGTCCACGTTGCCGGTCATCCGCCGCGCGGCCCGGAACTCGGCGAGCGCCTCCCCGTACTTCTGGTTGGCGTACGCCGCGAACCCACCGGCCTCGCGTACGGCGGCCACGCGCGACGCCAGCCGCAGCGCGATCTTGGAGTACGCGTACGCCGCCTCGGGGTCCTCGTCGATGAGCCGCGCGACCATCACCAGGTTCCTGGCGACATCGTCCGCGAGCGTCTTGGGCAGGCTCTGCAGCTCCTGCCGTACGTCCTTGTCGATCTCCTCGCCGGTGACGTCGTCCGGGATCGGCAGCCGCTTGATCGGCTCCCGGTCGCGGTCCCGCTCGTCACGGCCACGCCCGGGACCGCCCCGCCGGTCGTCCCGGCCCCGGAACCCACCCGGACGGCCACCGCGGTCGTCCCTACGGGGTCCACGGCCGCCTCGGTCGTCACGCCGGTAACCACCGGGGCGGTCGTCGCGGCGGTCGTCGCGGCGGTCGTCACGGCGGCTGTCGTCGCGCCGGAACCCGCCGCGGTCCCCACGGTCGTCACCGCGCCGCTCGTCACGGCCACCTCGGTAACCGCCACCCCGGTCGTCCCGACGGTAGCCGCCGCCCCGGTCATCGCGACGGTCATCACGGCGGTCATCACGGCGGTCGTCACGCCGGTCGTCACGGCGCCCGGCGTAACCACCGCGGTCCCCGACCCGGCGGTCGTCACGGCGGTCATCGCGCCGGTCGTCACGCCTGTCGTCACGCCGGTCATCACGTCGGTCGTCGCGGCGGTAACCACCGGGGCGGTCATCGCGGCGGTCGTCACGCCGGTCATCACGTCGATCATCACGGCGGTAACCACCGGGGCGGTCATCACGCCGGTCGTCCCGCCGGTCATCACGGCGGAAACCACCGGAGCGGTCGTCGCGGCGGAAGCCGCCGGGGCGGTCATCCCGTCGGTCGTCCCGCCGGTCGTCGCGACGGAAACCACCGGAGCGGTCATCGCGCCGGCCGCCGTATCCGCCGCCACGGTTGTCGTCACGACGGTTGTCGTCGCGACGGAACCCACCTCGGTCATCGCGGCGATCGTCACGGCGGTCATCGCGGCGATCGTCCCGCCGGTCGTCGCGACGGAAGGCCGGGCGGTCCCCGCGGTCACCACGGTCGTCGCGCCGGAAACCCCGGTCGCGGTCGTCCCGACGCGGTCCCCGGTCTCCCCGGTCGTCGCGACGGTCGTCCCGGCGGACATAGCCACCGCCACGGTTGTCGCGGCTGTCGTCTCGGCGGAAGCCGCCTCGGTCCCCGCGCTCCCCGTGCCGGGCACCGCGGTCACCACTGTCCCGTCGCCGCTGGTCGCGCTCCGGTCGGTCCTCGGGAGAGTTGGGGGACATCGGTGACTCCTGTCTTCGGTACTGCAAGTCATTCTCACGCAGCCGGGTACCCGGCGCGCTCCGGGATGTGCTTGGCACAAAACAAAAAGGACCCCTGGTCCAGCTCAACGCTGGAGACCAGGGGTCCTTCCAAAGATTGTTCGGCGGCGTCCTACTCTCCCACAGGGTCCCCCCTGCAGTACCATCGGCGCTATAAGGCTTAGCTTCCGGGTTCGAAATGTAACCGGGCGTTTCCCCTACGCTATGACCACCGAAACCCTAATGGTTTCGAGCGAACAAGCACACTCTTTAATTGTGTGGTTCTGCTCTGAACCGGCAACGGTCGTTGCCTCAGAACTAACACAGTGGACGCGAGCAACTGAGGACAAGCCCTCGGCCTATTAGTACCAGTCAACTCCACACCTTACGGTGCTTCCATATCTGGC